>JAEZKA010000051.1 GCA_023436225.1 Bacillota bacterium
AAAATTAGGCAGGCTTATTAAGTGCACCCAAAAACTGTTTATAGAATCTAAAACATTAAAATAGCTCTTCATCAAGTGTTTGTGAGGGATTCAGAGAATTCCACCCCAACTCTTGACAAAGAGCCAAATTACCTGCAAACTTTTATTATGGTTTTCGTAAAGTATATCTATATGAATAGCATATTTCCTCGTATTACATAAAAAGAGGCTTTCACATATGTGAAAACCTCTTACCTTAGACACCCCCAGCAGGAATCGAACCTGCAACTAGCCCTTAGGAGGGGCTTATTATATCCATTTAACTATGAGGGCACTTATTTTATTTCATTAGCATGCATTCCACGAATGTATCCGTTACGCATGCAACGTATCTATTCTACTATTTCCTGCACGCTAAGTCAATAATCTAAATAAAATATTACTCCTTCGTCTGCTCAGAAAAACCGATACAGCCCTGCATCCAGATGTTTCCTTTGAATCTACGGCCAATCATAGGTTCTCCGAGTAGATCCTGTTTATTAATGCATAGACGGAAGGTAATATCATTACATACTAATTGCAGATCATATACTTCCTCTTTCGTGTATTCATTAATAATTTCACTGCTTTCAATGATGGTTGCAATTATGCTGTAGTTATCTGATTCTGAACCAAAAGGGATGAAAGAGGTGTCCACGATGGAATATACATCTTCCTTCTTTGCTCTTCTTGATATCATAGCATACGTATCAATATCATCAATGGTCAGACTGTCAATCGCATCCTGATTCCCCTTCTTTGCTTCGGCAATCAGATTATTTCTGTGCTTTGTCTCAGCTGTTATATTTCGGACCTGTACTTCATCCATCTCAATTGGAAGCAAAATTCTTCCCTCTAAAGATAAGGCTGCAAGAGTAATCGGAAAGGAAGTACTCATTGGCATATTTTGGTTTTTCTTTTCCAGATATTCAACCACATTCTGTAAATAGAAGATCAAGGAGACACCAATGCGGAAATCATCGCACATTCCTGTATATGCATCAGAATCAACTCTCTTATTAATTCCGACCTCTTCTCGGGTACTAACAAATAATCCATTCAAAGTCGGAAAATAATGTTCCATATGAAATTTACCATTCTCATCCTGTTCACCACGAATTGTTATACCTAATCCGTCTCCATATTCCGTGGTAATCTCTGATAAGCCGGTATTATTACTTATTTGTACTGTACGCTGCTTCTTAGGCTTCGATAAAGCATGACTTAATAACTGCTCCAATTCCGTGCGTGTATTTATATTACTAAAACCAATTGCTCTCAAATAACTATGCATTATATCACTTCCATTCTATCCATTCCGAATATGGGCTAAAGTTAATATATTTTACGTGTTTTGACCATATTTCATGTAATAATTATTTATATCATATTTTAATACGGTACGCAAGTAGCATATATTCGCAAAAAACTACTCTCTCTCTAATTCTTAACTTCTCTCCTGTCTCTTAATCAAAAGGTGCGTACGTCCTATACAATAAGGCAATGATTTAGGTCAAAAATCCACGAAAATCCAAAGTTATCTATTTATTTACATTGCACCCTATTAATGCCCATATTATTACATATCAAGGGTATCCGTAATAAATAAAGTTAGCTCCTTTGTCAAATTCTTCTCAATCCAATTCTCCGGTTTCTTCCCTTTCTTGTCTTCTACAATACGAATGATCGGTCGGGTAGGACATTGGGGATTCTGTCTCAGCACGATTCCCACCTCCCCTTCATTCGTCCGCACCAAGCTTCCCGTTGGATACGCTGCAACTGAGTCAACAAATGCTTTTACAACGCTAAAATCAAATAGGACACCTACCTGACTTACTATATAATCAATTGCATCATGAACCTTCATTCTTGAAACATAATTACCGTATACCCTACTGTCAAATTCATCGCATACAGCAACAATCCTACTACCTATTTTAATACGTCCTGCCTTCAAGTGGAATGGGTAGCCGCTTCCGTCTAACCGTTCATGATGACCGATAATAATATCCTTCGCCGTTGAGGATAGCCAATCCATCTTCTCGATTGCCGAATAACCATAGATAATATGCTTCTTTATCTCTCTCCTCTCTTTGTCAGAACAGGTATCCAGATTAAGATTATAATACTCCGGACTGATATAGGTAAAGCCTATATCATGAAGTAAGCTGCCAATTGCAATTTCACGAATTTTAGCTATAGGTAACTTCATTTTAAATGCAAGGATAACCGATAGCGCACATACGTTCAAGGAATGAGAGTATGTGTTGTCACTCTTATCCCGAATACTGGATAAATTATAAATCACCTCTGGCTCATCCATAATATCGTGAATGATCTCATCCGCAACCGCCTTAATATCCTCCAGCTCACCATGCTCATTATAGGAGTATTTAATCAGAAGATCTCTCACTGCATCCTGACATTGTTCCTTAATCTGCAATTCGAGACTATTTGTTAGATTCACACCCTGCGAAAGGTCATCTTCTATATATATGTATTCTATATCCAGCTCTTTAAGCCTCTTAACATATTCCTTTTTAATCATTGTCCCAGCAGGTAATAATAACGAATCACTGGCTGTAAATATATCCTTAGCTAATAATTCGTATCCCTTTACTGCGTCCAATGAGATAATTCTCATAATAATCTCCTTTCAGCTCACTTTATCATATTTAAACGTATTCCTAGTTGTATCAAATCTTAGTAAATATCAATCCTTAATTTACACTATAAAAATCATCCCTATTTATTTTAGTTTTAGTGCCGAGGATTTCACAGGCACAAACTTGGTGGTGTGAATTATGAATTAATAATTCACACTTATATAGTCTAATATTCAGTCTCCTTTTTCAATCGTACGATGTAACTACATGATTATAACAGATATTAAGCACTAACGCACAAAAATTTTTTTATTGATATAAGGCAATTATGCATTTTTCATTACGTTCTTGTATAAACTTACATCTATTGTATATTATTTATAATTTCCACTTAAAATGGATCTATTTTTTGATTGTTATTTTTTTAACAAATGTATTTACAAAAGATTATTTTCATGTTATATTTTACTCATCACCAATATGTTAAATTTTTAACAATCAAAAGGAGGATTATTATGTCGAAGGAATTACAGCAACCTACAGCGAAAGAACACGTTGATCAATTAGTAAAAAACGCTCTTACTGCATTAAATGATTTCTTATCCCTTGATCAGGAGACAGTTGATAATATAGTACACGAGATGGCTCTGGCTGGACTTGCAAAGCAACAGGTTCTTGCAAAGATGGCAGTAGAAGAAACCAAAAGAGGTATTTATGAAGACAAGATAACAAAGAATATATTTGCTACTGAATATGTATGGCATTCTATTAAATATCAGAAGACGGTAGGTATAATCGAAGACAATGAAGAAGAGGACTACATGATTGTGGCTGAGCCCGTAGGTATCGTTGCTGGTGTAACACCGGTTACCAATCCCACCTCTACTACCATGTTCAAGTGCATTACCTGTATTAAGACCAGAAATCCCATTATATTCGGCTTCCATCCCAGTGCTCAGCAATGCTCCAAGGAAGCAGCTAAAACCTTATATGATGCAGCAATAAAAGCTGGTGCTCCGAAGAACTGTATCCAATGGATTGAGTATCCTTCCATCGATGCTACCAGAGAGCTAATGAATCATCCTGATGTGTCCATGATTTTAGCAACCGGTGGTTCCGGTATGGTTAAGCAGGCTTATTCCTGTGGTAAACCGGCACTTGGTGTTGGACCTGGTAATGTTCCTTGCTTTATTGAAAAATCAGCAAATTTAAAGCGTGCTGTTAACGACCTGATTTTATCCAAATCCTTTGATCATGGTATGATCTGTGCATCTGAGCAGGCTGCCATCATCGAAGCTCCTGTATATAATGAAGTAGTAGATCTCATGAAGAAGGGTGGCTGCTACTTTGCTACCAAGGAAGAGATCAAGCTTCTTGAGCCCATAGTAATTAATAGTAAAACCGGCGCTGTTAATGCTGCCATCGTAGGTCAATCCCCTGCCGCCATCGCTGCTCTGGCTGGTATTACAATCCCTGCTACAACTAAGATCTTATGTACTGAGCTTGATGGTGTTGGACCGGAGTATCCTCTATCAAAAGAGAAATTATCACCAGTACTTGCTGTTATCAAAGCACAGAATCTTGAGAAGGGCTTCCAGCTCTGCGAGAAGATGATTGAGCTTGGCGGATTGGGTCACTCTTCAGTAATTCACTCCAATGATGATACAGTTATTAAGACATTTTCAGCAAGAATGAGAACCGGCCGTATCCTTGTTAACTCACCTTCAACACATGGTGCTATCGGTGATTTATATAATACAAATATGCCTTCTCTTACCTTAGGCTGTGGTTCTTACGGTGGTAATTCTACCACACACAATGTATCCGCTGTCGATTTGGTTAATTATAAGCGCGTAGCTAAGAGGAGAAATAATATGCAATGGTTTAAGGTTCCGAGTAAGATTTATTTTGAGTCTGGCTCAACTGCTTATTTAGCTAAAATGCCTAACATCACGAAAGCCTTCATCGTTACCGATCCGTCCATGACTCAGTTAGGTTATGTAAGCAAGGTATTATATCAATTAAGAAAACGTCCTGATTATGTTCATTGTGAGATTTTTGACCAGGTTGAGCCCGATCCGAGCCTTGATACTATTCTTAAGGGTGTTGAGGAAATGAATAAATTTAAACCCGATGTAATCATCGCTCTTGGTGGTGGTTCTGCAATTGACGCGGCAAAAGGAATGTGGCTTTTCTATGAAGATCCCACTGCTGATTTCAAGAACATGTCTTTAAAATTCCTTGATATCCGCAAGCGTACCTATAAGTTCCCGACTCTTGGTAAGAAGGCTCAGTTCGTAGCTATTCCTACTACTTCCGGAACCGGCTCTGAGGTTACCTCCTTCGCAGTTATTTCTGACAAGAAAGAAAACAAGAAATATCCTTTAGCAGACTATGAATTAACACCGGATGTTGCCATCATTGATCCTGACTTTGTAATGAGTGTACCTAAGAAATCAACCGCTTGGACCGGAATGGACGTATTAACACATGCAATCGAAGCTTACATCTCTGTTGTCGCTTCTGACTATACGGATGCTCTTGCAATCCATGCTATTGATTTAGTATTCAAATACCTCAAGGAATCATATGATAAAGGTGCTGAGAGTCCGATAGCACGTGAGAAAATGCACAATGCCTCTACTATCGCAGGAATGGCCTTCACCAATGCATTCCTCGGTATTAACCACTCCTTAGCTCACAAGCTTGGCGGTGAGTATCATATCCCTCACGGTTGTGCAAATGCAATCCTTCTGCCTCATGTTATTCGTTATAATGGTGTAGATTGCCCGACTAAGGTAACTTCCTTCCCGAAATACGAAAGCTATATCGTAGGTGACAAAATCTTTGAGTTAATGAAGAAACTTGGAAAGAACCCGAAAAATAATGCAGATGCGGTTGAGATGTTAGCAAAGGATGTAGAAGAACTGAATAAGCACTTAGATATTCCTTCCACTCTACAGGAATACGGAATAGATGAAAAAGACTTCCTGAATAAGGCTCCTATACTGGCTGATCTCGCATTTGGTGATCAATGTACTACAGCTAATCCCAGACTTCCTTATGTATCAGAATTGGAAGATCTATATCTTACTTCTTACTATGGTAAAGGAAATGTACCTAAGAAAGACAAATAATAAACCCATCAGTGTAGTGGGGAATAGTATCCACTGTGGATGCAGAAAAGGAGCTCGGAGTAAATACTCTGAGCTCCTTTTATATTCATGATAACACTATAACACCGAAGCAGTCTTCCATGGTTTTAACTCTTCCAATAATCAGCAGCCAAAATTCCGTAGTGAGCTATATCACAAATACCAGAGTTATTTTTATCTGCCTTTCTATGTATCCCCTCTTCTTCAAAACCACATTTCTTCATAACCTTACCTGAATTGGGGTTGTTTATATCATGCCTTGCTTCAATTCGATTAACACCTACCTCTTCAAAGAAGAATTGAACAATAGCTAAAAGTGCTTCACTTGTAATACCTAAATTCCAAAATTGTTGCCCAATACAATATCCAACTTCAACCGCTTCTGTTACATCATTGATATGAACGACACTGATACTGCCAATGGCTTCGTGAGTAGCTTTCCATTCTATGCACCATTGATAATAATCATCCTTCACATACTCTGATATCCAGCTTCTAATTACTTTTTCTGATATCTCCATACTTTGGTGCGTTGGCCAGGTAAGATATTTTGTAACATCATTGTCACTAGCCCAATTATCATACATAGCTGGTGCATCTTCCAGAGTGAAAGGTCTAAGAATAAGCCTATTCGTCTCAATCACCTTTGTTCCTGCATGCTTCATGTCAGTACCCTTTCCGCTATATCATATATAGCTATTGCAATGGTTAATATTGATCAATCTATTGATTATTCCATAAAGTTATTACTACTTAAAGCCTGATTTAGTGCCTTCTTCTCATCTTCTGATAATTCTAAAAAGGATTCCCCTTTTATAATTTCCTTTAAATAGGTATAACAGCCTTCTCTACTGCTATGAACCGAATTAAGAAGTACACCGTTATTATTCTTATCTAATAAAGCTAATACAAAGCTTAATTTACCACCCATCTCTTTAAATGCATCATATTTTACAACTCCAACCTTCTGATAGGTTATTAGTAGATTTTCCTTAACCTTGTCTAATTCTTCATTTAGGAATTTTGAATCTGCTTTTAATTGATCAATATCAGTAAACCTGGCTAAAATTTGTCCCTCAAGATTCTCGCCTGTTGCTCCCGCCATAAATTTTTTATATTTCTTATTCAGCTTACTCTGCTTCATCGATAATATAAGTATAAATATTAGCAGCAGTAGAGATAGAATTGTTAAACCCAAAATAATATAGTCGTTATAACTACTGATGATTTCTGATAAATTCATTATATTTCCTCCATAAAGTACCTTTTAATCATTTTAACATACATATATTTACATATTTTTCATTTGTTTACGAAGCTATTTTTATTTCATTGTTTCAAACATATCAATAATTCTTTCTAGTTCCTCTGAAGAATAGTATTCTATTTCTATTGAACCTTTATTATTATTCTTTTTATGTATAGAAACCTTTGTTCCAACTATGCTCCTAATCTTATCTTCCAAATTACGAAATATAAAATCGTCTTCTTGTGTAACTGCTATCTCCTTATGAGACTTTTCATTTAGTATGTTTTTTACCAGCTTCTCTGTCTCTCGTACACTAAGTTTTTCATCAAAAACTTTACACGCTGTATGATACTGCTTATCTCCATTTTCAATTGGTATCAAAGCACGGGCATGACCACTTGCAATCATATCATCAATAATCATCTGCTGAACTCTTTCATCCAATTTCAGTAATCGCATAGAATTTGTAACAGCAACACGGCTTTTTGAAACACGTTCAGCCACTTCATCCTGCTTTAATTGAAACTCATTAATTAAGCGTTGATATGTTTGAGCTTCTTCTATCGGATTAAGATCTTCACGTTGTATATTCTCAATTAATGCAATCTCAACTATTTCTTGTGGTGTATAATCCTTTATAATAGCAGGTACTTCTTTAAGACCTGCTATTCTAGCGGCTCTCCATCTTCTTTCGCCAGCAATAATTTCATATAGACGACCGTTCTTCTGAAGAATCAACGGTTGTATTACACCAAATTGCTTGATTGAATCCGCTAGCTCTTGTAGAGAATCCTCGTCAAACTTCTTTCGAGGTTGCAATCTATTTGGTTCGATATCATTAATATGTATCATTGTTTCACGTGAAACATTCTCAACTTTTTCTTCAGCACTTTCTATCTTCTCAGGTATCATAATGTCGAGACCTTTTCCCAGACCTTTTTTTACAGGCATAATATACCTCCTCTTAATACTAATTATATTATGATTACTTTTTTCTATATTTAAGTTCACTTATTTCATTTTTAGCATAAGCATCTGACTCTTCCTTCTCGATTACCTCCATTGCTAATTGCCGATATCCATCAGCACCTGCTGATTTTGGATCATATATATTAATTGGTAGCCCATGACTTGGGGCCTCAGCTAAACGAACATTTCTAGGAATTATCGTCTTATATATGTTTTGCTTTAAATTATTCTTAACGTTTTCAACTACCTGAAGTGATAAATTTGTTCTTGCATCATACATAGTGAATACAACACCTTCCATCTCAAGATGTGGATTCAATCTTTGTTTAACTAGATTGATTGTATGAATTAACTGTGTTAATCCTTCCAAAGCATAAAACTCACATTGAATAGGTACTAATACCGTATCCGCTGTAGTCATAGCGTTTACAGTAAGAGTATTTAAAGAAGGCGGACAATCAATAATAATAAAGTCATAATCATCACGTATTTCCGCTATATGCTTTTTTAATATGTATTCTCTATCTTTCACACCGATTAATTCAATCTCAGCGCCAGCCAAATTAACATTAGAGGGTAGTATGTCAAGATGCTCAATTGGTGTACTAATTTTACAATCAGCTAAAGAACATTCACCAATAATCATCTGATATATTGTATTTTTTAATTTACTTTTATCTATACCGAGCCCACTTGAGGTATTTCCCTGCGGATCAATATCAATCGTTAATACCTTACGATTCTTTTCTGCCAGGCATGCAGAAAGATTGATCGCAGTGGTCGTCTTTCCGACACCACCCTTTTGATTCGCAATTGCAATAATCCTTGCCATAAACTCCACCCTTCCAAACACACATTAAAATTCATCTAACTTTATCCTAAAGTCTACATAAGCCATATTATATCATCTTTCGCATATTATATCTATACTAATTTGCCGGTTTTGTTAGGATATCTATTATATATATATAACTTTTCAAAATTTTATAATAAAAAATCAAAGAGAACAACATAATTCACGGTTATATATTTTATCATACACTATATTTCTTATTCAAAATATATAATTTCATTCATATAACCCCAATGAAGTCTTTTATATAGACTAACATATATTAAGATTTGATACTTCTATTTTTAAAGAAATTTTACATAGAATATATAAGTTGGATTTTATCTATAAATGATAAAATAAATTTATTTTTGATTATATAGATCTAATCTAGACTTCATAAAGTATTAAGTGAATACAGTATACCAATATCAAGGATAAACATTTCTCAATGTTTCACGTGAAACATCATTATACAAAATGTTGAACATAAATTCTTCAATTTGGTTTAATTATTTCTTCATTTAATTGTATCATGTTATCAACATATTTTATAGCCTGTTTTATGAGATTGGATTGGCTATAGAGTATGTCCTTTTGTATCAGTATTTTATGATATTAATTATACGATAACATTGGACCATATTAGATATAAATTCAATTCACTAAGTTAAAGAACGTCTCTGATTCTATAGAATTAATATGTATTTGTTTTATTAATTGATGTTATATAAAACAATTCATACTTATAACTTTTGAAATATATTATTAATTATTAGATCACTTCTTTAAGACTTTCCTCTACACAGCTATTTCTAATTAGTAAATATATCGATCGAAATTTATAGCTTCTCGTATTTATTCGCTCTGCTAAATAATACAATAGGTCTAGGATAAACAAGATTAATTGATGAATCAATTTACTTGTCATAAAATAGGATGAGGGATGTAATCTCCCTCCATTTATGATCACAATTATAAAATGTTGCCAGTGAAATTTTCTTCGATTTATGCTTATAAGCTTCATTTTCCTTTTGAATACTGTTCTAATCTCTCTTCAAGAGTTCCGGTATGCAATTCAAATAGATGGTTGTCATAGTCATAAAAATATATTGAACGCCCTTCGCCATTGACACGCGAACGTTCTGGTATTACTTCTACCCCAGCATCTTTAATTCGTTCATGAAATTCATCAAAACAACTGTCTGGTATCTTAAATGCAATATGATTATAAGTACGCTCTTCCAGTGGCTTACCTTCCATAATACAAATCCATAAGTCATTGATAAGAAAGAACTTTTCTTTTGAAATTGAAAAAGTCTCATTTCCACTTGAATAGACTTCTCTTGCTTCAAATATATTCTCTAGAAATATTGTTGTTCTCTCCAAGTCCTTTACTATTAATGTGATATGGCTTAATCCAGAAATCATATTATTTAATTCCTTTCAAATAAAACATAAATCACCAAAAGTTTCTCACAATCCTTACATAAGTATCTATGTTTTCTTTTTACTTTACTGTTCTTTATATGATGTAGAGAACCGTAAGCTGGGATACCTGTTCGTATATAAATTGCTTTTCTCTACAATCCATCTATCAATCCTATTCCATAGAATTTATCGTAATAAGTTGTCCAATGTATTAGAACATTTCTGTTATTTGAATGCCATTTATTATAGATATATCCGATTTAATTACTGATAAAGATTGTATATTAGATCCTCCTTTTTATCTAACAGAGCATTTTTATTTATAATACTGGTAATCCTTTTGATAAAGAAGGAACAATCGATTACATATGATCATACATATCATTAGTTCTAGTTCATTCTATTGCACAGAGCTATATATTAACACTTAAACAATTGAAATAAACCTGCCCACACAAGGCTTATTGTATCCTTAACCTTTTAAAATTTAAAAACATTGTATCAAAACACCTTACAATTTATAGTATAAAAAAGGAATGTTCCACGTGAAACATTCCTTTTTTCGTTCTTATCCGTTAGTATAACTCAACCAGATTATTTCTTATCGCATAGACGGCTGCCTGTGTACGATCAGATACATTTATTTTCTTAAAGATATTAGATACATGATTTTTTACTGTCTTCTCACTTATTGCTAGCATATATGCTATTTCTTTATTAAATAGTCCCTCGGCCAGTAACTTCAACACTTCAATCTCTCTTTTAGTTAATGCACTATCTTCATTATTCTGATTATTACTCTTCTCTTCAAGCTTTACCTTCAGAATAGGGGTCAATTCCGGTTGGATAAAGGCTTCACCGCGATTAACGCAGAAGATTGCCTTCTTCAAAACAGTTGAATCAGAGTCCTTTAATACATATCCATCAACTCCAAGCTCTACAGCTCTCATTAAATACTCAACTTCGTTATGGATTGTCAATATTAATACCTTGATTTTTAAACGATTTTCTCGAATATACTGTAATACCTGAAGACCATTCATTAAGGGCATATTAATATCCAGTAAAAGAACATCTGTTCTTTGTTCGTCTAAGAGCTCTATACATTGCTTTCCGTTACTTGCTTCAGATGTCACTGATATATCACCATCTAATTCTAGTAATTGCTTAATACCTTCTCTTACCATTGAATGATCATCTGCAATCATAATATTAACTGGTCTGTTCATTTTTATCCCCCTCGTAAATAGTTAGTGGTGCTGATACAGTTACTGTAGTACCATAATTCATTTCAGATTTAATATCTACGGTACCTGATAACAAAGATATTCTTTCTTTAATAATTGATAACCCAAAGCTAGCAGATCGTCCGTCACCATCACTATGAGTACTATTTATATTAAATCCATTACCATTATCCTTAATCGATACATTTACCATATATTCATCATAGATAATATCTATATTTATAGTTGTAGCATTCGCATGCTTTATTACATTATTACAGGCTTCCTGTATGATACGAAATAATGTTAATTTAATTACAGGGTGTATTTCTTTTGGTTCTTCATTAGAATGAACTGTTACATTAATAGAATTTAAATCCATTACTCGGCTAGCATATCTCTCTACCGTTACCGTAAGACCAATATCATCCAAAGACATTGGTTTCAAATTATAGATAATACCTCTCATCTCATTGATGACTGTTTTTAGAGTATTTGACATTGAATTTAATTCTAATTTAGCTCTTATAGAATCAATTTCTATGAGTTTAATACACAATTCTGATTTATGTACTAAACTTGTAAGATTTTGCACTGTTGAATCATGTAAATCCCGCGCTATTCTTTGACGCTCTATTTCCTGAGCTTCTAATATACTTAATCCCTTATCATTAACTACTTGCTTATTCTCATGTATCTTATCTTGTTGCTTCTCATGATCGATAGCAAGCTTATCATAATGGTTCATTACTTGTATCGCTGTCTTTAATCCAGCTATCTTTTCTTCATATTCATTACAATCATTATTTAAATCATTGACTTTCTTTTTTATATTTTCAATGGATATGAGTAACTCCTTTTCATCCTGGGATGCCTTATATATAGGAGAGAAAAGATCAATGTTATGCATCTTTGTTCTTTCTCGTTCAAGCAAATCATTTTCATATTGTTTTAAAAGATTCTGCTGTGTTTTTAACTGGACTTTAACTAAATACAATTTTTCTTCATATTCTATCACTAGCTCTTTCAAAATAGAATTTGAGGATTTATTATTATCAATCGTTTTATCCAGCTCGAATTCCCTGATTTCATTGCTTTCACACATACTATATGCTCCCTTTCTATGCTCAGGCAACAATCTCATATTATTAAACCTATTATGATTAATTATTATAGAGCTATTATTTTTAGTATCACATTTGACGTTTATTTGAAACTATAAAAGTCATGCAATATACTATACTTATAATAAATATACATATTGTATTATGGATATTATTATAATATAACATAATTCACTTATTTAAAAGCATTTTTTGAAAAGATACATAATTTAGGATTTTATGTTGTTTTATGACATGTGGTCTTGATATCCTTCGCATTGATTTCCATTAAGTAAAATGCACGATTTTGATTCAACAATTCATCACTAATAATATGAAAACCGATCTTCTCAAAAAATGCTACACTTTCTGAATAAACCATACTCTTAACAACATGGATACCAGAAGTAAATGCCTTATTTAAAAGCATTCGAACTGTAAAATCTCCGTATTTCTTATTTCTATATTCTTTTAAAACAGCGATATCGCTTATTTCACAGCTTTCTCCATCGAAACTTATTCTTCCAGTAGCAACTGCTTTTTTACTGCCAGCCTCCTCATAGACAATTACATAAACCGACAAATCATCCTGTTCATCATATTCAGCTCCCTCTGGGAGCTTCATCTCTTCAACAAATACTTTTCTACGGATCGAATAGACATCCGACAGATCACTCCCTTGGGGTAATAACTTTCCTTGTATTAACATCCGTATCCTCCTCTATTATAAAGGCTCTTTTGACGGTTTACCTGCACCACGGGGATAAACCTTTGATGTCTTTTCTATCTTCTTGATTACGACTAAGGATCGTTCTATGTCTGTTCCCGGTAGCAAAAAGTTGTTTACCGTTTCAAGCTTAGCACCTAATAGCTTAAAAGCTCTCTCAGAGGAAATAAGCTCCTCTTCTACTTTACCAGATTTATATGATATAAAAAATCCGTCTTTATTCACATATGGAATACAAAATTCCGATAATGAAGATAATTTTGCAACCGCTCTGGATACACATAAGTCATACTTTTCTCTGTATTTCGGGTTATTACCGTAATCCTCGGCCCTTCCGTGAAGAGTTGTGATATTTTTTAATTGCAATTTCTCAATTACTTCCTGAAGAAAAAGTAATCTTTTATTTAAAGAATCCAAGAGCACTACTTCCAAATCCGGAAACGCTATCTTCAAAGGAATACCGGGAAATCCTGCACCGGTTCCCAAATCCAATAGCTTTTGATTCTTGAGTGTGATTACCTTGGTTAAGGTTAAGCTATCAATAAAATGCTTCTTTATTACATCAGAAAGCTCAGTAATCGCAGTAAGATTCATTACCTTGTTTTTTTCTACCAGCATTTCATAGTAATCTATAAATTGCTGCTTCTGAGTATCTGACAATTCTAGGTTTAATTCCTTCAGTCCCCGCTCAAACTCTTTGATTTCTGGGTAGAGTCTATAATCCATACTTTACCTCCATTAAGGTGTATTAACATCATTACAACGATTAAATCCGCTTCATAGTAATTTCTCAATTTACATTAATCACTCAATATAATATCTTATAACTCAACTTTTCATAGGCTGTTTATTGCCTTAGCTGCGTCAAATATACCAATAGGACAGAAATATCAGCGGGAGAGACTCCTGAGATTCTGGATGCCTGTCCGATATTTACCGGTTTAAATTTGATCAACTTCTGCCTTGCTTCGATACGAAGGCTTGGAACTGTGTTATAATCAATATCTTCTGGAATCCTTCTATTTTCGAGCTTTTTAAACTGCTCCACCTGACTAAGCTGCCTCTTAATATAGCCGTCATATTTTATATTAATATTAACCTGCTCGATAACTTCATCTGCTAATGGCTCACGTTTCTTATCAATTGATTCCAATACTTCATAGTTTAACTCCGGTCTTCGAATCAGCTCGGCAAGAGTAGTTGCTGTATTCAGCGTAGAGCTCCCACACTGCTCCAATAGTTGTTGGACTTCTTTATTAGCTCCGATCACTGTATTTTCGAGTCGATTCATTTCATTTTGAATCTGAGATTCCTTCATTAATAAATGTTGATAACGTTCTTCATCAATCAATCCTACTTCATAGCCCTTTTTCGTTAATCTTAAATCTGCATTATCCTGGCGAAGCAGTAACCGATACTCGGCTCTGGAGGTCATCATACGGTAGGGCTCATGTGTTTCCTTAGTCACTAGATCATCAATCAATACTCCGATATAGGCCTCAGAACGATCGATAATAAGCGGTTCTCGCCCAATAATCTTTAACGCAGCATTAATTCCAGCTATCAAGCCTTGAGCCGCAGCTTCCTCATAACCGGAGCTTCCATTAAATTGTCCACCACTAAATAACCCTTCAACCATTTTAAATTCCAAAGATGGCTTCAACTGCATTGGATTGATACAATCATATTCAATCGCATATGCATTACGTACTATTTTAGCATTTTCCAGTCCCGGAACTGATCGGTACATCTGATATTGCACATCCTCTGGAAGTGAACTGGACATACCTGCAATATACATCTCATTCGTATATAAACCTTCCGGCTCAATGAATACCTGATGTCTATCTTTATCTGCAAATTTAACGACCTTATCTTCAATGGATGGGCAGTAACGCGGGCCAGTACCCTTAATATCACCGCAGTAAAGGGGTGATCTACCAATATTTTCGCGAATTATCTCATGTGTTTTCTCATTGGTATAGGTTAGCCAACAAGAAATCTGATCTTTCTGTAGGTCTTCTTTTTTGGTCGTAAAGGAAAAAGGAATCACCGTTTCATCACCGAACTGCTCATCCATCTTACTAAAATCAATGGATCTCTTATCAATTCTGGCTGGCGTTCCAGTCTTAAATCGATACATCTCAATTCCGAGTTCCTTCAAGGAATCTGTTAAGTGCGTTGCTGACTGCAGACCATTCGGTCCTGTGTTATTTACCGTCTCACCGTAAATGCATCTTGCATTCAGGTAAGTGCCGGTACATAATACAACTGCCTTACAGGGATAGATTGCTCCCGAATAAGTCATTACTCCACTGATCTTATTATCTTCTGTAAGAATCTGAACCACCTCTGCCTGCTTCAAGGTCAAATTAGGCGTATTCTCCAGAACCAATCTCATGGATCTTGAATACTCCTGCTTATCCGCCTGTGCTCGCAGTGAGTGAACCGCAGGCCCCTTGGATACATTAAGCATCTTGGATTGAATATAGGTTTTATCAATATTTTTCCCCATCTCTCCACCTAATGCATCAATCTCTCTAACCAAATGACCTTTTGATGTTCCTCCTATATTCGGATTACATGGCATCATAGCAATACTATCCATACTTATTGTAAATAGTATGGTATTCAGTGACAGCCTTGCAGCAGCTAAGGCTGCTTCACAACCGGCATGTCCTGCACCTACCACCACCACGTCATAGCTCTCATATACGTAAGACATATTAACCTCCCATACTGCAATGGTGCAGTTTAAAAATGCTGCTATAACAAGAAGTTCGCAACGTTAAGCGTTTCTTTTTTAATATTACTTCTAAATACAAATTATTTGCCCATACAGAATTCTTTGAAAATCATATTAACCAAATCTTCTTCTACGTTCTCGCCAATAATTTTACCAAGAAGTTCATAAGCACTCATAAGATCAATGGAAAAGAAATCCTCCGGCATTCCATCCGCTATACTCGCAATAACAAGCTTTAGACTTTCCAATGCCCTTACAAAAGCCTCTTTATGTCTTTCATTTGTAATATACACATCATCATTAAAGGTGATCTTACCTTCAAAGAACATATCTTTAATGGATTGTTCCAGATCGCTGATACCGATATTCTCGACTACAGACATCGGTATAATCGGATGAGAGGTCATCTCTTCCATTTGCTTTATCGTAATTCTTGGTTCCAAATCCGTTTTATTTAATAGTAAAATTGCCTTTTTATCCTTAATCAACTCAAGAATTGATTTATCATTTTCATCTAATTCTGTTGAAGAATCTAGAACATAAATGATTAGATCCGCTCCCGACGCTATCTTAATTGCCTTCTCGACACCTATCTTCTCTATAATATCCTTCGTATCCCTAATACCGGCCGTATCAATAACTTTAAGCACGATACCATTCAGGTTTATTGTTTCCTCCAGGGTATCCCGTGTGGTTCCAGCAATATCTGTCACGATAGCACGCTCTTCTCCTACAAGTACATTAAGAAGACTTGATTTTCCGGCATTTGGTTTGCCGATTATAACCGTTTTGATACCTTCTTTTATTATCTTACCATTATCAGAATTTCTAAGTAATTGCTCTATCACTGTAATTTCTTTTTCTACATGCTCCCGTAACTGCTCATTATAGCCATCCAAAGTATAATGCTCCGGGTCATCCAGTGCTGCCTCGATGAACGCAATATCTCGAAGTATCTTCTCTCGAAGCTCCTTAATAATCTGACGTTCCTTCCCTCTTAGCTGATTCATGGAATTCTGAAGAGCTAACTCATTTTTTGCAGAAATGATATCGGATACCGCCTCTGCTTGTGATAAATCTATTCTTCCATTTAAAAATGCTCTTTTCGTAAACTCTCCCGGCTCAGCCATTCTTGCACCGTGCTTTAATACCGTCTCTAGAATCCTTCTTGTAACAATAATTCCACCGTGACAATCAATCTCAACTACATCTTCTCTTGTATAGGTGGCGGGAGATTTCATAATGGCAACCATAACTTCATCAATTATCCTATCACCATCAACAATGTACCCGTAATGAATGGTATGACTTTGTTCCTTGGATAGAAGCTTTTTCCCTGATTTTGACCGATAAATACGATCAATAATATCATAAGCCTGACTACCACTTATTCTAATTATACTAATACCTCCGTTACTTAAACCAGTTGCAATCGCAGCAATCGTATCCGTTTTCATAACCATTCCTCCATTCCTGGGTTATTATAGTTTTATTCTTAATATCCTTATAATAACTAACGATATAAAACATTTCACTTATGTTTTAATTTACCTTGATTACTTTTATTGCTTGTTGAAGTACATTACCCATGAATGATAGAAATATCATGAATAAAAAGGTGTCTTAAAGTATGCTATACTTTTAAGACACCTATTTCAACATACAATTAATTATCCAGACTACTATAACATACCTGCACTCTGAATAGTTTTTGCTAAGTGTAACTACTCTGCAGACTGCTGATTTTGTTTCTCTTTGCTTTCTTTATATTTCTCATAGTCCTTCTTGTAGTCGGTACTGTAATTCTTGTTAAAACCACTCTTACTAGTGTTATAAGGCTTATTATATCCCTTATTAAAACCACTAGAACTACTGGAACCGCTGAAACTACTGCCGCCTCTACGATCTTCCTTACGGTAATTGCTATTACCGGCAGGTCTCGTATTCGGTCTTGAATCGCGATACGTTTTCTTTACATTGATTACAACTTTACGATAAGGCTCCTCACCTTCTGAATAGGTCTCAACATATTTATCATTCTGTAAAGCAGAATGAATAATTCTTCTCTCATAAGGATTCATAGGCTCAAGAGAAACCGGTTTTCTGGATCTCTTTACCTTGAATGCGATATTCTTAGCAAGATTCTCAAGTGTTTCTTTTCTTCTAGCTCTATAATTCTCTGTATCTAACTTAACCTTAATATAGTTCTCGCTATTTTTATTAACGACTAAGCTTACTAGATATTGAAGAGAATCAAGTGTCTGACCTCTCTTACCGATCAGTACACCCATTTCATCGCCATCGATATTAACTTCTACCGTTACATTCTCCTGATCATAATTAACATCAATTGAAGCATTGATTTCCATGGTACTGAATACATCCATTAAGAATTTCTTTGCTGTATATTCAATTGTCATCTTGATTCTTGCCTTGATTCTTGCCGGTTTACCGAACATTCCTAAGAAACCGCTGGATTCTTTCTCGATCACTTCATACTCTATATTTTCAATTGTAGTACCAAGCTCGAGCATAGCATTTGTTAAAGCTTCATCAACTGTCTTACCAGTTATTTCTTTCCACTCCATCGCTATTTATCCCCCTTTTACTTGTTCTTGAGAAGGTTGGCTATCTCTGAAATACTCTTAGGACCGGTAGAGGTCTTTGCCTCACTACTGCTGTTTGCAGATTCCTCCTGTCCTTCACTCGTATCCGCGCTTTCAATAACCTTAGCCTTGTCAATTACCGAACTATCGATTGACTTTGTCTGCATCTTTGCTAAATTCTGCATTGAAGTACTAGACTCTGGTGTCTTTATAAAGGTTCTCTTCTTTGATGCTTTAGCAACATTTTTAGCAATCAGTTCATCAACATCAATCTTATCCATATACTTATTTACAAAGAACTGCTGAATAATTGCATACACACTGGTTGCAATCCAGTAAATACCGATACCGGTAGGTAAAGTTACACAAAATACACCTGACATAATCGGCATTACTACATTCATCGATTTCATTGCATTTGCAGAAGGATCTGCGTTATTTGTCTTGTTTTTAACTTCCAGCTGCTTACCCTGGAAGAATTGCAATACCATTGCTAAAATAGGTACTAAGATTCCCGGGAAAGCCCAGCCTGGCTTCTCGGCAATATTTAAACCTAAGAAATAATTAACATGGGCTATTTTATCATAGGATGATTGAATTACAGTACCTATAGAAGAGAAGGCTGTTGTAAGAGTATCCCATTGGGCTTTTTGGAATTTTGCCAATATATCAATAACATAATTAACCGTGGACAAATCATTATCACTGTTTAATCTTATATTATTAGTAGCTTCTAAAATACCCTTTAGGGTGTCAGCATAACCGGTAGTACCCATAATTCCCGTTGCAACCGGCTCATATAATTCTTTGACGGATGTAACATATGCCGGTATATTATTAATTACCGAGTATAATGCGAACATGATCGGCAAAGTAATTAATAACGGCAGACATCCGGAAGTCGGATTAGAGCCGTATTTCTGATATAATGCCTGTGTTTCCTCTTGCTGTTTTCTTAAAGAAACCTCATCCTTCTTACCCTTATACTTTGCTTGAATCTTCTGCAATTCCGGGTTCATTCTGGAAGATAGCTTCGTAAATTTCTGTTGTTTGATCGTTAAGGGGAGCATTAAGGTTCTAACGATAAAGGTAAAAAATATAATAGATAATGCGATATTTTGAATGCCGAATAAATGAAAAAATTCATAAATTGCATTCATAATCCAGCCTAGAACTGTTGCAATCGGTCCTAAAAGTCCTCCGCCTGCTGTTAACAATGTAACCACCAATTATTTTTCCTCCTTAGAGCTGTAGTCCAATTGACACCTATTGATTAAGGGACTGGGTCATACCCACCCTTATGAAAAGGATGACAACGTAATACGCGTCTTACAGCTAAATATGTTCCCTTGAAAACTCCATACTTTTCCAATGCCTCAATTGCATACAAAGAGCAGGTAGGTGCATAAATACAACTAGGTGTTCTCTTAAGAGGAGATATATATTTTCGATAAAGTTTTATCACAAATATAAATATTTTCTTAATAATCACTTTTATACCCCTACATTACTACTTATATATCCTATTAGTTGTTACTAGAATCTTTTCCAATTTTATGGAGCTTCATCAGGTGTAACAAAGCGCTTTCAATCTCTTTGAAATTCTTTTCTCTGGCACCCACTCTGGCCACAACGACAATATCTAATCCGCTTAAAAAGCTATCCTCTGATAATCGATAGCTTTCTCTGATTAATCTGGTTATTCTGTGTCTTATAACACTATTACCAACTTTTTTACTAACCGATATTCCAATTCTATTATTATCAATTTCATTTTTTCTGACATACATGATCAAATATTTATTCGCATAGGATTTTCCGGTACGATATACTTCCCTAAACTCATCGTTTTTCTTTAATGTTTCCGAATATTTCATTCTTATATTACCTTTGCAAATGATAACACATATACATCAAATACTAATGTTTAAGAACTTTGTTGTCATGTATTATGCGATTATTATTCATACTCTATGCGGTAATGACTTACCGCATTAAGTATAAAAAAGATTCATAGAAGAAAAGGTCACAATATTGCGACCTATGCAGACAATTGCTTTCTTCCTTTTGCTCTTCTAGCAGATAAAACCTTTCTGCCATTAGCTGTTGCCATTCTCGCTCTAAAACCATGAACCTTTGCATGGGATCTCTTTTTCGGTTGGAATGTCATTTTCATTGCTCTGCACCTCCTTTTAACTGCACCGTGCTTTATGCTTAGCGAATTTTATCTTTTTGATTTCTCACGTTCCACTAATATCACACTCGCGAGAAATTGCTTTACCATAAATAAGGGATATAGCTATCTATACCGCTACTTATGCTATTTTGGAATATCACGTCTATTATATTCGCAATGCTTGGCTTCGTCAAGTAAATATTTTGCTATTCGGTTTGTTTTAACCTTGTGGATATTTCTTTTTCTACCTTATAAATATAGAATCATGTTGATAAATATAATTCGCATGTGGATAAACTGTGATTCTATCGCCATGATTCTAGGCTGAATCCTTGATTCTATTCACAATATCAGGTTGTTAATATTGTGAAGATTCTTGTCCACCCCTTCCACAAAGGGACTAAAAATAAAGAAAGGCATAATAACCATTGAAAATTTAATAATTATGTTATAATATATATCTATGTGAGTATTGATGGAGGCTACAATGAAGAATTTAATTCAATCTAAATGGGACGACATTTTAATATATTTGAGATCGGAGTATGGGGTAACAGATGTATCTTATAATACCTGGTTAAAGCCATTAAAGGTTTATGATGTAGTTGATCATGTTATCACAATTTTGATTAATGATGAACGTATTGGACCTCCAAGCATTAATGTTATTCGTAATAAATATGAACTGCTTTTAAAGGTAGCAATAGAGGAAATCATGAATGAACCATATGAAATCCGATTTGTACTTCAAAGCCAGATTGATTCGATAGAAAAGATCCCGGAGCCGGTAGCTGTAAAGAAGAAACACAGTGGTCCTACTTTCTTAAACGCCAGATATACCTTCGATACCTTTGTCGTAGGTGGTAACAATGAATTTGCAAGAGCTGCTGCTTTAGCCGTAGCAGAAAATCCGGGTGAAATATATAACCCGCTTTTTATTTATGGCGGTGTAGGTCTTGGAAAAACCCATCTTATGCACTCGATTGCTCATTTCGTATTGGAACAAAATCCGGATACGAAAGTTCTTTATGTTACCAGCGAGAAATTTACAAATGAACTAATTGATGCTATTCAAAAAAATACTACACATCAATTTAGGGACAAGTATCGATCGATTGATATTCTTTTGATAGACGATATTCAATTCATTATAGGTAAGGAGAGAACTCAGGAGGAGTTTTTCCATACCTTTAATACGTTACATGAATCTAAAAAGCAAATAATTATCTCCAGTGATCGTCCTCCAAAAGAAATGCTTACATTAGAGGACAGGCTTCGTTCTCGCTTCGAACATGGTCTTCTCGCAGATATCCAATCTCCTGATTACGAGACTAGAATGGCTATTTTACGTAAAAAAGAAGAATTAGATGGTTTGAAAATTGACGAAGAAGTCCTTCGTTATATTGCGACCAATATAAAATCAAATATTCGTGAGTTGGAAGGTGCATTAACCAAGATAGTGGCCTTTTCAAGATTAAAGAAGAGGGAATTGAATCTTCTTCTCGCAGAGGAAGCACTGCAGGACATTATCTCTCCTAACGAGAAAAAGGTCATAACCGTAGACTTCATTGTAGAAGTTGTGTCAGAGCATTATAATTTATCTCCGTCTGAGATTTATTCAAAGGATAAGAGTAGAAATATATCTTTTCCCAGACAAATCGTTATGTATCTTTGTAGAAGACTTACTGATCTATCGGTTACAGAGATAGGTAAGAGCTTAGGGAATCGTGATCACTCTACTGTTCTACATGGTTATGATAAAGTGGCCAGTGATATCCAAAATGATTCCTCTTTACATAATACTGTTGATGTATTAATAAAGAAGATCAATCCGGAATAATGTAATTAAATATGTTTTATAATACTTCCTATTATATATAGAAAGGTAACTGTTAGCGACTTCACAGTTACACTCATCTTACAATACCAATACACAAGAATATGCATAAAACACATACTCGTGCTTGCTAGCTAAAAAACCTACGTTTGTCTTAGGGCTATTGAAGGGTATATAGGAAAGTATATTTGGATACTTTTTATCCAATGTTGATATATGGTTGATAATTAGTTGATAATAAGTTTGTATTCTGTTTGTAAATTATTTTACAATATTTGCATCCTTGATTCTATAATGATTTCCACACAATATTAGGGTAGAATCCTGCCGGGTTATCAATTGCTCAAAGCATTGATTCTTATATCAAAAACCCTGATATCAACAAATTCACAACCCTTATGATTAAGATTACTAAGAATCTTTAATATATTTCTATAAAAGCATGTGAAGGGAGATTATACACATATGAAAATCCAATGTCAAAAAGCGGATCTTTTAAATGGTGTTAATATTGTACTAAAAGCGGTACCCGTTAAATCGACTATGCCTATTTTAGAATGTTTGATTATAGAGGCAACGGATTCTGGCATCAAACTGATTGCGAATGATATGGAATTGGGTATAGAGACAATTGTTAAGGGTAATGTAATAGAAAATGGAACAGTTGCTTTAAATGCAAAGATCTTTTCTGAAATTGTTCGAAGACTACCTGAGAATGAAGTCAGCATAACAACTGATCAAAATTATCTTACGGAAATCATATGCGAAAAAGCAAAATTCTCTATCTCAGGAAGATCTGGAGAAGAATTTCCTGGATTACCTAAAATAGAAAAAGAAAATGCTGTTGTTTTATCACAGTTTACTTTAAAGGAGATTATCCGTCAGACGGTTTTCTCTATTTCTGATAATGAGAGTAATAAAATTATGACGGGTGAGTTATTTGAAATTAAGGATAATGAGCTTAGAGTAATATCACTGGATGGTCATAGAATCTCCATACGTAAGATATTTATGAAGGATTCCTATGAGAACCGTAAGGTTATCGTACCTGGAAAGACCTTGAATGAAATTAGTAAGATTTTATCAGGAGAAGTATCCTCCATGGTAAATATATTCTTTACCGAAAAGCATGCGTTATTTGAATTCGATAGTACAGTTGTATTAACAAGATTAATAGAAGGAGAGTATTATCGTATTGATCAGATGCTTTCTAGTGATTATGAAACAAAATTTACAATAAATAAAAAAGAGCTACAAAACTGTATAGAAAGAGCTTCACTGTTAATAAGAGAGACGGATAAGAAGCCGATTATAATTGATATTAAGAATAATAATTTTGAATTAAAGATCAATACAGCGATTGGTTCTATGAATGAAGAGATTGATATTACGCTAGAGGGTAAGGATATCGTAATAGGATTTAATCCTAAATTCTTACTTGATGCATTACGTGTCATAGATGATGAGACAGTGGACGTCTATTTGATTAATGCAAAAGCTCCCTGCTTTATACGTGATAAGGATCAATCATACATTTATTTAATTTTACCGGTTAATATTAACGTTGTTGCTTAATAGTGTAAATGAAGGGTTTTGATATGTAAAATTCTTGGGAAGAATTGCAAAGTTCTCCCCAATTTGAGAAGAATCTTGGTTCTTAAGATATATGAGTGCAAAGTTCGTTCACTGGAGCGAACCTTTGTTCTTATGGTTCATAATAGAGTAGTAATTCTGATAAACGTATTTTTCGTTAAGAAAGGATGTATTTAATGCATCAAATCAAATTAAGAGAAGAGTATATCAAGCTGGGTCAGGCATTGAAGGCTGCTGGACTTGTCGAATCTGGAGTGGAAGCAAAGGAAGAGATTCTTGACGGTAAGGTAAAGGTTAACGGCGACATTGAAGTTCAAAGAGGTAAAAAACTCTACGATGGAGATCTGGTGGATTATAACGGCGAACAGATAAAAATTGTAAAGTAGCACAGAGGATAGAATCCATATATGGTTCTTTGATCAAGGAATCAATATTTTTGTTGGAAACAATTATTTTTGTGCTTTCTTGAATTCACTTAAGTTGTAAAGGAAATGTTGGTGCTTATATGATTGTTAAGTCTTTAGAACTAAAGGATTATCGGAATTATAGTAATCTGAGTATGCAGTTTCATAATGGGACCAATATTTTATACGGAGAAAACGCTCAAGGGAAAACAAATATTCTTGAAGCAATTTACCTCTGCGGAACTACAAAATCTCATAGAGGGAGTAAAGATAAAGAGATTATAAGGTTCCAGGAGGATGAAGCCCATGTAAGAATTATTCTCGAAAAAAATCAGATTCCACATAGAATTGATTTGCATTTAAAGAAGAATAAAGCAAAGGGAGTAGCTATCGATGGTATCCCGATTAAAAGACAAGGTGAATTATTCGGAATGCTGAACCTTGTGTTTTTTTCGCCGGAGGATCTGTATATTATAAAAAACGGACCTTCTGAGAGAAGGCGCTTTCTTGATTTAGAGTTATGTCAATTAGATAAAATATATTTGAGTCAATTATCAAATTACAACAAGATTCTTGCCCAGCGAAATAATTTATTAAAGCAAATAAGTACAAACAGGAATTTATTGGATACACTATATATATGGGATTCCAAACTGGTGGAATATGGGCGCAAGATTATTGAAACCAGATATGATTTTGTACTTCGGTTAAATGCTTTGGTTGGAGAGATACATAAGAGATTAAGCGGTGGAAGGGAAGAATTGGTTTTACAGTATGAACCTAATGTTAAGGCGGAAGATTTTGAAGATAAATTAAAAAAATCCTTAGATAGAGATTTATATTTAAAAATGACTCATGTGGGACCACATAGAGATGACCTGTGTTTTTTATTAGGACAGATTGATATCCGTAAATATGGTTCACAGGGTCAGCAAAGAACAGCAGCACTTTCTTGTAAGCTGGCAGAAATTGACCTGGTAAAATCTGTAATCAAAGAAAATCCCATATTACTACTTGATGATGTTTTGTCCGAGTTGGATCGACAGAGGCAGACTCATCTACTAAATAGTATCGGTGATATTCAAACAATGATTACTTGTACCGGATTAGAAGAATTTATTAATAATCAGTTCGAATATAATAAAATTTTTCATGTGGTTGAAGGTACAGTAACCAGTGAAAATTGATTATGTTAACTATATGATGTAAACAATGTAGGAACTTAATATATACTTTTATAGCTACAAAAAGGAAGACAAGAGTATAAATTATTAGTACGGAGGTGAAGTCCTCCAAAAAAATTGGAGGAGAAATCATGAGTAATGAATATGGTGCAGATCAAATTCAAATATTGGAAGGACTAGAGGCAGTAAGAAAAAGACCCGGTATGTATATCGGATCCACTTCCTCCAAGGGTTTACATCACTTGGTCTACGAAATTGTAGATAATGCGGTAGATGAGGCACTTGCTGGATATTGTGATACAATTGATGTTACGATTAATGAAGATAATTCTATAACCGTAATTGATAACGGAAGAGGTATTCCAGTAGGAATCAACCAGAAGAAGGGTATTTCTTCTGTAGAGGTAGTATTCACTATTCTGCATGCAGGAGGAAAATTTGGCGGTGGAGGATACAAGGTATCCGGTGGACTTCATGGTGTAGGAGCGTCGGTCGTAAATGCTCTTTCCGAATGGTTAACCGTTGAAATTTGTGTTGATGGTAAAAAATATTTCCAGAGATATGAACGAGGTAAGGCTTGCGGAAGATTAGAGGAGATTGGAGAAACGGATGGCAGAGGAACTACCATTACGTTCTTACCGGACAAGGAGATTTTTGAAGAGACAGTATATGACTATGATATTTTAAAACAAAGACTCCGTGAGATGGCTTTTCTAACCAAAAATATAAAAATTATTCTCCGTGATAAAAGAGAATCAGAGGTTAAGGAAAGAGAATTCCATTATGCCGGCGGTATTAGGGAATATGTAGAGTATCTCAATCGCCATAAGGATCCATTATACCCTGAGATTATCTATTGTGAGGGGACTAAGGATAATGTTTATGTTGAAGTAGCACTTCAGCACAACAGTACCTATACAGAGGGATGTTACAGCTTTGTTAATAATATTACTACTCCGGAGGGTGGAACTCACCTGGCCGGCTTTAAGAATGCAATTACGAAAACCTTTAATGATTATTCTAGATCTATGAAATTTCTTAAGGATAGCGATCAGAATCTATCCGGTGAGGATATTAGAGAAGGCCTAACAGCAATTATCAGTATTAAGATTGCTGATCCGCAGTTTGAAGGACAGACAAAGCAGAAGTTGGGTAATTCAGAAGCAAGAGGTGCGGTAGATAATATTGTAAGTGAGCAATTAACATATTTTCTGGAACAGAATCCACAGGTGGCAAAGACTATTTGTGAAAAAGCGGTACTCGCACAAAGAGCAAGGGATGCAGCCAGAAAAGCAAGAGATCTGACCAGAAGAAAGACAGCTCTGGAGGGAATGAGTTTACCTGGTAAGTTGGCTGACTGTTCTGAAAAGGATCCTTCCAAATGTGAAATCTACATCGTAGAGGGTGATTCTGCGGGGGGCTCTGCTAAAACAGCACGTACCAGAGCTACGCAAGCAATCCTTCCCCTTCGTGGTAAAATTTTAAATGTTGAAAAATCAAGATTAGATAAAATATTGGTAAATAATGAGATTAGAGCGATGATTACAGCATTTGGTACCGGTATTTCCGATGATTTCGATATCAATAAGCTCCGTTATCATAAGATTATCATTATGACCGATGCGGATGTCGATGGTGCCCATATCAGTACCTTATTATTGACCTTCTTCTATCGTTTTATGCCTGATCTTATTAAGCAAGGCTATGTATATCTGGCACAGCCGCCGCTTTATAAGGTGGAGAAGAATAAATATGTCCGTTACGCTTACAGTGATGAGGAGTTAAATCAGATATTGTTGGAAATCGGTAGAGATTCCAATAACAAAATTCAACGTTACAAGGGTCTTGGAGAGATGGATGCGGAGCAGTTATGGGATACAACCATGGACCCTGAGAAGAGAATTTTACTCCGTGTCAGTATGGATGAGGAAGAATCTTCAGAGATTGACTTAACATTTACCACCTTAATGGGTGATAAGGTAGAGCCAAGAAGAGAATTCATTGAAACAAACGCGAAATATGTAAAGAATCTTGATATATAAAGGCTTTATAAAATTATAAGCTGAATGAAAAGCATACAAGAAGAGACAGTAATTTGTTTCTCTTGTCATGATTAACGGAGGAATAACAATGGATGAGAATATCTTTGACAAGGTGCATGACGTCGATCTAAAAAAGACAATGGAAGCCTCGTACATCGAGTATGCAATGTCAGTTATCGCGGCACGTGCCCTGCCCGATGTAAGGGACGGTCTTAAGCCGGTACAAAGAAGAATTTTGTATGCAATGATAGAATTGAATAACGGACCTGACAAACCGCATCGTAAATGTGCGCGTATTGTCGGTGATACCATGGGTAAATATCATCCTCACGGAGACAGTTCAATCTACGAGGCTTTAGTAAAGTTGGCACAGGACTTCTCTACCAGATATCCGTTAGTCGATGGCCACGGTAACTTTGGCTCCATTGATGGTGACGGAGCTGCAGCGATGCGTTATACGGAAGCTCGTTTGAGTAAGATTTCTATGGAGATGTTATCCGACATCAATAAAGATACCGTAGATTTCGCCCCCAACTTTGATGAAACCGAGAAAGAACCCTTAGTATTACCCGCCAGATATCCGAATCTATTGGTTAACGGAACTTCCGGTATTGCGGTTGGTATGGCTACCAATATTCCTCCTCACAACCTTCGTGAGGTTATTAATGGCGTCATAAAAATAATTGATAATCATGTTGAAGAGGATAGAGAAACTGATCTAGATGAATTACTGAAGATTATTAAGGGACCGGATTTTCCTACCGGTGCTGAGATTCTTGGTGTAACAGGAATCGAAGAGGCATACAGAACGGGTAGAGGTAAGATTCGTGTTCGTGCGGTTACCGATATTGAACCGATGCAAAATGGTAAGAACCGTATTGTAGTTACGGAACTTCCCTATATGGTGAATAAGGCACGATTAATAGAGAAAATCGCAGAACTTGTTAAAGATAAAAAAATCGATGGTATTACGGAGCTGCGTGATGAATCAGACCGTACTGGTATGAGAATAGTAATAGAACTACGTAGGGATGTAAATGCCAATGTTATGTTGAATCAATTATATAAGCATACTCAATTGCAGGAGACCTTTGGTGTAATTATGCTTGCGCTGGTGAACAATGAGCCAAGAATCCTCAATCTGTACCAGATGCTGGATTATTATCTGGAACACCAAAAAGAGGTTGTTACAAGACGTACCCTCTATGATTTAAATAAAGCAGAAGAGCGTGCTCATATCTTACAGGGATTACTGATTGCACTTGATAATATTGATGAGGTGATCCGTATCATTCGTGCTTCCGCTAACGGAAATGCTGCGAAGGAAAAATTAATCGAGCGCTTTGCACTGACGGATGTACAGGCTCAGGCTATCATTGACATGAGACTCCGTGCGTTAACCGGTTTAGAAAGAGAAAGACTGGAGGCTGAGTTCGCAGAGCTTATGACAAAGATTGCAGAATACAAGGCAATCCTTGCAGATGAGAAGAAATTACTTGGTGTAATCAAAGAAGAGATTACCCTTATTCGTGATAAATTCGGTGATGAAAGAAGAACTAAGATCGGATTTGATGAGTTTGATATCTCCATGGAGGACCTGATTCCCAATGAAACTACGGTTATCGCTATGACAAGACTCGGTTATATCAAGCGTATGACAGTTGATAATTTTAAGAGTCAGCATCGTGGCGGTAAGGGCATTAAGGGTATGCAGACCATCGAGGAGGATTTTATTGAAGATCTCCTTATGACGACGAATCATCACTATATCATGTTCTTTACAAATAAGGGCAGGGTATATCGGTTGAAGGCATATGAGATACCGGAGGCTAGTAGAACGGCCAGAGGTACAGCAATTGTTAATCTTCTACAGCTGTTACCGGAGGAACGAATTACTGCAATTATTCCGTTGAAGGAATACAAGAAGGACCGCTTCCTATTCATGGCAACCAAGAAGGGTATCGTAAAGAAGACCCCGATGAGTGACTATGAGAATATCAGAAAATCCGGACTTCAGGCAATTAATTTACGAGAAGATGATGAACTCATTGAAGTAAAATCGACAAATCATCTCAAGGATGTTATATTGGTAACCAAGGATGGTATGTGCATTCGTTTTAATGAGCGAGATGTAAGGCCGACAGGAAGAACCTCCATGGGCGTTATCGGTATGAATCTGAATGAAGAGGATGAAATCGTAGGAATGCAGCTGCATACACAAGGTTCTTATTTGCTATTCGTCTCTGAGAACGGATTAGGAAAACGTACCGAAATGGATGAGTTTACTGTTCAGCGTCGTGGTGGTAAGGGTGTAAAGTGCTATAAGATCACGGAAAAAACCGGTGATGTGATCGGAGTGAAAGCGGTTAACGAAGAAAACGAAGTAATGCTGATTACCAATGAAGGTATTATAATCCGGATTATGGTCAGTGATATCTCTGTACTTGGCAGAATTACCTCGGGCGTAAAGCTAATGGATATTGATGTAGATAACAAGATAAAGGTTGCAAATTTAACCAAGGTAAGAGAAAGCACCGCATCAGAGGAAGAGCTGATTAAAAATCTGGAAAATGAACTCAATGAAGAAAATCAGGTTGTTGATACCAGTGAATTTATAGAAGAGGATTCCTATGATGATTTATCAGAGGATTTCTTCGAGGAATTGGTAGAAGAGAGCGAGAGCGAGAATGAGGACAATTAATACAGATGACATTATTAAAAATATAAAAGAGATGTGCATCGAAGCCAACTATAAGTTGGCTTCTGATGTAGAATCCAGAGTTCGTAGTGCTGAGGAATCGGAAACAAGTATACTCGGAAAGCAGATTTTAAACCAACTAGGTGAAAATCTGGATATAGCTACGACAGACAATATTCCAATCTGTCAGGATACCGGAATGGCGATCGTATTTGTTAAGCTGGGGCAGGAGGTACAGATCAAAGGTGAATTTTTGGAGGATGCAATCAATGAAGGAATTCGCCAGGGCTATGCAGAGGGCTACCTTCGTAAATCAGTGGTTGGAGATCCTTTAATACGTATTAATACCAAGGACAATACACCCGGAATTATTCACTATGAGATCGTTCCAGGAGATCGATTAGAGTTAACTATAGCACCGAAGGGGTTCGGCAGTGAGAATATGAGCCGGGTATATATGTTAAAGCCCTCGGACGGAGTCGAAGGTGTTAAACAAGCAGTACTTGAGACAGTAAAGTTCGCAGGCCCCAATGCCTGTCCACCAATTGTTGTTGGTGTAGGTATCGGAGGCAGCTTTGAGAAATGTACCCTTCTTTCCAAAAAAGCCATAGCAAGAAGTATGAATCAACCTTCACCCTTGGAACATATCCGAAAACTGGAGGAGGAATTATTATCCGAGATTAATAAACTTGGTATCGGTCCCGGAGGTCTGGGTGGCAGGATGACTGCTCTGGGAGTTAATATTGAGACTTATCCCACCCATATTGCAGGTCTACCGGTGGCTATTAATATCTGCTGTCATGTGAACCGTCATATTAGTCGTGAATTATAGTATTCAATTATAATTTTTTATAAGAAATGTAGTGTCAAAAACCAGACAAATAACTTATAGTCAACTTGAATATTTATACCTCAGCTTAAGCATGATGCTGAAAATAGTTCGACTAGCAACTATATGATTATCCTAACTATGTACTTATTACAAAATAGGCTTTTGACTAAGAAGTATTTGGGTTAAAATAGATTGTTATGGATATACTAAGAAGAAGTCTTTACTAATCCATAACAGATATCTTGAAATTATATAAAAAGGGGATCCAAATGGATAAGTATATCACTACACCATTAACAACACAGAAGGTAGAAGAACTTCAGGCAGGTGATTATGTATATATAACAGGAACGATATATACTGCCAGAGATGCTGCCCATCAGAGGATGTATGATACCATGCTACAAGATGGTCAATTACCGATTGATTTACAGGATAATATTATCTACTACTTGGGACCCACTCCAGAAAGGGAAGGACAGGTTATCGGATCTGCCGGACCTACTACCAGCAGCCGTATGGATAAATATACGCCGATGCTATTGGACCGAGGTTTAAAAGGTATGATTGGCAAAGGAAAAAGGAGTAAAGAGGTCATAGAATCTATAATGCAAAATAAATCTGTTTATTTTGCTGCGGTAGGTGGTGCAGGTGCTCTTTTATCAAAGAAAATCAAAGCAAGTAAAGTAATTGCTTATGATGACCTTGGAACCGAAGCAATTAGGGAATTACAGGTAGAAGAATTTCCTGTAATTGTTGTAATTGATGCCAAAGGCAATAATTTGTATGAAATAGTGATGCAAAATTGTTGACAAAGTCAAAGTCATTTGCTATACTAGATTTTGCTTCTGTGAGAAATGGAAGAGCAACTTAGAAAAACAAGAGAATTGATTTATTAATTCTTCTTGCATAAAGAACTTACAAAGTTCGGATCTGGAGAAATACTCAAGAGGCCGAAGAGGCGCCCCTGCTAAGGGTGTAGGTCGGGCAACCGGCGCGAGGGTTCAAATCCCTCTTTCTCCGTACAAAAAGCGTACCAAATTGGTACGCTTTTTTTTACATAATTTCATAAAAACCAATAATAGTGTATTTCTTCAATTATAGTGTATTAAAATTTGGAAAAAATAAAAAAATCGGTTGACTCTTGGGTTACCCAAGGGATTACAATAATTACAGACGACAGGGGTGCACACCTGTAAGCCTATTAAGGAGGAATATTATGTTTCGCATTGGTGAATTTTCGAAGTTATGTGGACTTTCCATTGATACCCTATATCATTATGATAAAATGAAGATTCTTGAGCCTGCCAGCGTAGATCGTTTTACAGGGTATCGATACTATGATGCCGCTCAGTTGGTAACCGTTAATAAGATTATGGCATTAAAGGATGCAGACTTCTCTCTTGAGGAAATCACTGAGGTGCTTCATCGAAATATTCCTTTGCCTTCCTTGATCTGTTTATTAGAAAATAAATCTTTCATGCTGGAGGAGGAGCTTCATAAAGAGCTCAACAGGCTGGAACGTCTCCGAACCAATATATTTTTAATTAAGAATGGAGGCATACCCCAAATGAATGAAATAACAATTAAAAGTGTGGAACCAATCCGGATTGCATCAATTCGCAAAAGCTTTCATAGTAGTCGTTTTGACGATGAATTAACCGATATGTGGGCAAAGGTCAACGAACACATTGATAAAATGGGCGGTAAACGTACCATACCCTGTATGATGCTGTATCATAGGGGGTGGGGGGATCTGGATTCTACATCAACTCTGGAGGTTGAGGTTGTAGAACCGATTACTAAGAGTTTTGCGGAATCAGATACCGTAAAAGTATATGAGCTACCTGCTGTAGAGAGGATGGTTTGTATCGTACACCAAGGTCCCTTCTCGACGATACCAAAGACCTACGAGACCTTATATGATTGGATCAGACAAAACGGATATAAAATGTGTGGACCCATTAGAGAGATATATCATAAGGGTGAGTGGATTACCGATAACCAGGAGGAATACATTACCGAACTTCAGGTACCGATTGAATAACATGCATCAAAGACAATACAAGATAAAAAGCTTCTGCTATTAGGAGCAGTACGACAATGAAAAGCGATGAGCTGTTGTACTGCTCTTTTCTTTTGTAAAAATTTATCCTATTGATATCAAGATAAAAAATTTAGAATTTTATACTGCTAAATAAAACACGGCATGGTATAATCCTCTATATTAAGTAAATAATATACAATTTCCATATTCTAATGGAGCATGCTGCGGTAATTGGACTCTGATACTAGAAACAATCTTACCAAGAAAGCTTCTGAAGCTTTAATACTTTATGGAAGTAGATTATTTAATGATTAGAGGTATGGTTAACATTATCCTTTGAAAAATAATGAAGGGAGACATGGGTATGAAAGATATTACAGTAGAAGTGAAGAAGGAGCTTCAGCGACTGGGAGCGGATTTAGTTGGCATCGGAGATATTACCATGCTACCGGTAGAGGTAAGAAAAAATATGACGTATGGGATAGCGATTGCAGTGGCTGTAGATTCCGAAGTTATCAAAGGAATAGAGGATGGACCAACAATGGAGTATCGTCTGGCTTATGATGAGTTGAATGATAAGCTGGATGAAATCGTAACTTTGGGAGCAGAATACATACATAGATTAGGGTATGAAGCCATCGCTCAGACGGTATCCGAGGTATCTAAGACAGAGACCGAATACAATTCGGTGCTTCCTCATAAGACAGTAGCTACTCGGGCCGGGATCGGCTGGATCGGTAAGAATGCGATGCTTGTGACGAAAGAATTCGGAAGTGCCGTTCGTATTTCTGCAATACTTACGAATGCCAACCTACAAGCTGATCAACCTATGAATGAATCCAGGTGTAAGGATTGTATGCGTTGCAAGGAGTCTTGTCCTGGTGATGCTATTACTGGATTGAATTGGAATATAGCTTCTAATAGGGATATATTCTTCGATGCGATCAAATGCAAAAGAGCGGCTAGAAGAATTACGAAAGAACGATTAAATATTGAGAAAACATTATGCGGAAAATGCGTACTTGTATGCCCGTTTACTCAAAAATATTTAAAAAAATGCAATTAAAAAGTGAGAAAAGGTTACGACAAAGCCTTATTTTATAAGGGTTTGATAGCATTGTTTAAGTTTAATAAATTGTTTTGAAAAAATAAAAAATTTAGGTTAAAAAGTTGTTGACAAAGATATTCACATGTGGTATCATTTATTTTGCTGACGCGTTAAAGAAAATAAACGCAAAGCACAACGAACCTTGATAATTGAACAGTGAAACAACCCTGAAAATTCTAAAAAACTCGAAGTTCCACATGAGCTTCGAACAAAGAGAAATTTTCATTATGATATATCGTAATGATATGTCAACGAACCGTATCTGGAAACAGATACAACCACAAAAACAGTAAAGATAACAGGATTGCTTGAACAACCA
>JAEZKA010000054.1 GCA_023436225.1 Bacillota bacterium
AAGTCGAAATTCCCGCGGTACCACCCGCATTGAGAGCGTAGCTCTCCACTTACTTACACTTAACGCGTGTCACGCACGAACCTACTAATCGTTCAATTCGCGGGCTCCGGAGTGTTCCGTATTCTACGTATCACCATAGGTGTGCTCTCAGTCGGTGGCTCACCATTCCTGTCGTTCGGTTATTCGGTAGAATAAAGTCTCCTTCTTGGCCGATTACTGTTTTAGGTTATAAAAAGACAAAGGTATTGTAAATAAACAACACCTTTGCTGTTGACTTATATTAGCATATAGTATTTATAAAATCAAGTAGAAATATTATAAATTCTTTTGAATATATATTTTTAGTGCTTTTATTGCGGTAATCCATATCGCTTTCGCTATATCAGATTACTCAGGAAATACATACCGGTAATAATCCTCCTCCAGCATACTCTTCGATACCGAGAATTTGTTCTTTACTATTTTGTTCAGATTTTTGATGTAATCTGTAGGCAAAAGCTCATCTGTAAGCAAAGTAGTATCGCCATTTGCTGAATTATACATCACCTTATCTGTGATAAAGCTTCGGTTTGATAATACAACCAAAGGCTCTGCATCGGAAAGAATATCCTGCCCCATTAGAAGACGAGAATCATACTCCAGACCAAAGAGGTTGGAAAGCGTAGGCAAAATATCTAAGCTGGAACAGGGCTTATCGATTATGATATTCTCCTCCATTCCCGGATTCCAGAGAATAAAGTGGTTCTTATAAATCTCAAAATTGGGATCAATCGTATGACCCGCCAGTTCATCGAGCTTATATTTTTCCCAGCCGTAGGGGTAATGATCCGCGCTAAGCGCAATTACCGTACGATCAGCGACACCCGCTGCCTCAAGCTTTGCCAGAAGTGCCTCCAGGGCGCGGTCTAATTCGATCTGACAGGCAATATAAGCCTTTGCATCCTCCGTATAAGGTAGATCCTGTACCAGCTGCTTATTCTTGGAAGCCATACTATTACCGGTAAAGGTGTAATTCATATGTCCACTTACGGTAAGATAATAGACATGGAATTGTTCTTCCTTCACGAATTCGTCGACTGTAGCATCAATCATTTCCAAATCTGATTCCGGCCAGCAATCGCTTGGCAGATCAAGTCCATTGCCCTTCGCCTTCCAGAGATATCCCATATTTGTATGGGTCTCATTTCTCTGGTAATAGGTATACGTGTGATTATGATATGCTTTACTTGCTACACCCAGTTTATTAAATTGATGTCCGAGGGAGAAAGGCCATTGATTCCTCCTGCCATTAAACATACTTCTCGTTCCCTGAGGAATTAATCCAGTCATAGCAACATATTCTCCGTCACTGGTACTGGTCTGCCATAATGCAGTATAGAAATTATTAAACACAAAGCCCTCTCGTACCAAACGATACAGAGTCGGTGTCTTCTCTTGATGGATCGCATAGGGAGAAAAGCCTTCTGCTGTAATCATGATCAGATTATAGCCCTTAAATCGGCCGGTATATTCATTCTTATTGGTCGGAACGACGGATGCAAAATAATTATGAAGTGTCTTTATTGTCTTATTCTTCTCATTCTCAGCCAGAACGTTAAAATCAATATTCATTACATTCGGGGAGGTATCGATCGGTGTCGGTGTGGGCAGAGGAGTCGGTGTCGGTGTGGCATCCGGCTTGACCGGTTGAGTCGGTTTGGCAGGTTGTGTCGGTTTGGCAGCAGGAGTTATTACCGGAGTTGGAAGCTTAGCTGGTATTGGAGCTGTTTTATTGGCAGAAATGGTATCTGCCAGCACCAATTCATCCTCTGGAGAAAAAAGCTTTAAGATATCAATGCGCGTCATGGTGGTAACTCCAAGCTGTTGTCCAAGTAGATCAGGAACCTTAGAGTTAAAATACAGATCATAAGGGGAATAATCCAGCTTACCGAAGAGAAGCAGCGACGCCAGCGCAAGCATATGAAATAATACCGCACCTCCTAACAGCAAACCCTGCTCCCTTATTCTGCGGTGACGATAAGCGATACGATTGCTGATAAGGAACGCCAATAACACCAAAGGCAGAAGAAGAATAACTAATCCACCAATATTACCTTTCACTGCTGTGATAATATCTGGCCCGAATTCCGATATTGCATCATCAGCCATACCCATGATCTGAAAGGAGAAGAACACCTTAAAGACATTATAGTAGACCAACTGCACCAGATAAATCATACAAAGGCTAGCCGATACCAGCCAAAGAATCAATTTATTCACCTTTGCCGAGAAAAGCCCTGTCGTAAAAGCCAATAGCGCGCCAAAGGGGATAGCAAAAATAATTGGATAGATAATCTTGCTGTCTATATTCCGATAAATCAGAAAATGAAATATCACTTCCAGATATATGATTAAGCCGGCAAAGTACAGGAATGAATATAACGCTCCGCCTAATATCTGCTCTGCTCTGTTACGATTGCGTCCTATAATGAAATTACCAGCTTTCTTTAGCTTACTACCGATGCCTGAAAGGACTGCATGTAATTTCAGCTTATTTGGTTTGTCCGTACCTTTTTCCAGTTCAACATCCTTACATGTCTCTGCAGTCTCCGCTGCTTTCTCCAGACTCCCCATAGTCTGGTTATCGTTATCCGTGTTATTCATCTTATGCCCCTTCTCCATCCATCCATTTACCTTCTTTCAAACCTGATACTTCCTCTACCTTCAAAGCTCCTGATATGGGCAATAGCACCATTGATCATGGTGAATTGAGGGGGCTTATGTCCGATATCTGCCTCTAAAATAATTGGCAGCTTTAAGCTTCCCAGCACCGACAAAACAACATCCTTGTAGGAGGTATCGGTATTGGTATCGTACATACAGGGTCGTCCAAAGACAAAGCCTGCCGCGTGTTCAAACCATCCGGCCTCCAACAGCTGCCATAAGCCACGAGTTAATTCCTCGGAATCAAGTGAATAGCTTTCAAAAAACCAGAGAATCTTATCCTCCTGGTATTTATGTGCGAATTCCTTCACCTTATCATATTTGGTCCCCACCAGATTAAGGCATACATCGAGACAGCCTCCAAGAAGCCTGCCGGTAATTGCAAGCTCCTCCCTCTGATCGTAATTTGTTGGATAAAGATTAATCCACTTGACCTCTTTCTCCAGTACAAACTCCTCTAACCCTGTTATCCTTGGCTGGTAGCCATCCTGGAACCGATCAAAGCTATGCTGGATCAGATCCTTTCCTTCAAGAATTCTCAGATTGTCATATAAGGAACTATGCCATGTCCCCATCCCGAAGCTACTAAAGTTATTCGTATAGATTGTTGCGATATCCAGATTCGTGGTAATGGTAAATACAAGTCCCGTAGTATCAGAAAACCCTTGAATCCATTTCGGGTTCTCTTTCATCAATTTATAATCAATATAGGGAAGCATCTCCACCAGGTAATCTCCGCCACTGGCCGCAATGATTGCTCTAACCTCAGAATCTAGTACCAACTGAAGTAGCTCCTGCGCTCTGGTCGGTCCATCAGAGCTTCTCCCCTTCTCACATCTTCTAACATTATCGGTTACAACGACCGGATATCCCAGGTCGCTAAAATGCTTCACGCCGTTCTCCAAGCGGATCAGATCCGGCCCCTCTGTAAATCCCGCTGAGGTAGCTGTAACCCCAATCTTAAAGCCCGTTTCCAAGCTTTTCGGATATATCATAGCTAGGTCACTCCTCTCATTTCTCTTGAGCATTAGTATAACATTTAAGGTAATATTTATCAATCAGAAAGCAATCATGCTCAGAAGCAAAACCAATATTCCAGTCAACACTAAAACAATTGACTGCCCCAAGTCATTACTATTCAGGCTTAAATAATTAATCGGAGAAGAGAATTGGTTAAGTATATGTAACTATAAAAAGACTTAAGAACTATGAAAAGGACATCATCTATCCCGTATTGGATTATCTCAATTAATAAGATTACCTAGTATGGGATTTATGATGCCCTTCAAAATTAATTTTAACCAACTTGTTGTGTGATGCTTACTTCAACCAAACAGCAAGCTCCTCAGGTGTCGCCAGAACATAATGCTGTCCGCTAATATGCTGCTTTGTTCCTTTATGATAATCAATTCCACTATCCTGATAGTCATAGCTAATTGCAATCCGCTTCTTCTCCGCAATCGGATTTGGTTGGGGAATTGCAGACAACAGGGACTTCGTGTAGGGATGGATCGGATTATTAAAGATTTCATCCTTTGTTCCTGTCTCCACAAGATGTCCAAGATGCAATACACCGATACGATCTGAGATATACTTTACCATCGACAAATCATGGGCAATAAAGAGATATGCAGTATTAGTCTTTGTCTGGATATCCTTCATCAGGTTAACTACCTGTGCCTGAATGGATACGTCAAGAGCACTGATTGCTTCGTCAGCAATAATCAGGTTGGGGTTCATAATTAACGCTCTGGCAATACCGATACGCTGTCTCTGGCCACCGGAGAATTGATGGGGATAACGATCGGCATGCTCACTGGCCAGTCCTACCATATCTAATATCTGATATACCTTTTCTCTTCGCTCTTCCTGTGTCTTATAAAGATGGTGAATATCTAGCCCCTGGGCAATGATATCCATAACCTTCTTTCTGGGATTAAGGCATGCCATCGGATCCTGAAAGATCATCTGCATCTTGGTTCGAAGGTGCTGCGTATCCTTGGCTGAGAGCTTACCTGAGATATTCTTACCGTCAAAAATCACATCGCCGGAGGTAGGCTCATATAGGCGAATAATCGACCGGCCAATGGTAGATTTACCACTACCGGATTCCCCTACCAAGCCATAGGTTTCACCTGGATAGATCTCAAAGCTAACACCATCTACTGCTCGAACCGTGAACTTGCGATTAATGCGAAAATGCTGCTTTAAATTATTTACCTGTAAAAGAGGCTTTCTTTCATCCATATTATCTCGCCCCCTTATCATCGGATGCTACCGGTTCCGCTTTAGCTGATACCTTCTGTATAACTGGTACCGCCTCTTGACTGATCATCATATCAATTCTTTTCTGAAGCCCCTCCGGCATATTGACCTTAGGTGCTTTCTCATGGAGCAACCAGGTTGCCGCATAATGAGTATCAGTGATTTTAAACATCGGCGGTTCCTTCTTAAAATCAATACCCAGCGCATAGATATTACGTGGTGCAAACGAATCCCCATCTACTCTATGCAGTAGATTCGGCGGACTTCCCGGAATAGTATACAGCTTATCATCGCTACTGTTCAGATCCGGCATTGCGGATAGGAGCCCCCAAGTATAAGGATGTCTCGGCTGATAGAAGATCTCCTGTGTCGTACCCTTCTCAACTACCTTACCGGCATACATAACCTCTACATAATCAGCAACCTTTGCTACAACACCCAGGTCATGAGTAATATAGATAACGGAGATACCCGTTTTAGCCTGAATATCCTTGATTAGCTCCAGAATCTTCGCTTGAATGGTAACATCCAGTGCAGTCGTCGGCTCATCGCAGATTAAGAGCTCAGGATCACAGGAAAGTGCAATTGCAATAACCACTCTCTGGCGCATACCGCCGGACAGCTGATGAGGATAATTCTTCATTCGTTTCTCTGGATCGGTAATCCCTACCAGCTCCAAAAGCTTAATTGCCTTCTGATAGGCTTCCTGCTTCCCAGTTTTATAATGATACCTCATACCCTCTATAATCTGAGCACCGATGGTCATCGTCGGATTAAGGGAGGTCATCGGATCCTGGAATACCATTGCAATCCGCTTTCCGTTGATACGTCTTCTCATTTCCTTTTTGGTAAGGGTGAGTAAATCCGTTGTTACCTCTTCCCCGTCCTGATTATAAGTAAAGGAGATACTGCCATTATTAATCCTTCCATTACTACTGAGGATACCCATAATCGCTTTTACTGTAACAGACTTACCGCTGCCGCTCTCTCCAACAATAGCAAGGGTCTCGCCCTTATAAAGAGATAGGTTCATTCCTCGAATGACATTAACCTCTCCGGCTGAGGTAGTAAAGGAGATGGATAAATCCTTAATCGATAATATTTTCTTCTTGTCCATATGCCACCCCCTACATTTCCTTCATCTTAGGATCAAATGCATCTCTAAGACCGTCTGCCATCATGTTAAAGCTTAGCATGATTACCGCTAGTACAATAACCGGGAAGATAATCATGTAAGGATGAGTTGTAAATGATTTAAAGGCATCACTAATCAAGGATCCCAGGGATGCTAACGGCTGCGGAACACCAAGACCGATAAAGGCAAGGAAGGCTTCCGTAAAAATCGCATTTGGTATCGAGAACATGGACATAATGATCAGCTGTCCGAATATATTCGGTAATATCTCCTTGAAGATGATGAACAGATTTTTTGCTCCCAGAGTCTTGGAAGCCAGAATAAACTCCTGTTCCTTGAGCTTTAATACCTGTGCTCTTGCTATTCTGCTCATTCCGATCCAGCCTGTGATTGCCAGGGCAAGGGTAATGGTTACTAAGCCCGGCTTAAAGACCAGAATTAGCAATGTCACAATAACCAAGGTAGGAATTCCGTTAAGTATCTCCGAAAAGCGCTGTAATACCATATCAACCTTACCGCCAAAGTAACCGGAGATCAAGCCGTAGATCATACCAAAGCACATGTCAACTATTACAGCAACCAATGCAATATACAGTGAAATTCTCGTTCCTGTCCAGGTCCTTGTGAAGATGTCACGACCAAGCACATCTGTGCCAAACCAGTAATATACCTCCTCGAGTCCGGTTGTTACGTTCGGATCCTCAGATATATATTTATTCTGATTAATCGTACCAGATGAGGTATGCATATTCTCTGAACCATCAAAGATTCCAAGCTTCTCGATTCCTGGTATTCTAGGGGCAAGATTTTGATGGGTAATAATCTGAGAATCATAGGTACTCCCGGTCATACCAGGGCCAAAAACAGCCATTAAGATAACAATGATAATAAAAATAATTCCGACTACTGCACCCTTATTCTGAGTAAATCTTGCTAAAATATCCTTCCAGATTGGCTTAATTGGAAAGGTCTCATCCACACGTGAAATTTTATCCGCACCAACAAGTTCAAAATCCTCTGGGGCAAATTGAAGCTCTGTATTATTCATGTCCTTCCCCCTTTGCCAGTCTGATTCTAGGATCAATCACACCATATAGAATATCTACGACGAGCATGATTCCGATATACATAATACTATAGATAAAGGTCAAAGCAACCACCACATTATAATCATTGGATTGAATTGCTGATACCAAAAGACTGCCTATGCCCGGTATGGAGAATAGCTTCTCGATAACAAGGCTGCCGGTCATTAAGCCTACCACTAACGGTGCCAATACCGTAATAATCGGGATTAAGGCATTACGAAGTGCATGCTTAAATATCAATTGAAAGCCGTTCAACCCTTTGCTCTCTGCTAATAGCATATATTCCGATCCCAATACCTCCAGCATCTCAGTTCTTGTAAATCGGGCTACCGTTGCCACCGTGAACATACATAGTGAGATGGTAGGCATAACAGAGGAATGGAGTGGTGCCTCCATCTGATAGAGCAGCGGGAACCACTTGAGACGGAAACCAAAGGAATAGATCAAGGCCATCGCAAATACATAGGAGGGCAAACTGACACCAAGAACAGAAATTACTGTTGTGATGGTATCATAAATGGTATTATGCTTTAATGCAGCTATGATGCCCAAAACCAATCCGATTATGGTACCGATTAAAATTGCCTGTCCTCCGATACGAAGCGAGATTGGCAATCTGGTCTCGAGTAATGCTGTAATCGCTGTATTCTTCGATATCGTGTAGGATACACCAAAATCTCCGCTTAGCATAGCTTTTATGTAATTAAAGAACCTCACCATAATCGGTTGATCCAACCCATACTTTGCATTAAGGATAGCACGCTGGGCGTCGTTCAATTTTTCGTCATTAAAGGGTGAGCCGGGCATCAGCTCAAGCATCAGAAACAGCACCAACAGGATGACGAGCAGGGTTATCACCGATATCATAACCCTCTTCATTATATACTTTTTCACTAATTCACACTCCTTACCATATAGTGGGGTTTTATTCACAGACCTTCCAGGATATACGTACAAGTTTTCACATAAGAAACAGGGAAGACGTGTTTCACGGATGCCTGTTTTTCAGGCATTACTATAACTGACTTGCTCGTATCTTCAAGGGCAAGCTTGAACGATACTTCTCTTCGCTTTCGTGAATATAGGATTTGCAACAGCCGCAAAACTCCCCAGCACAGCAACATACTTACCTGTCCGGCATCGTGTTGTTATCCATATATCAGTCTATACCCAACCTTTTCACTACCAAGAATAGTGACGCCAAGCTCGTGAGCATCACTCACGACAGCGTCACTATTCCTGTATATATAATCAAATAAAATTATGATTACAATTGATTACGGTCTTTCTTCCGATTAGTTCATAGTTGCATTCTTATAGATTCGGTTAATACCTACGGAGTGGAATTCAATGCCTTCAACACCTGCTTTAATCATAACAGCATCACCCTTCTGGTATACAGGGAGAATAACCGCATCATCCATGACGATAGTCTCAGCCTTCTTTAATGCTTCCCATCTTGCAGTTAAGTCGAGTGCTAAATCACCCTTCTTAGCAGATTCAATAATTGCATCATAATCAGCATTTGACCAGAAGCCATAGTTATTCGGGCTGCCTGTAGTCCACATGTCAAGATATGTCATCGGATCAGCGTAGTCAGGGCCCCAACGGGTTAGACCAAGTTCAAAGTCGCCCTGCTGCAATCTTTCAACACGATTCTTCTTCGGCATAGTCTGAATCTCAATTGTTATACCGGGCAGGGTAGTCTGAATTTCTGATTGAATAAACTGTGCTACATTCGTTGCGGATTCGGTATCTTCCACAATCATTGTATACTTTAATTCACTAACTCCCAACTCTACCTGTGCTGCCTTCCAGTATTCCAATGCTTTTGCTTTATCGGTTGCCAAATAGGTGCCTGTAGTTTCACGGAAATCCTTGCCATCCGGACCGGTAGCAAGTAAGGTAGGTACTGCAAAATCTGCTACAATAGAACCATCCTTTAAGATATTATTCGCAATAGCGGACTTATCATAGGATAATGCCAGTGCCTTACGCAGATTTACATTCTCAAGACCTGCCACCTTCTGGTTCGGAGATATGTACCATAAATAACCTGCCATAATGTTATGGAATTCCGGATCTGCCTGGAACTGCTCAACCTGCTCACCTGATAATGTAGCCACGTTTAAGTCACCATTTTGATAGGATAACATTGCTTGCTGAGAATCCTTGATAACCTGATACTGAATACCATCTAGAGCAACCTTCGAAGCATCCCAGTAGGTAGGGCTCTTGGCTAAGCTGATGGTTGTTGCAGCCGGCTCATAAGCGGTAATCATGAAAGGTCCATTGCTTAAGATCGTCTCAGGAGAGGTTCCAAAGCTGTCACCTGCTGCGGTAAAGAATGCTTCATTTACCGGCAGGAAGGACGGGAAAGCCATCAAGGACTCAAAGAAAGGTACCGGAACATCTAAGGTAACTACTAAGGTCTTATCATCCTGGGCAACAGCACCCAATTGATCAGGAGTTACTTCTCCTCCAGTAATTGCTGCCGCATTCTTAATTCCTGCGATTTCAGCGATAAAAGCATATTCACTTGCGACAGTAGGGTCAACAAGACGTCTCCATGAAAAAACGAAATCACCGGCTGTTACAGCAGTACCATTGGACCACTTCGCATCTCTCAGCTTAAAGGTGTAGGTTAAGCCGTCTGCGCTCTTCTCAACTGTTTCTGCCATAGCTAAAATCGGAGTACCGGCTGCATCGATGGAATATAAACCTTCCGTAACCGCTGCCAATACCTCAAAGGAAGTACCATCGGTCGCAATCTGCGGATCCATGGATGCTACCTCTACGTCAAAATGTACCTTCAGGACCTTGCCTGTGGCTTCAGTAACATCGCCTGCTTCGCTCGTTGGTGCTTCAGTCACCTTCGTTGCATCAGTATCAGTAGATTTCTTACTATCACTACTGCAGGCAACCAGTGAGAACATCAATAATACTGCGAGCATCAATGTCATTAACTTACTAATTCTCTTCATATATTCTCCTCCTTGTATATGCCATAAGACAGATTATAATAAAAAAATGTAGCCGAAAATTGAAATACACTTTTCACGACTACATTGTCTTATGTCTATATTATGGAAGATATTATAACTAATTCCAATATAGTTTGTCAATATAAATTTGTATAGCAATGTAGCGTTAATTCAATAAAGCGAGCACGGGATGATTGTCAACCATTCACATGTCACAATATATGAATCGAGTAGGAGGAAATTTTCATAGTATATGAAAATTTCCGACCTCTCACACCACCGTGCGTACCGTTCGGTACACGGCGGTTCAATCAACTTAACATGGTTGTTTTGTGTAATAGTCAAGCATCG
>JAEZKA010000055.1 GCA_023436225.1 Bacillota bacterium
TACAGCTTCCTTCAGATTTAGCCTCACGGCTAACACCCTTGCTGTTCAGCTATACACTTCCCACTACCTAGGTGTGTTAGGGACTTTCACCCTTAAGAGCCCGCCCATGGCGGGCAAACCAAAAAAGTGTCCGTTTCTATACGAGACCGGACACTTTGAGCGATATAATCTTATTCATGTTTGACGAAATCAAAAGCCGTTCCTCTCTACTTCAAGCAAACCATCTGTCCCTCAGTATATCGCTTTATATTGGAGACATTGGCATATTTCTTTGTTGCACCATCTCTGATCTCTACCAGGGTAGGAGCCTGCATAATGTTGAATGCTCTGGCCAGTTCTGCATTCTCCTCCGCATCAACAACAGCAAAAGTGGTATTCTTCAGATATTCTTTGGCAGCATGGCAGTTTGGACAGGTCTTCGTCGTAAAAAGGTACAAGCCATCTTCCATATGACCGCTGGCATTCTCTATCGGAGCAGAGCTGCTACTCATACTAGAATCCATTTCTCTGGAATGCTCCATATCATAAATTCTACGGTTCTTATATTCTTGTGCCTTACCCTCGTTCCAATTCTGGACCGGACGATAATAACCGGTAATTCTACTGTATACTTCTGCCTTCTCACCACAGTGGGGACAGGTGAACTGTTCTCCAGCAAGATAACCATGGGTCTTACAGACCGAATAGGTGGGTGACATGGTATAGTAGGGTAGTTTATAATTATCAGCAATTGTCTTCACCAGCTTTGCTGCAGCCTCCCAGTCCGGAAGCTTCTCACCAAGGAATGCATGAAATACGGTACCTGAGGTATATAAGGTCTGTAGTTCATCCTGAATATCCAATGCTTCAAAGATATCCTCGGTATATCCAACAGGAAGATGAGAGCTGTTGGTATAATAAGGGGTATCTCCTTCCTTCCCTGCTGTCTTAATCTCAGGCCATCGCTTCTTATCATTCTTAGCAAGACGATAGGTTGTGGATTCTGCCGGGGTTGCTTCAAGGTTGTACAGATCTCCGTACTCCTCCTGATAATCTGACAGACGTTCTCTCATATGATTTAAGGTCTTGATTGCGAATTCCTTTGTCTTTGTTTGGGTCATATCCTCGCCAAGCCACTTCGCATTCAAACCAACCTCATTCATACCGATCAGACCTATGGTAGAGAAATGGCTGTCAAAGGAGCCTAAATAACGCTTTGTATAGGGATATAAGCCCTCCTCCAGAAGCTTGGTAATAACTCCTCTCTTCACATGTAGGGAACGTGCGGAGATATCCATCATTCGGTCAAGGCGCACAAAAAAATCCCTCTCGTCGGAAGCAAGATATGCAATTCTCGGCATATTGATTGTTACAACGCCCACACTACCTGTACTCTCACCGGAGCCGAAGAAGCCGCCAGTCTTTTTACGCAGTTCTCGAAGGTCAAGACGTAATCTGCAGCACATGGAACGGACATCGCTGGGCTCCATATCGCTGTTAATATAGTTAGAGAAATACGGTGTGCCATATTTCGCAGTCATTTCGAATAATAGACGGTTATTCTCCGTATCGGACCAATCAAAATCCTTAGTAATAGAATAAGTAGGAATCGGATATTGGAAGCCTCTGCCGTTGGCATCACCTTCGATCATAATCTCGATGAAAGCTTTGTTCACCATATCCATCTCTTGCTTACAATCCTTATACTTAAAATCAACTTCCTTACCGCCGATGATACAAGGCAGCTCAGCAAGATCATTTGGAACAGTCCAATCCAAGGTAATGTTAGAAAACGGCGCTTGAGTTCCCCAACGGCTCGGTGTATTCACACCATAGACAAAGGATTGAATACATTGCTTTACTTCTCGATAGGATAAATTATCAATTTTTACGAAGGGTGCTAAGTAAGTATCAAAGGAGGAGAATGCCTGAGCTCCTGCCCATTCATTCTGCATAATTCCTAAGAAGTTTACCATTTGATTACAAAGGGTTGACAGATGACTTGCCGGAGACGAGGTAATCTTTCCTGAAATTCCGCCAAGGCCTTCCTTAATTAACTGCTTTAAGGACCAGCCCGCACAGTATCCGGTTAGCATGGACAAATCGTGTAAATGAATGTCGCCGTTGCGGTGCGCATTGGCAATTTCTTCATCATAGATCTCTGATAACCAGTAGTTTGCAGTAATGGCACCTGAATTATGTAATATAAGTCCGCCTACTGAGTAGGTTACAGTAGAGTTCTCCTTTACTCTCCAGTCCTCCTCATTCACATAATTGTTCACAATCTCCTTATAATCAAGAATTGTGGACTTCATATTACGGATCTTTTCTCTATTTTTACGGTACAGAATATATGCTTTCGCCACATCGGTATAACCGGTCTGTTCTAGTACGCTCTCCACACTATCCTGAACATCTTCTACGTGTATGGTTTCATCTTTAATTTTTTTCTGAAAATCGGAGGTTACGCGGAGTGCTAATAAACTTATGATCTCCTCGGTGTAAAATTTCTCTGTTGCTTTGAAGGCTTTAGTAATAGCATCACTGATTTTTTTTAGGTTGAATTCGGCAACCTGTCCGTCTCTTTTAATAACGTTAATCATATGTAACTGTCTCCCTTCCCGCTTTTACACATAGTTGTATCTCTAAACTCTCTGTTTCAATGGTACCAGAAAAGGCTTGTTTAGTCAATAAAAAAATACCAGATATATGTGAGATTTTTTGTCCTTACACTATATCTAGTATTTTCACTAGTAATTAATACCTATTCATTTTTCGCCTTGAAAAGCCGATTTTGCTTCATTAATTATCCGCCCTATACCAGTGTCTGGTATACCTCCTTTGGAACATATGCCTTCACATAGATCCCCTCCTGTTGGTATTCCTCCTCTAAAAGTTGTCCGTATTTTCTGACAGTCTGAATCTTGCCTGCATCCTGATAAGAGAATACCTTTTCCAGCAATACCTTGCGCTCACCTAACACCTTCTCGATTACCGCTAAAAGTTTATCGATGTCTGCTCCGGTTTTAGCAGATATCTTAACCGTATGATCGGCTTTAAAATCCTTGATGATTGTTTCTGCCTCCAGCTTATCCTGCTTATTGAAGGCAGTGATGATTACTTTATCCTGTATTCCAAGCTGATTCAAGGTATCATATACAATATGCATCTGACTGTATGCATCCGGATTCGAGCTATCTACCACGTGCAATATGATATCTGCATACTTTGCTTCCTCCAGGGTGCTTCGGAAGGACTCGACCAGATGATGAGGAAGCTTACGAATGAAGCCTACCGTATCTGTTAAAAGTACTTGCTGGCCGCTTTCCAATATCAGTGTTCTGGTTGTAGGATCCAGTGTAGCAAAAAGCTTATCCTCTTCCAGCACACCTGCGTTAGTCAGGTGATTCAACAACGTAGATTTTCCTGCATTCGTATAACCAACGATAGCAACTACCGGTATCATATTCTTACTACGTAAGCTTCTTGAGGTTTCACGGTTTTGCTTCACCTCATCCAGTTCTCGTCTCAGTTGTGTAATTCTCTCTTTGATAATCCGGCGGTCCATCTCCAGCTTCTTCTCACCGGGACCTCTAGTTCCGATACCACCACCAAGCCTCGAAAGGGAATTACGTAGACCGATCAGTCTGGAGGAGCGATAACGCAACTGGGCTAATTCCACCTGTATCTTACCCTCTTTCGTGGACGCACGACTTGCAAAAATATCAAGTATAATAACGGTACGGTCAAGTACCTTCATCTGTAAGGCATCTTCCAGATTCTTTAGCTGTACCGGTGTCAGCTCATCATCACAAACCACACCAGTTGCGCCGGTCTCCATAGCCAGTGCGCGAACCTCATCAATCTTGCCCTTACCGATATATGTTCCGGGATGAATGGTCTCTCTGTTCTGAATTATTTTACCGACAGTTGTCGCACCTGCAGTGGCTGCGAGCTCCTCCAGTTCATCCAGTGACTGTTGAGTATCATCATTTACGTTAGAAGCAACGCCAACTAAGACAAAGCGTTCTTCTTGTTCTTTTATTTCATGTAATTCCGCCATATTTTACTCCTCTATCTTCTCAGTTACAGCTTCCATTATTCTGGTTTCCACAAACTGAGCCTCTCTTGCTGCTTCTTTATCCGTCGGATATACAGTCATATACAGTGATAGCTTATCCTTTGCCTTATCGAATTCGCCTAAACATTCATAGGCTACAATCTCATTCTTCTTCAGTGTCTGCATTGACCCTGCATGATTATAAGCAATTCCCTTTTCAAGATATCCCAGTGCTTCTGTATAAGCCCCGGTCTTAATCAGGCAGGCGGCGATCTGATTGTATACATTCGGCACCATAATCTCGCCTTCTTTGATAAAGATATCATAATAGTAAATCGCCTTAGGATAGTCCTTCTTAATCCGATAAATCTCGCCTATATAATAATAAGCCTCTGTGAAACCATTTTTAAACCCTTCACTCAGCTCAGAAAGAGCCACCTCATAATCACCCTGATAGAAATGAACCTTTGCCAGATTATATTGGTCTTCACTAGTCTTCGGTACAAGTTCACTAGCCTTGTTCAGTACCTCGCTAGCGCTTGTAGCATCACCTTGCTCGGTCAAAAGATAGTATTTTCCAAAATAATGGGAGTAATTTTTCGGATCCATTTTGATTGCAGTATCATAATCTGTCAGACTCTTATCAAAATCCCCCTGGAGCTGATAACATAATGCCCGACTGTTATATGCCCCAGCACTTTTACTATCTAATTTGATTAATCTGGTGTAGGAATTGATTGCCTCTTCATAGGAACCAACGATCATCTGTGAGCTACCGATATAATACAATATATCCATATCCAGTGCTGATAATTCATTGATCTCCAAGGCCTTCTTAAACTCAACAATTGCCTTGTCGTAATCCTGCATAAGATAATAAGCGATTCCTTTTCCACGGTATACCCTTTTATTATTCCGATTCACTATGATGATATCCTTATTCACATAAGCTTTGTCGAACATGCTCAATGCCTCCTCATATCGCTCAAGCTTAACCAGAGATAATCCATAATCGATGTAATACTCAGCTCGTTCAGGGTTTTCCTTAATCGCTGCCTCAAAATAAGTAGCTGCTTCCTCATAATTTCCATTTTCAAAGCTCTTCTTTCCATCCCCATAAAGATTCTTGGATAGGCTGCAACCGGTAATCATAGAAACTAATATTAGGCTAATCCCCATTAAAAGAAGCTTACTCTTCATTTTATCCCTCCGTGACTTGTAAATCAGCACCTGTCCTCAGCATGTGCTTATCCTTCGTATTTCGATTAGCGATACCTTGTATCAACCAATGATATGCTTCTACTATATGTTGTAGTTCGGAATAATTATACAACATTATCCATTGAAAAACAATAAAATTATGGCAGTATCAAGGGATTATCGTCTCTGTATCTTACACAAAAAAGCTCCCACTGATTAAGACGATTTGTTACATCTTAATTCGTGAGAGCATTTGAGTATATGACCAGTGAATTAATTTATCATTACAACTAATTAACCAAAGAGTGAGAAGCTAAGGAATATGGTTGCTGTTAAAGAAGCAACTAGGGATACTACGGTAATCTGAGTGTTTATGGAAGGACCTGCTGTATCCTTGAAGGGATCACCTACCGTATCACCTACAACGCCGGCTCTGTGTGCATCAGAGTTCTTACCACCATTGTGACCGGACTCGATGTACTTCTTGGTATTATCCCAAAGACCACCAGAGTTGGACATGAACAATGCAAAGATCAAGCCACTGACGATATTGCCGGTAATGAAGCCGCCGATTGCCTGAACACCACCGATAAAGCCTACCAGCAAGGTACAGATAATAACCATTAGGCCTGCAGGAATAAGTTCTTTGATCGCACCAGTTGTTGCGATTTCGATACATTTATCATACTCAGGAACTACACCTTCTTTACCTTCCTTCAGACCAACGATCTCTTTAAACTGACGGTGAATCTCAGCGACCATACGCTGTGCATTACGATCCACACCAAGCATGAGCATAGCGGAGAATACTGCCGGAATTGCTGCACCAAATAATAAACCGAAGAATACAACGGGGTTGATGATATCAAAGCCCTGGATGTAATTAACTCCTTCTTCTACCATCCCCAGCTCAACCGCTGCAGTATTAACCTCACTCATAAATGCTCCTAATAAAGCGATAACGGTAAGACCGGCTGCACCGATAGCAAAGCCCTTGGTTACCGCCTTAACCGTATTACCTGCGCTATCCAGTGAGTCTGTAATTTCAAGTGCCTTCTCTCCTAATTCACCCATTTCTACAAGACCACGTGCATTATCAACGATTGGACCGTAAGCATCATTGGAGATAATCATACCAACGATGGATAACATACCAACCGCTGCCATGGAGATACCAAACATTGCATAGCCGTTACCAAGTGGTTCACAGATCTTATATGCTGCAAGAGCTGAAATACCGATACCGATCATGGAAGGCAAGGTACTCATTAAACCATAGGAAATACCAGAGAGGATTGTGAAGGCCGGACCGGATTCACAAGCCTTAGCAACTGCGTGTACCGGAGGCTTCTTATCATCGGTAAAGTAATCGCTTGCTAAACCGATAACAACACCTACCACAAGACCAATCGCGCTTGCTGCCCAGATACGCCATTCAAAATCAAAAGCCCAGGTAGCAACTGCAGTCAGTATACCAAAGATAACGGTAGTTACGTATGTATTAGAATTTAAAGCTCTGGTCGGGTCGCCGCCTTCCTTCATCTTAGCGGTTAAAACACCGATCATGGAGGCAAATAAACCAATTGCTGCATAGCAGAATACCATCGCCGCATTTCCTGTGCCACCAGCTACCTTATCAAGTGCGGAAGCCATTACCAAAGCTGCAGCCATAGAAGCTACATTAGAGTCAAATAAGTCAGCACCCATACCTGCAACGTCACCAACATTGTCACCAACATTATCTGCGATTACTGCAGGATTTCTCGGGTCATCCTCGGGAATTCCAAGTTCTACTTTACCACAAAGGTCTGCGCTGATATCTGCTGTCTTTGTGAAGATACCGCCACCTGCTTTTGCAAACAGAGCCATAGAGCTGGCACCGAAGCTGAAGCCCAGTAGAGCGGTTGTATTATCTGTTAAGAGAAGAACCAGCGTCACCCCCAGTAAGCTGGAGCCTACAACTGCCATACCCATAACAGCGCCGCCGCGGAAGCCTGACATAAAGGACGGTTTAATTCCTTTTGTTGCTGTCTCGGCAGCTTTAACATTTGCGATTGTTGCGATGCTGATACCAATCTTTCCTGCGATACCGGAGAAAACAGTACCAAAGATATAGGATACAGCCATAAGAATGTTTTCTACCACATCACCCTTCCAAATTGGTGCGGGAAGGAAAATCAAAATGATAACTGCTGCAACGCCACAAAACTTAGCTAGTGTCTTAAACTCTTTTGCCAAAAATGTGTAAGCTCCATTACGGATCAGCTTACTAACCTCTGCAATTTTCTTATTAGAGGAAGGTTGTTTCTCTACCCATTTGTAAAGCCAGAAGGCAGCACCAAATGAGAGAATTGCAATAACGATTGAAATAATTTGAAAAAACAATACGCTAATACTCAAAATGTTCATCTCCCTTTCTTTTATTTCAGCAAAATTTCGCTTTGCCTCAAATACTATCACGTTTGCTATAATTGTGCAATAGGAAACTATTCGATAACAAATATACGTCATAATGTATATTTTTATTTATTCTATTTCTTGAATTATCCAATTTTTTGTACTTTTTTAATATTGATTAAGTATGTATTTTGTTTAATTTGCCAACTCTCCTAGAGTGTTATTAGTGAATATTACTTTATGTAAAATCTGGAATAAATATATGCACTAGCACTTATAAATTAGAATAGAAACTTGTGAAATTAGATTGACATCGGCCATGCATATGAGCTAAAATAAAACCAATTTCATATACTTGTCATTTCTCAAAAATATGGTGACAACTACTGGAAACGTGCATATTCATACTTTTCGTGTGTGTACGTTTTCGCCATGATATACGGATGAGAGATGATCAATCATGCTAAGGAGGATTTATGTTATGGATTTCTTATTGTCAGGTGTAATGGCAATTACTTGGCAGCAGTGTGTAATGTATCTTGTGGGTGCTATTCTGATCTATTTAGCGATAGAGAAGGGCTTTGAACCCTCACTGCTTCTACCAATGGGTTTTGGTGCAATATTAGTTAACCTTCCTCTCTCCGGCGTATTAAACCAAACTCTGGAAGGTGTTGGAGAGACACATGGTATTATTCAATGGTTATTTGAAACAGGTATTGAAACTTCCGAAGCTCTACCGATTTTATTATTCATCGGTATCGGTGCTATGATCGATTTCGGACCGCTGTTATCTAATCCGAAGATGTTTTTATTCGGCGCTGCAGCTCAGTTCGGTATCTTCTTCACCATCGCACTTGCAGCTTTACTTGGATTTAGCTTATCTGATGCAGCTTCCATCGGTATCATCGGTGCAGCAGATGGTCCTACCTCCATTCTGGTATCACAGATCCTTAATTCCAAATATGTCGGAGCCATAGCGGTCGCTGCCTACTCCTACATGGCATTGGTTCCGATTGTACAACCTATGGCAATCAAGCTTGTTACCACAAAGAAGGAACGTATGATCCGTATGGAATACAATCCGAAGAACGTTACGAAGCTGACTAGAATTATATTCCCGATTATCGTAACCATTATCTCCGGTCTGATTGCTCCACAGTCAGTTGCGTTAGTCGGTTTCCTGATGTTTGGTAACCTAATCAGAGAATGCGGTGTTCTCGGCAGCTTATCCGATGCAGCACAGAATATCTTATCCAACCTTATCACACTGCTTCTTGGTATTACCATTGCTTTCAGCATGCAGGCTGATGCCTTCGTAAATCTTGATACCCTTTTGATCATGGGATTAGGCTTAGTTGCCTTTGTTATGGATACCATCGGAGGTGTATTATTTGCAAAGTTCTTAAACCTGTTCTTTAAGAAGAATAAGATTAATCCTATGGTTGGCGCAGCAGGTATTTCCGCATTCCCTATGTCTGCACGTGTTGTTCAGAAGATGGGTCTCAAAGAGGATCCCAGCAATCACCTTTTAATGCATGCAATCAGCGCAAACGTATCTGGTCAGATCGGATCCGTTGTTGCCGGTGGTGTAGTAATTAAGATCGTAACTGAGATTCTGAAGAATATGGCAGGCTAAGCTGGATTGTTACCTGAAAGGAGAATATTATGAATCAGACTTTTATCTATGCATTGGAAATCATGGGAAAAGGTATGCTTTCCATTTTCACAGTAATCCTCTTATTAACCTTTATCGTGGTACTGCTTGGTAAAATAGCATCCCATACGAAGAAAACTGAGGAAGAATAATAACATATAAAATTTAGACTTTTATTACAGAAAATCAAAGAAAAAACATCGTATCTCAGTATGCCTGAAATACGATGTTTTTTCTTTTCGCTTCTATAAGGATATATGGGATAGACCTCAAAAAGAGCCAGCAAATAATAGCTTTGCTGACTCATTATAAGTAGAAAATAAAATTGTGATCTCTTATTCTTATCCCAAGGCCACATCCAGCAGCATCATTACTGCAAATCCTACCATAGCACCAATGGTACCGATATTGGAGTGGTGCTTCTCCTGCTGCGCTTCCGGAATTAATTCCTCCACTACAACATATATCATTGCACCGGCTGCGAAGGATAGGGCATATGGAAGGATCGGCTTCATTGCTATTACGGCAACCGCTCCCAGTACACCTGCAATCGGCTCAACAATTCCTGAGGCCTGCCCATAGATAAAGCTTTTCCAACGGGTTAGTCCCTCTCTACGAAGTGGCACCGATACCGCTGCTCCTTCCGGAAAATTCTGCAACCCAATACCTAAGGCAAGTGCGATTGCACCACTCAGAGAAGCCGCCGGGAAATTAGCCGCAACCGCTCCAAAGGCTACACCCACTGCCAATCCCTCTGGAATATTATGAAGTGTAATCGCCAAAACCAACAATATGCTTCTCTTTAAACTTGTCTTTACGCCTTCCGGCTCCTCCTGGGGACCGATATGAAGGTGGGGCATAAAGACGTCTACCAGCCAGAGGAAAGCTCCTCCTGCCAGAAATCCTATCACGGCCGGAACCCAGGCTATCATTCCTGATTCCTCCGCCATTGCTATAGCCGGTGCCAATAAGGACCAGAAGCTCGCAGCGATCATTACTCCTGCTGCAAAACCTAGCATTCCGTTCATCACCTTTTTATTGATTGTTTTAAATAGGAATACCGTAGATGCTCCTAACGCTGTAACAAACCAGGTAAATAGGGTTGCTAACAACGCCTTAAGCACTGGATCTAATGTAGTAAACCAACTCATGCAATATCCTCCTTTTGTATAGTATATTCCTGTAACATGATATGCTTCTATGTCATGGAAAAATAATTATTAACGCTTCACTATGGTTCATACATACCCTACTATACGATACCATATTTTAAGTATACTATAATCACTCGAACAATTCTTGTCTAGTACTTCATAAAATTTTGTTCATAAATTTTATGCGGGTTCACTCATATCCAGCCAATCATGTTGGTCACTACTTCGTTATACCTATGGGAAATAAGAGGTTGTTTCAAAACATCTTCATCAACCTAAAGTAAGGGTAACAGCATCTCTGGGATACTCTTACCCTTACCTTTACCAATATACTATGTTTTAAAATAACCTCTTATGTAATATTACTACATTCTATAATACAATATTAATTGATATAGCTCACCGCTTTGTAGGGTGTACGGTAATTATAATTCGTGATACGAATGCCTTCTCTCGAACTTTTCGCACTAATTACCTTCCCATTACCTATGTATAAGGCAACGTGATTAATCGTTCCATTTTTCCGGTAGAAAATCAGATCTCCTGGCTGAATATTATCCATATCCACTCTTTTTCCACTGGCACCCTGCGCTCTAGAGGTTCTTGGAATATAAATTCCGAAGTGCTCCAATATAGACTGGGTGAAGCCGGAGCAGTCAGCACCTCTGGTTAGGCTAGTACCACCCCAGACATAGGGATTACCCTCAAACTGTAATGCATAATTCACAATCTGATTTCTTAAGGAAGAATTATCCGAAGCCTGACTCGTTACTGGCTCATTAACAGAGATAGAACTGCTCTTTACCTCACTCTTAGCAGTGGATCTTTGAACTGTATCAGAGCGCTGTGCAGAACTCACACTCATACTCTGTACAGCTTCTTGTGCTTCTCGTTCAAGTCTAGCCTGCTCTTCTTCAATGGACACAGCCTCGGCATATTCCTTCTGCAAGGTCACATAATTCTTTGACACATACCCGGTAGTTTCTTGATCAATTCGGATTTTTACCCAATCCTTCTTTTCACTTACTACCTTATATTCTTCACCGATTGGAATAAGAGTGACTATACCAGATTGCTCTGATGCCTTTTCTCTTACTCTTAATGTGGCGGTATTCACTGTAGCAAAGGTATCTCCGACCTTTTTGGAGAATTCCACTGCATTCTCCCCGGTTAACAGGAAATCCGCTTTTATGTACCCAGTAACAGCTCCAGATTTCACCTGATACCACTCACCTTCTTTTTTAAGAATGGTCGCTGCACTATCCTTGTAAAGCTTACCCAGTATTTTACTATCCTCATTGGATTCGCTTCTAATATTTACATAGTTATCGACCTTGGCAAATGCAAGATCATTTTCCGGCTCATCTGATATTGATAAAAGAAATGTCTGCAAACCGATATTCACTGCTTGTGAGCCAAAATTAATATTTGACAATACCATATCTATTCCAGCAACCGGGGTTTCTGATGCCTTGGCAGTTTCTGTATGCCCTGCAAATGCTAAAGTTCCAACCAACATACAAGTTGCAATCTTACGTACTGATACCATATTACCTCCTTATGTAAACTAAATGTTACATATTTATTAAATATGTTACGTACTTATTATACGACATATTCAACCAGAATGCATGTGGTATCTACTGGTAATTCTGAGCCTTTATTCTATTAATCAAATCAACTTAATCGAGTAGGAGGAAATTTTCATAGTATATGAAAATTTCCGACCTCTCACACCACCGTGCGTACCGTTCGGTACACGGCGGTTCAATCAACTTAACATGGTTGTTTTGTGTAATAGTCAAGCATCG
>JAEZKA010000063.1 GCA_023436225.1 Bacillota bacterium
TGATCGGTCCATCATATCGAACCAAGGATTATTATGATCTGCTTGATGTAGATGAGCAGAAAGCTAGTCGGTAAAAAACTGCATTTTCATATCGGAATAAATATGCATTTTGATGTTGACATTTACATATCGTAAGCTTGGATATAAAGATTGCGGCTGTCTGGTGCTTGACATACCAGGTTTTGAACAGCCACTTGAAATGTTCATGGCAAAAGCCCTTTAAAATAATAAAAATAAAGTAATTTTAGGAGAAATCTATATGGAATTTAAAAACTATAAAACACTACCGCCTGATGTGAAAGAGCAAATCAGAAATGTAACAGAATCTTGGTTGAAATGTATAGGAGAATCTGTAATAGGAATTTATTTACACGGCTCTATTGCATTAGATCGTTTTGTTAAAGGTGTAAGTGATATCGATATCCTAATAATATGTGATAGACACATAAGCCGAGATGAAAGACTCTTAATTTCTAGAAACATAATTAAATTAGATTGTACTCCTTCTCATCTAGAAATGTCCGCAATATGGATAAACGACTTAAACCCTTGGAAACATCCGACGCCTTGTCAATTTCACTACAGTGACAGTTGGACTGAACATTATAGAAATATGTTGAATGGTAATATAAAAGATAGTTTCATCGTAGATGAAGATTTTTGTGATGCGGATATCGCTAGCTATGTTCATCTTATAAATCAAAGTGGTATTTGTATTTATGGAAGGCCTATTAAAGACGTCTTTCCTGCTATTCCAGAGAAGGATTTTTGGAACTCTATAAGTAATAATATTACTGATTATAATTTTCAAGCATACAATCCAAGATATTTTTCAAGCAACATCTTAATTTTGGGACGCATTTTGTCATACAAAAAAGAAAAGCGCATATTGTCTAAGTATGAAGGTGGTCTTTGGACACTTGATTATGTGCCGGAAAGGTTTAGATACATAATTGATAATGCTATAAAAGAATGGTATTTGGGTGAAAAAGGTCTCGAATATAAAAAGGAAGATTTAGATGAACTAAGACAGTTGTTAATAAAAGGAATCCAAGACTGATGAATATATCAGATTGGCTCCGCGCAGAACCGAGGTCCCCCTGACCTCGGTTCTGCGCTATAATTTGTTCACGCTATTCTAGATATTTACTATTATTCATGCTACTATAATATAAAGCGATAAAATTTGTAATTTTATAATATATCATTATGACAAACGGTCCATTCCTATTTGTAGATGGAGATGAAGAGATGCAAAACAAAAAATATAGTATTCTCATTGCAGTTGGTTTCGTTTTTATTATATTGTTAATAATTTTTTTCTCTACGCAGAACAACCCTGACGGTTTTTCCATGGAAAGTAGAGAATTGATATTGAACAAGTTAAGTAAGGTGAACGATAATGCTCATATTAGTTACGAAATTAAAATTGATGATTATATTGTTAGTGGTTATAATTGTTCAGATAACAAGCATGGTTTAGCAATTTTTGTCCCACAAGGAAATGGAAAGTATAAATTACAAACTAGCTACTTAAGAGAAAAAGATGAATTAGTCCATGGCAATGTTATTATTAATCAAAAAATTTATGATCTATTTTGGGCAAATAAAGCTGACTTAGATTACGCTGAAATAACTTATATTTTTACTAATAATTCTAAAGAAACAATGAAATTAGATGCAACAGATAATAAAATTATATATAACGAAGCGCCTTCGAATAATTACACCGTTGAATATGTTTTTATAGATACTAATGGAATTCGTTATGAGTAAAGTGGTTTGTATAATTTGGAATTATCACTTGACTCTTCCTTTGGGGAAGCCTTTATACTAGACTCATCATAAAAAAGAAAAGAGGTCTAAAGAAATGGACAACCTAATCAAAATCAAAGATGTATCCAGTAGGTATAGCATTACTGCCCGCACACTGCGCTATTATGAGGACATGGGACTGATAAACAGTACCCGAAGCGAAGATTACGCATACCGGATGTACGACGAAAGTGCTGTCAGACGGCTTGAGCAAATACTCATTTTGCGCAAGCTGAACATAAGCATCAAGGACATTCAGCGTATTTTCAACACGTCCAGTTCCGACATAGTTTTAGAGGTGTTGGAAAAGAAAGTGCAAAACATAGACGATGAAGTTGCTCTCCTACATGAGTTGAAGGATATTGTTCTGGACTTCATACGTGAAATAGAGCGAGTCGATTTTGCTGATAATTCTGATATTAAACTGTTGTATGACAAGGCGAAGGAACTAGAGACACAGTTGATCAGCGTTGACTATATTGGTAAGCCCTCCAATATAAACCGCTTGCTTGAAATAACGGAAAAATTAGATAAAAAAATACCTGATGTAATGGTCGTCAGGATACCAAGCTTCAAAGCGGTAACATGCGGCGATCAACCGTGGGGGGAAATGTTTAAAGAAGGCGGATATATGAATCAATTATGGCAGTATTGTCATTTGTATAAGAGTGTGATTTTTGATTGCTTTGATTTTTTGATGTTTAAAGATGACAAAGCGGAATGGATCTGCGCGGTTAAAGATGGTGTTACCAATGCAGATGTATGCCCTTTTAAATTAATCGATTTTCCTGGAGGCATATATGCTATGGCAGTCAGTATTGACGAAGATGACGAAAGCTTACAAAAAGTAGAAGATAAAGTTAGCCGATGGATTGAAGGCACAAATTTCGAGCTTGACAAAGACAACAATGTTATGTTTAATATGCCTTATTTATATGAAGACGGAAGAGATATTGCCTACAAAGACATAGAAAAGGGTCTTGGCTATAAACAAATGCAAAGATATTTTCCAATTAAGCTAAAAGATGACTTTAGGTAATATTCCACATGGTATGTACTAAAGTAATCTTATCCGTTCGAACCTCTTCTCATATTCAATATCGGATAAGCTTCGTACACAGAGCAAAACTTGGAGGAACAGGAATGGAGACTCTCACGCTGCTTCCCTTTCTAACAGTATTTTGTCGAGGGAATAGAATTCGAATACCGTCTCGCGCTTAACATGAAAATGGCCCATCTGCAAAGATGTGACCTTTTTTCATGTTCAAATTTAAGACCAAATTCGTACTCTCACAGACTGAGACTTAAGAAGAACAAGAATGGAGGCCCTCACGCCGACATTCTTATTCTTCAGAGTGCACTTTACGGAGCAAAGACGTTGAGATTCAAGGCTTCTGGTGATTTTCTATTGATTATCAAATATTAGAAGTAGTTCCAGTTGCATTAGCGTTTGTTCCTGTTGGAAATAATGTTATTCTAAAAAAACATACAATCGAACTGAAACACTTCAAATTAAATATTGACTTTTCTTATATTAATTTGAGTGATTATCAATATTGTATTTTTTGACAAAATACGATATAGTTATTGCTTGTATAGTGATCTTGTGATAATAAAATAAGACGTATAAGAAGAACTAGGAGAGCTAGAAAGTCATGATGAATGAAAATAAACCATATATACTCGTTTTTGGCGCATCAATCTATGATATCTTTGGATTTACATCTAATAACTACAAGAGTCGGGATTCAAATCCAGGAAAAGTTAGGGTTTCCTACGGTGGTGTTTGTAGAAATATTGCAGAAAATATGGCCAGAGTAGGGACGAATCTAAAATTTATATCCATTGTTGGAAATGATGAAAAGGGAAGATCTATCTTACAACATGCAGAATCACTAGGAATTGACATTAAGGATTCCCTTATTGTTAGTGGAGAGTCAACACCAACTTATATGGCGATTATGAATGAGTTTGGAGAAATGGAGTCCGCCATTGTTGATATGAGTATAACAGATAAAATATCAGAAGAGTTTATCATTTCTAAGGAAGATATCATTATAAATTCTGAATATATGGTTTTAGGGGCTGATAACCCTGGAATTATGGAATATATTTTGACTAAGTATCAAGGTACGACCAAGTTTATTTTAGATCCGGTATCCAGTGCAAGGGTTCAAAAAATAGAGCATTTAATCAAATACTTTTATTCCATTAAACCAAATCGACATGAAGCAGAAGCGCTATGTGGATTTAAAATAGAAAACATACAGGATGTAAGAAAAGCAGGTAAATGTTTATTGGATTATGGCGTAAAACATGTATTTATCAGCTTAGATGCAGAGGGAATCTACTATAACAATGGCCAAGAAGAAGGGATTATCAAAGCAAATCAAGTGCCAGTGGTTAACGTTACAGGGGCAGGGGATTCCTGTGTTGCTGGTTTAGGTTATGCTTATATGAACGGTCTAAGTATTGTGGATATGTTAAAGTTCGCAATTGCTATGTCTGTTATTACCATATCCCATGAAGAAACCATACATCCTGAAATAAATTATGATATGGTTCAAACTTATATAAAGAATTTGGATTGGATAGAAATTAAATTTTAATAATAAATTATTATTTGATAAGTCCATAGGGTTATTGAACTTTGCATTTCAAGTAAACAACTATAAAATATAATTTGTCTCGCGCATAACTTAATTCGTCAGAATTCCTTTATTTAAAAGGCTTCTGGCGATTTTTCATTTCTGGAGTTTTAAGTACCCAGATTACGTCACTTCCATTCATCTCAGAGAAAGCCTTTACCATTTGTTTTTATATCTTCTGCTTCCCTTGGTTATTCATTATGCATCCCATCTCGCGCTTCATTAAATAGTATCGCTAATCCTTACAAATAAGGATTAGCGATATTTTGATACTTGAAAAACATATGTGCAGGATATATGCAACAGCCTCTAACATATGCAACATCCTCTAACTTACTCAACTTATTAATAAAGCACTATGCATATAGGAACTCTTGTATTTAATACCCTATTTCCAAGTCGATTACATTCCTAAGTTTTTTCCCGGTAAGGTAATTCTCTATATTAATAGCGGCAATTTCCACAATCTTATCCAATGTTTCAGGTAAATGATAGGAACCCGATACATGTGGGGTTATCATTATATTTTTCTCGCTCCATAAAGGATGATTAGATGGGAGTGGTTCGGGGTCGGTCACATCTAATCCTGCGGCATAAATATCCCCATTTTGAACCGCTGATAATAGAGCATCTTGGTCCACTGCACTTCCACGTCCGGCATTCAAAAATATACCTGTTTTTTTCATTTTAGTGAAAAAATCTGCGTTATAAATATGATAGGTTGATGATGTATTGGGAAGAATGGAGACAATGACATCAGATTTAGGTATGATTTCATTGACATCCTCTATCATGTGCAGTTCATCCACTTGCTTCGGACAATCGCTTTTTCGCCGTTTAACTCCAATGACATAAGCACCCAAGGCCTTTGCCATTCCTGCAAAATACAACCCAATATCTCCTAATCCGATCACTGTTACCGTTGCATCGGAAATTGAGGTGACTGTACCATAATCATTCCATTCCCCATTTACTCTATCATCCCTATAAAGATGCAATTTTTTCTGCAGACACATCATCATTCCGATCATATGCTCGGCCACTGTTTTTCCGTATGCTCCAGTGGCATTCGTAAGTATAGTCTTAGAAGAAAGAACCCCTGGTAGGATATAAGCATCTGCTCCTGCGGAATTTAATTGCAGTAGTTCCAGATTACTAGATGCAGCAATATAAGAAGTTGGCACATTACCAACAATTATTTCTGAATTTTGTACCATATCAATAGTTACGTCTGACAATGAAACATACTGAAAGCTACAATCTGTTATATTCCGCTCCAAGCGTTTCTTGTGATGTTCTGTTACTGGCAAAGTTATTAAAATCCGTTTCATATGATTTCTGTCCTTTCTTTCAGCCTTTTGTATTAGGGTGTGTGCACGGAAGGGCCAATTGCTACTATTCTTATACTGTAATCATAGTTATATCTCATGGAAAAGTCAATGTATCCAAGAACACTTCTTACTGTGCAAGGCTTGTTTACCTTATCAATCTGTAGTATCAGGACTTACTTTATTCTGCAGGTCTCCCGCTTACACCACCCTTTGTTGTATAGCGAGAAATTTATTTGTTTTGACAGGGAAAAATTCACCATACAAGGAGTTATAAGAAGGACACTTGAATGTCAAGTGTATCCAGTTTCAAGGAAAATATAGTATATTTATTTTATTTGATATGATAATATTATATTCAAATATAAACAGGAATTGAAAAAGAGATTTAACAAAATAAATAGAATTATTAATATTACAGTTCGGATTGATAAGATGTAAAAAAAGGGGGAGTACTAAGTGAATAATGATAGAAACTGGACCGTTTTATTTGTTGGTGGGGCTTCAGGAACAGGTAAATCAAGCATAGCGTATAAAATCGCTCAATTCTATGGTGTCAATGTCTTGGAAGTAGATGATGTTCACCTATCTGTAGAAACGGTTACCACAAAGGAAAGTTTTCCTGCAATACATTATTGGAAAACTGGTGTAGATTGGAAAGATATCGGAGTTGATTCCAATGTAAACTGGTTAATTGATGTAAGCAAAGAAATGATTCCGGTATTGAAAGAGCTTGTAAACAGGCATATTGAAGATAAATTACCTATTATTATTGAAGGCGATTTTATCTACCCCGAATTTACTGTATCATTCGATAATCCAGAGGTAAAATCTATTTTTGTGAATGAATCAGACATTAATCAAATAATAAAGAATTATTTATCAAGAGAAGGTGGCGATCCTCAAAATTACCGAGCCAAAATAAGCATTGCATATGGGAAGTGGATCGCAGATACTTGTAATAAGAATGGTATTCGATTGATTGAGTCAAGACCTTGGGATACTGTTGTAACGAGAGCCCTACAAAGTTTATTCTAATGCAAATGCTTTCGTGTTTCTATCTAGTGAGGGGAGCTTATTCATCTTCCTTCCAAAGCACATGGCATCATTCAACAACTCCTTTGGTTTTTATTGTAAGATATTGCTCTTGAACCGTATTACGGTTAGTGTTATAATAATTACAGTAAACGTAATAATAGGAGGAATAGATGAGAGACAATGTAAAAGGAGGGGCTCTTACAGAAGTTACGTTTTTCATATTATTAGCATTGTATGAACCAAGACATGGCTATGGTATAATGCAGTTTGTGGAAAACGAAACCCAGGGCCGCCTAAATTTAGGAGCTGGTTCTCTATATGGGGCAATTAATACATTACAGGAAAAAGGATGGATTCGCTCAGTTAATGATGGTGGTGAGCGAAAAAAAGAATATATCATAACCGAAACCGGAAAAGAAATTGCAGAGACCGAATTAGAAAGGTTGAACATATTAACTATAACAGCTTCAAGAATTATAGGAGGACGTGAATAGTGAAAAAATATTATCGTTTCTTTGGCGGTTTACTGAACACACAAGCAAAATGGCTAAATAAGATGGCACATAATGGCTATCGTATGGTTAGAACAGGTAAATTATTATATGAATTTATGGAATGCCAACCAGATCAATATCAGTATTATGTGGAATTTGTAGCTCATAAATCGTATAAAAGCGAGAAAGAATACCGTTCCTTCCTTGAAGATATGGGCTATACCGTATTTAATAAGAATGCTAATCTTAATTATTCCATAGGAAAGGTACGTTGGAGACCATATGGAATCGGTTCAGGACAAATATCTACTAGTCCTGGCAGCTATAATAAAGAGCTGCTTATTATTGAAAAGGAAAATGATGGGCATCCTTTTGAATTGCATACAACGAATTCAGATATCGCTGCTTATTATAAACCGATAAGAAATTCGTGGTTGACCCCTGCCCTACTCTTCTCTGCGTTATCTATTTGGCAGTATTTTATTAATAACGGTTTCTCAAAAGAAGTCATTACATTTGGAATACTTGGGATTTTACTTCTAATACCGGTATTGCGTTATCAAAAAGAAATAAGTCACTTTATTAAAGCAGCTAGAATTGAAGACTGAATCATAAATATTGATTATATTTGCAGATATATTTAAGAAAGTGTATGAAATATGGTATTATGAGTTATCAATAAGTTCATTTTACTAAATAGTAAATGAATCAAAAAATGTTAGGTAGCGAATCTTACTTAAAAATGATAAAGGAGATAGAAAGATGAATGAAACCTTAAAAGTAATTGCAAATCGTTATTCCTGTCGTGATTATAAGGACGAGATGCCATCGAATGAAATAATTCAGGCAATCGCGGAAGCTGCAGTTCAAGCTCCGAGCGGGATGAATCGCCAAGCGTGGCGGGTTATTGTTGTCAAGAACAAAGAACTGATGCAGGATTTGGAGACGGAAGGGTTATCCTATCTTGCGAGCCTCGAAGATAAATCCACCTATCAAAGAATTATGGAACGAGGCGGCCGGCTATTCTACGGTGCACCCTGCATGATTGTCACTGCGATTGATGCAAAGGAGCCAGCACTGATTGACTGCGGTATCCTATGTCAAAATATCGCACTTGCAGCCTCCTCACTAGGCGTCGCTAATGTAATATGTGGACTAACCGGCACTGCATTTGCCAGCGGCCTTCGTACTGAAGAATTCAGTAAACGTTTAGGCTTCCCCGAGGGCTACATGTTTGGTTGCTCGGTGCTGTTAGGCTATGCTAAGACAACGAAAGCTCCCCATGAGCCGGACAAGGATAAAATAATATATATTAATTAATATTTGAAACACATATAATGCAGCTTAAGTAAATGGTTATATGAATACAACTTATAACTAGCGAGCTTATTCATTGTATTTGAGACTAATCAGGAGAATTCGATGATTTATTTACAGTCCTTTACCTTCCCGAATGCAGAAATGGAATTTGATTTCTTTGTAAGCATCAAGAGAACCTGCTATGATTCCTTCTATCCATTTAAAATACTATCCAGTCATGACCTTGACCGGCTTGATTTCGATACGGTTACCATATTATACGGAGGCAACGGCTCAGGAAAGTCAACCGCACTGAATGTAATAGCGGAAAAAGCATGTATCCACCGCGATTCCATTTATAATAAGTCCAATTTCTTTCCGGATTACCTAAAGCTATGCCGTATGAATATCGATCAGGATATTCCGGATCAAAGTAGAATAATCACCAGTGATGATGTATTTGACTATATGTTAAATATTCGTAATCTAAATGAAGGAATTGATCAGAAGCGTGAGAAATTATTCGAGGAATATCTAGATGCAAAATACTCCAATTTTCAGATGAAGTCACTCTCCGACTACGAGCAATTGAAAAAAGTGAATAATGCAAGACGTAAGACACAATCCCGTTTCGTCCGAGGGGAGCTGATTGATAATGTTCGTGAGTTTTCCAACGGGGAAAGTGCCTTTCGCTATTTTACCGAGAAGATCGGGGAGAATGGATTATATTTATTAGACGAGCCGGAAAATAGCCTATCTCCAAAACGCCAAATGGAGCTGTTAAGCTTTTTGGAAGAATCGGCGCGTTTTTTTGGGTGTCAATTCATTATCTCCACCCATTCTCCATTCTTACTTTCCATGCGTGGAGCAAGGATATATAATTTGGATCAAAATCCTGTCACAATGGAACGTTGGACAGAACTAGAAAATGTACGCACCTATTTTGAGTTTTTTAAGACTCACGAAAATGAGTTTTAAGAATCTCTCTTCCGTATTATAGGAAGCCAAATTTCTGTTTTTCCATTTTCGTCATAGGCTTCAATATCCGGGGCTTTCGCAAATTCATAACCACTTGTGGGAAGCCATTCCATTACAATACGTTGTTCCAGCTTTTGAATTGCTTCGGCATCTTTCGAATCAAGGGAAAATATTGCCCAAGTCGATTCAGGAACGATAAACTCCTCCATACCTTCCGGTACCTGTTTATCTGTTGAACATGCAATAAAATAATCAAACTCACCAGAACTAAAGTCAGGAGAATAATTGCTTACCCCCAAAAGGCCATATGGTTCTTGATTCATGAGGGCCAATATATTGTTATGCCCTCCTGTTTGAACTAAGTTACTCCAGAACAACGGAGCATTTCGATAACACTCACCATTTTCTAAGGTTGTATGTAGTTTAACCCCAACAATGCGAAAAGTATTTTTTCTTACAATCCGATATTCCATCGCTTGCGCTCCCTTAACAGTAAGCTCAAAACAAAGAGGTGGATAGGCTTTAATCGTAATTCCTTCTTTTTTCACATCACTAGGGGCCACTCCATGAAGCACCTTAAAAGCTCGATGAAACGAGTTCGGCGAGCTATATCCATACTTAAGAGCGATGTCGATCACTTTACATTCGCTGCTCTGAAGCTCCATGGCAGCCTTCGAAAGTTTTCTGTTCCGGATATATTCTGAAAATGGTACTCCCGCTACCATGGCGAAAAGCCGCTGAACATGATACACAGAGTATCCAAATATATTCGCTATCTCTTCGTAATCAATTTCATCCTCCAAATGATTTTCAATATACTCAATTACTTGATTAAAGCCCTCCAACCAATTCATTTTTTTCTATCACCCTTCCGGTATTATTTTTTTCTTACAGCCACCCAGACTTCGGCATTTTCGTCTTGACCATGCACTTCTAAATCCGGAGCTTGTGACCTCATCTCTCCTGTTTCGTAGCCCTTATTAAGCACTTCATAACCAGATGTAAGTTGCCATTCGTTGACAATACGAACCTCAACGGTTGCAACTTCGGTTCGTTTACAAGGAAAAACTGCCCATGTAGCTGCCGGTACCATATGCTCAACCATACCCTTTGGTATAAGCCTGTCTGTGGAGCTCGCAATGTAATAATCGAACTTATACGGATTATCAGGATCTGTATTGTATGAACTGATGCCGATTAATCCCAAAGGTGATTGATTCGACAATGCTACAATCTCATTAATCTTTCCCTGTTGAATTACTTCACCCCATAACGAAGGAACCTCTGTACGACAACAATTGTTCTCTGCAGTAGTATGTACTACTACACCAACCACACGAAAAGCATTCATTTCTACAATTCTAAACTCTAAGCTCATTCTAACCACTCCTTTATTATATTATAGCTTAAACTGATAAGCTACATAAAGTATAATTAATTCAGCGATTGAAAGCCTCACTTTTCATGTCATTAAATATGTTATTATGATGTCCTTTGAACTATGGTTACTGGAACGGAGGAACCGGAAATGACAATAATAATGCTGCTTTTATCTTTGAGAGAGTGAAGAAGTAAAACCATTTGTTGCAGGACGCATATGATATAGCCATTTTACTTGATATATAAATCAGACATCCTTTAATAAAGGTGTGGTAATTTTGAGTCACTATTCAAGATTGACTTCCAATATTAGGTGCTTTATAATGTGATTAATTTCAGATCATGATTTACAGGAGGTCGAGGTGATTAATGAATACATCAAAAAACAACATAAAAGATAATATTACTTTACTTAAGGTGATTTTCTTAGTTTTCGTCCCAACAACAATATTAACAGTCAGCTATTATTTATTAGGTCATTTATTTGAATCAATACCCTCACTTTTACTATTTTATGTTTTGGCTGCATTAATTCTTTTTCCTATAGAATTATTGGTCATTATTTACTCAAGCAAAAAGACCTTTGGCCGCTATTCACTAAAGAGTGCGTGGGTCAATCAGGGAAAAACAAATTGGAAAAGGACTTTGCTATTCAGTGTGGTTCTTTTCGGTCTTGCGGGTATTTTTTCAGCAACTGTAGGTCCCTTTGAAAACTGGGCAACAGCTCCTGCTTCAAGCAAATTACTAGAAGTTATACCTATGTATTTTGATTGGACTAACATGGAGTACTTAAGGCAATATCCTAAAGACATGTTGTTGCTAACATGTATTGCTTATGCAATTTTTAATGTTTTCGTCGGCCCAATTATAGAAGAACTTTATTTTAGAGGATACCTTACCTCCAAAATAAGCAGATTCGGAAAGTGGGCTCCAGTTATCATAACTGTGTTATTTTCTTTATATCATTTATGGCTTCCGCTTCAAAATCTATTTCGTATCTGCGTCTTTTTGCCTGCTGCATACATAGCATGGAAGGAAAAGAACATTTACATATCCATAGTGTTTCATTGTTTATGCAATTTGTTTTCTACTATCGGTTTTATTGTTGCGCTACTTGCAGTATAGAAAAGAACATATTCAATGCATGTAAAAATTTGGGCAGATAAATTACAAAAGCCGTAACACCTCTAATTTATCAATATCTATATTTGTGGGGATTTGTTCGAATCACGTATTGTTGATTGATTATTTATGAAAGGATATAAAAATGGGGTTAATTGAAGTTTTGGTCAGACAATCAGGGAAACCATCTGGTATACTTGGAAAGATTATGGCTAAGATTATGAATTATATGGATTCGGGATTAAACAAATGGATAGTGGAGAAAATCAACTATCCAATAGGAATCGCCTTGGATATTGGTTGTGGAGGTGGAGAAACTATATTCAATTTGCTTAAGAACAATAGGGTTAATTATATGATAGGAATTGATTATTCATTGACTTCTGTTAATGTTTCAAAAAATAGAAATTTATCTTTTATCAAGAAGCAAAGAGCGGATATTATACAGGGAAACGTCACTGAATTGCCATTTTCTCAAAACTCTTTTGATATCATAACGGCAGTTCGTTCCCATTACTTCTGGGATAATTATGAGATGGCATTTACCGAAATATATCGTACACTAAAACGAGGCGGAAAAATGTTTATTTTTTCCGAAAGATATAAAATTAAATACCATATGAAGAAGTATAACACTGACGAATCCATGACCTGCTTTTTGCACACAATAGGATTTAACAACATTCTAATCGAAAATAGAGATGCTGTTCAATGTATCACATGTGAAAAGTAGACGAAAACAAGAATATTATACAAAGCTATATCCTTTTAAAGGTAATAAAAAGCTTGGTGCGATTACAAAGGATATTCTGATGTTGGGTATTTTTTAGACTATCAAATCTTAAAGCACTTACAAACAAATTTCATATGAAAGAGATTGCGAATTTGCCATATGATGTGTTAATAACAGAGTTTGAGAATTTCGCAAAAGGTGATTAATAAATGAGATGCTTACTTAAAAATGCAACGATTATAGATAGCAACGGAGAAAAATCTCTTGTACACATATTAACTGAAGACGATAAAATACTTAAGGTATCTAAGGAAACTCTTAATATACCTGCATTGGAATATGATTTAAGCGGATATACGATAATGCCTGGATTTATTAATTCACATGTCCATTTAATGGATTGTTTTGATAGCTTTAATGATGATAAGTTGAAACAGTGGTTGATGTCCGGTATTACATATTTACGTGATGAGGGAATTTTATCACGACATAATGCAAAGGATGCTGTTCACTGGAGGGACAAATTAAGAAAATCCTGTATGTATCCCAGTGTCGCAGTATGCGGAAAGTTTATATCCGCAATTAACGGTCAAGGCGGTGTAGCACCACTTGGTGTGTCTACGGAAAGTGAAGCCAGAGATGCTGTTCGCATGCAGGTAAATGAAGGTGTTGACCATATTAAAATATCTTTAGATGAGGGATATGACGCTTATACTCAAAGTCTGGATTTACTGCCCTTGAATATATTAACTGCCATATGTGACCAAGCACATAAGCTTGGTAAAAAGGTATCGGCTCATGTTAACAGAAACGATAAACTAGAAATACTACTCAAGGCAGGAATAGATGAAGCAGCCCATACCTGTTTCGATAGAATCCCGGATAACACATTAGAATATATGGTGAAAAACAAAGTATTTATGACGCCTACTTTATGTGTTTACGGTGAGATTACCTCAAAATGGGGTACACCTTTTTTATATGGTGCAATGGATAATACGAAACGATTTGTTGAAATGGGTGGAATTATCGGACTAGGAAATGATTTCATCGAAGAAAAGGAAATCTGGTCACCAGTTGGAATGCCCATCATGGAGATAGAGTTACTTATGAAAGCCGGACTCACGATGCATCAAGTAGTAAAAGCCGCTACCATAGGTGGTGCTGAGATCTTAGGAAGAGCGGATTATGGTAGAATTGAAGAGAACTGTATCGCAGATCTTATTGCAGTCAAAGGAAATCCGTATGAACTGCCCTATCTTCTATCAAGTATCAATTTTGTCATGAAAGATGGAGTTGTAGTAAAAAACGTATAGTTAAATTTTTGTAGGTAAGTTTCGGTTTTAGTTGACAAAGATAACCGGATGGGTTATTGTATAAATAATATATGAAAGGCTTTGAGAAGGAATAGTATATATAAACGCTATATCAGAGAGAAGATGGATGGTGAGAATCTTTATAGCGAATATATAGAAGGCGCCTTTGAGCTGTTAATTGAAAGGATTGTATCTGATTAGATTACACCGGGTTTTCCCCCGTTATCAAGGAAGCAGCATAAAGAGGAATCTCGTGCTGTCAGAGAGCAGATTAAGAATAATTGATATTCTTACTGAATTTAGGTGGTACCACGGACTTATATGATAGAAACTAAGTAGAGCTTCTATCTCATGAAATCAAGTTCGCCCTAAGCGTAAAGCTTAGAGCGGACTTTTTTTATACTTGAATCAATAAAGTTAATGAAATTAACTTTTTTGAATATAAAAATTATATCAGGAGGTAGTGTAAATGGGTAAATTAACAATGGATGAGATGATGTCTTATTGCAATCAGTATGGTTTTATATTTCAAGGCAGTGAAATATATGGTGGATTAGCAAACACTTGGGATTATGGTCCTCTGGGAACGAGATTAAAAAACAATATGAAGGATGCATGGAGATACTATTTTATTCAGATACGAGATAACAGCTATGAGTTAGACTCAGATATACTGATGAATCCCACCACCTGGAAAGCCAGTGGTCACCTCGACAGCTTTACAGACCCTCTGCTGGACTGTAAAGAATGTAAGACCCGACACCGGGCTGATAATCTGATCAGTAATTTTGATGCCTTAGCCAATGCTGATTCCATGTCTCAAGATGAGTTGCTGGAATATATTCGTACCAATCAAGTTCCCTGCCCAAAATGCGGCAAGACTAACTTTACTGACATTCGTCAGTTCAATCTTATGTTTGCCACACAGCGCGGTGTGACTCAGGATGCTGCTAATACGATATATCTACGACCGGAAAATGCCCAAGGTGAATATGTCAACTTCAATAATGTATTAAGAACCACGAGAACCAAGCTGCCCTTTTCTATCGGACAGATCGGAAAGGCCTTCCGAAACGAAATCACACCCGGTAATTTCACCTTCCGAACAATTGAATTTGAGCAAATGGAATATCAGACCTTCTGCAAGCAGGGCGAAGATGATACTTTGTACGAATATTATAAGAATTATGGGATTGAATTTTTTCAATTCGTCGGATTGGCTAATGAGCACTTACGCTTCCATGACCATGAGAAATTAGCACATTATGCGAAAGCTGCGTGTGATATTGAATATCTATTTCCCTTTGGCTGGGGTGAGATTAACGGGACGCATAATCGAACTGACTTTGACCTACGAAGGCATCAGGAATTTTCAAAAAAAAGTATGGAATACTTTGATGCAAATACAAATGAAAAATATATTCCCTATGTTATTGAATCCACGTATGGACTTGACCGTCTATTCTTAGCCATCTTATTCGAGGCACTTACTATAGAGGAATTAGAGGGAGGGGACACCAGACAGGTATTAAGAATAAAGCCCTTTCTTGCACCGATCAAAGTCAACATACTTCCTTTGATCAAGAAAAACCATTCTACCAAAGCCCTGGAGATCTATAATGAATTAAAGAAGTACTTTATGGTATCCTATGATGATGCAGCTAATATTGGAAAGCGTTACCGCCGAGGAGATGCGATCGGAATTCCATATGCCATAACAATCGATAACAATACTCTTGAAAATGATACAGTTACTATAAGAGATCGCGATACAATGAAACAGAGTGTCATTGAAGTTAAGGAATTGCGTGATTATTTATCAAGTAAGATTAATTCATTTCATTAAAGACATACCGTAAATGTTTGAACCTATTGCTCTATAATATCCATGTAAGCTAATTGTTTGTTACAGAGAAGAACAATTAGCTTACATATCTATATTAGCTTACACATCTAGCTAATCATATCTTGCAAAGAGCCCCAACTACTCCCATTTAAAAGCTTTGAGTGATACACCAATACATATTAATGCGAGTATTATTATTACAACGATAGGAATCAATACACTGTCCATCGGTAAACCGAGGGATGCTGCCTTCAATAGCTTGATGCCTTGTGTCATTGGCAGGATGTTGCTGAACATTTGTAATGGCTTGGGCATGATTTCATACGGCAATGTAGCCCCCGAGAAAATCAGCATAGGGAAATATAGAAGGCTGGCAATGATGCTGGCCTTTTTACTGTTTTTTGCAATACCGCCCACCATCATACCAATACTCAACATGGATACCAGTACCATCAGCCACCCCCCGATAAACGAGAGCCATGAGCCATGCATCACAAATCCAAAGAACAGCTTCGCTATAAGCCAGAGTATTATTAGCGAACAGACAGAATACATTGTATAGATGGTAACCTGAACCGATAAAATCATCGCCGGACTAACCGGAGTCACTTTAAATCGTTTTAGGATTTTACGCTCTCGATAATCCGAAACCAGAATCGGTAGTCCCATTGTACCTCCTGCTAAGATAGCAATAGAGGACATCGCTCCAAAGGACTGTTCCATAAAGGTATATCCTGCACCGTCGAAGGCCGGCTTCCTTCCGTATATAATTCCAACTATAATCATTACCACCGTTGGCATAATGATCGCAAAGATCAGCATATTCATATCCCGAAGTGAGAGTAGTGTTTCTACTTTCAGCATCTTCTTAAAGGTCTTCATTCTTATTTTCCTCCTCATCTGCATACCAGAGATACGCATCTTCAAATTTTTCATAGGGACTGTTTGCGATTGCTTCTGCTACGGTACCATAGAACACCGTCTCGCCGCGCTTCAGGATGCAGATTTCATCACACAGGACCTCCACCTCGTCCATAAAATGGGAAGTTAGCAGAATGGTAAGTCCCTTTCTCTTTAGTTCTTCAAGGATTTTCCAAACATCTCGTCTAGCCTTCGCATCCAATCCGGTTGTCAATTCATCCAGAAATACCACTTTCGGATTAGAAATTAAAGCAAGTACGATAAATAATCTCTGTCGCTGGCCACCCGACAAATTCTTGACAGCACTTTTAATCTTATCTGAGATACCAAATTGTGCAAGCAGCTGATGCCAATCCGCAGGATTCTGGTACAGAGATGCTGTCTCCTCACATAATTCACTCACCGTGATTTCATTCTGATAATTCACCTCCTGAAACTGTACACCCACCATTTGAAATAGCTTTTTTCGGTCTCTTATCGGATTCATACCCATAATGGATACTTTTCCACTGTCTGCCTCCTTTGTACCCAGAATACACTCGATACTGGTACTTTTACCAGCACCGTTCGCTCCTAACAGTCCAAATACCTTACCGTATCCGATTGACAGGCTTAAGCCCTTGACTGCTGGCAGTCCTCTATACGCTTTAGAGATCTGCTCTACCTTAATTGCTTCATTCATATTCTTCACTCTCCTTTTTGATGTTTCAAAGTATAACACCGGTCCTGAAACTGGTGGTATACTGGAGGGTTTGATTTCCTCCCTGTTCAAATATTTTTAATACGTTCATTAATCATACCTTTTATGTAATTTATTTTTCTTGACTTATTTTGCTGTTTTACAGCATATAAAATACAATTCCCGTATATTACCTCTATAATAATTGCAAATTATCATTGACAGCGATAGATATCCATGTTATTATTAAGAAGTTATTTGAGATGCAAGATTTGATTCACATATTTTTGTAAATCATTAATCTACTTAATGCTTTACAAAAATATGTGATTTTTTATTTTCAGCGTAGAATAAACAACATAATTAGGAGGTATCTTTCATGAATAAAGGTACAGTTAAATGGTTTAACGCACAAAAGGGATTTGGATTTATTACTAACAGCGAGACTGGTGAAGATGTATTCGTACATTTCTCAGGAATTGCTGCTGAAGGCTTTAAGTCTTTAGAAGAAAATCAGAATGTTATGTTTGACATTACTAACGGCGCTCGTGGCTTACAGGCTGTTAATGTTGTATTAGCATAATTAATAATCGCTTAGAATCAGACACGGATAAGAATTTATCCGTGTCTTTTTTGTTGTCCAAAACAATTATTTAAACTGTTTGATTTCATTATTTTCACCGTAAATATAAAATCCATAGTAGCCGTTTAGAATAAGCTTATCTATGAATTTTCCTAATTTTTTAGGCATTTCATAAAGAACAACATCAAATCGATCACGATACTCTTCTGCTTGGGTATAAGCTTGTAAGAAATCTATGCTCTTATAAATCACTGCTATTTTATTCTTCGAATCGGGTATTTCGAAACCATCTTCCATAAGTAATGTAAAGATTCTTTCAAAACCAATGGAAAAACCAACCGCAGGAACCTTTTCCCCAGTAAACTTACCGATCAGATTATCATATCTACCGCCACCACCAATAGAGCTTTTGAATTTATTGCTTTCTATCTCAAATATCGTACCCGTATAATATCCTTGCCCACGAACAAGAGTTAAATCAAATTGTATATCGTAGCTCCCCTTTGAAATTTCATTAATAGAATAAATAATTTTCTTCAGATCCACTACTATATTCTTCTCTTCTGTTATAATATCCACTTCATCCAGACCAACTTTATTACCTATCAGGCTCATGATTTTATCAATAACAGGTTCCTCAACCTTCTTTTCCTCGAGTTCGGTTCTCAATCCGGTAACACCGATCTTATTCAGCTTATCGATTGAAATACACACACCGTCAACTAGGTTTTCTTCTAGTCCTAAGGATAATAATAAAGATTTTATTAAGCGTCTATCATTCAGCTTTATGGTAAAATCATTAATCCCGACTGATATCAATGCTTTTGCTGTAATATCAATCAGTTCGATTTCAGAATTGATTGAATCCGAACCAATTATATCAATATCACATTGGATGAATTCTCGGTCCCTGCCCCGTTGTGGACGCTCTGCACGGTAGACCTTATCAATCTGAATGCATTTAAACGGTAACATTAATTTCTCTTTGTTCTTGGCATAATAGCGGCTTAAGGGTAATGTCAGATCATATCGTAAACCCATATCACAAAGCTCAGTGACCCGTCCCTTATCAAATGCCTCCTTCAGTTTATCTCCTCTCTTAAGCACCTTAAAAATCAGGTTCAGATTGTCTCCGCCTTCACTTTTATCAAGGTTTTCGATATCCTCCAGGATTGGGGTTGATATACGGTTAAAGCCATTATTCTGATATACCTCCAGAATTCTATTCTGCATATAATCTCTTAGTACCATTTCCTTTGGCATAAAATCTTTTGTTCCTTTTACTGCTGCTGTTTTCATATTGCTCCTTTCTGAACAAAAATAGCCGCCCGAGTTGATACTCGGACGGCATTAATTGTAATTCCACAATTATCAATCATCTCGAGTACACCAAAATGCGACTGTACTCGTGACGAAACACAAATACAATCGTTCTAAGCCGGATGATGATGGATTATTGTAAGAAACATGGTTTTTTACCTCTTAATTAGATTTTAGGAAATATTAACACAACCGATAAAGTAATGTCAAGAATAAACTATGTTCGTAGCTTAGGCCATCTAAGGAAATAATACGAATGCCTATGATACTAATACTCGTGAGTCTAATGTTTTATTATTAGCAATAAAACCATTCCGGTAAAATATGTTTACTTTTATCACCTAGTAAGTTACAATTACTTCAGATTTGTTAGTAAATAAGCTAGCCAAGTAAGAAAAGTAAAACCAAATGTCCCCTTAATAGGTGACAAGATTATACCCCTACAGGATGAACTATAATTTAAATGTATATACATATACCTACAATAAGGAAACAATACAAATAATATTGCTGATAAATATGAATTTAAGAGGGATAACCATGACCAAAGTACCTAAGATCATAATATTAAGAGGAAATTCCGGAAGCGGTAAGACAACCATCGCTAAGGAGCTTCAAAAACAATTTGGACACGGAACCATGCTTATTTCACAGGATGTAATAAGACGTGATGTTTTGTATGTAAGAGATGACCCACAGACTCAAGTAATTGGATTGCTGATAGAGTTAGTCAAATACGGAAGATTGAATTGCGATATTGTGATACTGGAAGGTATCCTTTATTCTGATTGGTACCAGGAGCTATTTGAATGTGTAATAAGTGCATATGGACCCAATATATACGCTTATTATTTTGATGTACCCTTTGAAGAAACCTTACATCGTCATAAAACAAAACCGAATGCGAATGACTTTGGAGAAGCCGAGATGAGACGCTGGTGGCGAGAAAAAGATTATATAAAAAACATTCCTGAGCAATTACTAAATAAAGCTATGACAGAAAATGAAATTGTTGAAATGATAATAAAGCAAATCAATGCTAAGAACTAATCTACTATCAATCAGCTTACATCATTTTGTAGGATAGATAATAGTCTATTCTGTATACATCAAATCAAATTTGATTATAAAAATGTATGAGCTGTATTATTCGATTAGAAAATGCTAAAATAACGTTAAGCACTATAGCTAATCATGGAAAGTTTAGTTATATATAATGAAAGAAGGATTATGATGGAAAAAATGGATTGTTTTTTTACTGCGCGTGTCGATGGATATGATGAACATATGCTCACTAATGTAATCGGCTGCAAAGAGGGTTATATTGAAATGGCAAAGTTGATTCCCCAGACCTGCCAATCTCTCCTCGACCTTGGATGCGGAACAGGCCTGGAACTTGACGAAATATTTAAAGTAATGCCAGATATCAAAGTAACTGGTATTGATTTAACGAAGGCAATGCTCGATAAATTGAGGATAAAGCATCCAAATAAATCAATACAGCTTATCTGTGGTAGCTATTTTGATATTCCATTGGGAAATGCTACATATGATTGTGCGATATCCTTTCAAACCATGCATCATTTTTCACATGAAGCAAAAATCGCTCTTTATAAAAAAATTAATCATGCCTTAACACTGGACGGTGTATATATCGAGTGTGATTACATGGTTGAAGGTCAGGAAGAGGAAGATTTCTATTATGCAGAAAATACCCGTATCCGTAAGGAATTGGGTATTCCAAATAACGAGTTTTATCATTATGACACTCCATGTACTATAGTAAATCAAATCGCAATGCTACATAAGGCCGGATTTACACGAGTAGAAAAGGTATTCCGCGTAGAAAACACAACCATTTTAGTTGCCCATAAGTAGAATAGATAAAAGTTAACAAACTCAAATGAAAGGAAAAACTTATGCTACTTAAAGAAACCGGAAACCCTTCCCTCCCGACTATCCTGTTATTACATGGCGGGGGGGCTTTCTTGGTGGTCACTGGAACCTGTTATCGAGCTGCTCAGTGAGCACTATCATTTAGTTACTCCAATCATTGATGGCCACGGAGAAGATGCTTATGAGACATTTATCAGTATCGAGGACTCTGCTGAAAAACTGATCCATTATATTGATACCCAATATAATGGAAGTATCTTTGCCATTGGAGGATTATCCATCGGTGCTCAAATTGTTACTGAGGTACTCTCCACAAGAGAAGACATCGCAGAATATGCGATCATTGAAAGTGCACTTGTCCATCCTATAAAAGCCACTTCATTCATGACAGTTCCGACCTATAAGCTATTTTATGGCTTGATTAAGCTGCGATGGTTCTCCAGATTACAGGCCAAGACCTTATTCGTACCGGAAAACATGTTTGAGCAATATTACAATGAGAGTATAAAAATGTCCAAGCAGTCCTTGATCAATATCACTTTAAGTAACGGCACTTACGAATTAAAACACAGTATATCTAATACCAAAGCAAAGGTTATTATCCTGGTAGGTGGTAAAGAAATCGGTATCATGAGAAAATCCGCCAAGAGGTTGAATGATGAAACATTCTCCAACTTGTCTGTATATATTTATTACTCTTTTCATATTAATAAATAATGACAACCTTGGAGAACGATATGAATCCGTTCTATATCTTACTAGCTATCTTAGCAGGTATCTTCACCACGATAGAATCAAGTATCAACTCACAGCTTGGCAAATATATAACTCCGGGAATAGCTACCTTACATAGTCTATTGGTTGGTATGACCTTTTTTCTATTTTTGAATCTAATTAGCGGCAAATTAGTTTATTATACCAAGATTACGACAATCAAACCCATATGGCTGATTGGTGGTTTATTTGGTGCTTCGATCATCTATTTATCATCAAGCGCCATACCACAGCTCGGCATATCGAATACCATCATACTGGTTCTTTCCGGTCAGCTGTTGAGTGGACTAATTGTAGATGCACTCGCGAATAATGTAGAAATAAGTGTAAGGAAAGTAGCCGGTCTTATCGTATTTCTGATTGGAGCAATTATATACTTAAAAGAATGAACCTATTTATCGTTCGCATATGAGCCCAAAAATGCTACCACTTCTTACCTGGGCAGTAGTTCTTTGTAACTGCTGCCCGCATTTCAACAAAGCATCCGCATTTTCTGCACATACCGCTAAGCAGCATGTCGCATTCCTTACAGCGCTCCATTCTGTATTCATATAATTCCTGTGATGCCTTAATCTCCTCCGGCAGATTACGAATGTATTCAAACATATTCTTATACTCTTCATACTCTTCCATATCACGGATTAGGCACTTCTTACATACCCTGGTTTCCATCAGCTTATTTTGATAGTTAGCACACTGCATGCAGGAATCACAAGGGTTATTCCTTTTTCGTGTACTTTAAAATCAGTAAAGGCTTTCTCCGTAACATTTTCAGTATTATCAAAGGTATTATAATCATTCATACGACCGGATAATATACTTGCTTTTACTTCCCTTATCTCCTTCTCCGTTAACACAACTTCCACTTCTTCTGAATTACTGATGGATAAGTTATTCAATGTAATATGAATAACACCAAGATCATCCATTGAGACCGATTCATACAAGCTGGGAACCATATCCTCACCAACACCGATTACACTTGTATCAATATGACTCTCCAGCAGGTAGGCATTCTGGTGTTCCTTATACATATGGAATACATGATAGGTCGGAGTCTTCACCATCTTATCACCCTCAGTCAGAATAATAGACTGAAGCACATTAATCATTTGAGCCAGGTTAGCCATCTTCACCCTGTCACAATGCTTATTAAAGATATTCAGAGTTATGCCGGCTACTAGAGCGTCTCTCATAGTATTTTGCTGATATAAGAAGCCCGGATTCGTACCCGGCTCAACGTCATACCAACATCCCCATTCATCTACGATCATCCCAATCTTCTTATCGGGGTCATACTGATCCATGATAGCACTATGCCCTTTAATCAGAGTCTCCATATAAAGGGCCTTCTTTAAGGTCTTATACCATACTGCCTCATCAAAATCCGTCGCACTTCCCTTGGCCTCCCAAGTACTGCCCGGAAGAACATAATAATGAAGGGACAGACCATCCATGAACCCATGGAGGTGTTTTGGTGTATGATCATGGGTTGTCTTCAGTACACCCTCGGTCCAATGATAATCATCTACATTGGCACCGCAGCATATCTTCGCTACCTTCGCATCATCTCTATAATTTCTGACATAGGTCTGGTATCTTCTGAATTCATTGGCATAATGCTCGGGAGTCATATTTCCACCGCAGCCCCAGTTCTCGTTGCCTACGCCAAAGTAGTCTACTCTCCAGGCCTTATCATGACCGTTCTCTTTCCGAAGATCCGCCATAGGGGATACCCCTTCGAAGGTCATATATTCCACCCACTCCGACATCTCCTGTACGGTACCGCTGCCAAGATTACCGTTTATATAGGTCTTGCATCTCAATTGACGGCATAGCTCCATAAATTCATGGGTTCCAAAGCTATTGTCCTCTACGACACCGCCCCAATGAGTATTGATCATTTTCTTGCGCTTCTCTTTCGGACCAACACCATCCTTCCAGTGATATTCATCTGCAAAGCATCCACCAGGCCAACGGAGTACAGGTACTTTGATCTCTTTCAGTGCCTCAACTACATCCGTCCTCATTCCATTCAAATTCTTAATATCAGAATTCTCTCCTACATACAACCCTTCGTAGATACATCTGCCAAGATGTTCCGTAAAATGACCATAAATCTCCTCATTAATCTTATCTTTTCTGTTGCGCTCATTGATTACTAGCTTCGCCATTTCTCTCATCCCTTTCTATTATCGAATTATTAATACCCCATTCACATAAGTACCGTTACCCTCTTTAGATCGAATTATCTGATGTAATATCTGCCATTACTTACTAGACTACCATAAGAAACCAATAAATAATAGTAGTCACTTGTTATATCACATAATATGTAGAGTCCTTCAATCGACATCTGAAATCCTCCGAGTAATTTATTTCCAGATCAGCAAACAGTCTCTGTCTCTTTGTTATCCTCTGTATGAATCGGATACCCCAAACCTTCTCTCAAAAAACGCCGCATGAATTGTTGTTTTTTGGTAAATTATTTGTTATAATTGTTTCAATAGGTACCATGCTTATTAAATAATAATCATAGGATATGGAGTGTGAGGGTTTATGGGGATAACAATAGACAAAGGGAATATAGAACATTTGAGGGATTGCGAAGAAGCACTCGTCAATTCTGAGTTAGGAAGAAGATATTTTTCTCAAGCCGGAAGTGCCAGAAGCTCCCTGGAAAAGGGATTTGAGAATGATGACATCTATGTGGCGCTAGATGATGATAGAATCTGTATAGGCTTTGTATGGGTTATAGCCAACGGGATTTTTCACTCCTTCCCTTATATCCATATTATTGCAGTTAAAAGTGAAAAGCGCGGTCAAGGCATTGGAAAAAAATTATTGAAGCATGTGGAAGATGTTTATTATAGTAATTGTTCAAAGCTATTTTTACTGGTTGCTGATTTTAATCCGGAAGCCAAACGATTATATGAAAGCATAGGATATACCGAAATCGGAAAAATCCCTGATTTATATAGAAAAGGGATCACAGAATGTCTGATGATGAAATTGAATGAAGAACTATAAACATAAAAAAGAAGTAATATGATAAAAGGGAGTATCTAATGAATACTCTTTCCATATTACTTCATTTTTCAGTTTATTATAGTATAGATTCACGTCTTCTGTCTTACTGTTTATAGAATTCTTTAATCTTATCCATTCTTGAGGTCATCCCCTGAAATAGATAATCCACTAGGGTAATCGCAACCATCGCCTCCACTACAACAACTGCTCTTGGTACGATGATTGGATCATGTCGGCCTTGAATTTCGACTTCAATATTCTCTTTGCTCTTATTCACAGTACGCTGCGATCTGGCAATTGAAGCTGTAGGCTTCACAGCAGCTCGAAGGATTATCTCCGTCCCATCACTAATTCCTCCAAGGATACCTCCGGCATGATTACTTCGTTTGCCAAGCTTTCCACTATCGTCATAGCAAAAAGAATCATTGTTCTCTGCACCTGTTCTTGTTGCCACCTCAAATCCATCACCGATCTCTACACCTTTAACCGCTCCAATAGACATAATTGCTTTAGCAAGGGTAGCATCCAGCTTATCAAAAACCGGCTGTCCAATTCCTGCAGGTACTCCTGATACGATACACTCTATTACGCCACCAACAGAATTATGATCCTCCATCTGCTCCCTGATATAGGCTTCTGCTCTCACAGACGCTTCTGGATCCGGCATATTCAAGGGGCTATCCATTCTGCATTCCTTACGACATTTTTGATAGTCAATAGTAACAGGTCCAATGGACTTAGTGTAGGCAAATACCGATATGCCTAGCTCCTTCAATATCTCAGCTGCAATTGCTCCTGCAGCCACTCTTGCTGTGGTCTCACGCCCTGAAGAGCGACCACCGCCACGATAATCTCGAAAACCATACTTCATATCATATGTATAATCTGCATGTCCAGGTCGATAATAACCAGCAATATCCGAGTAATCATAAGAGCGATGGTTCTCATTGTAAACTACTAGAGATATCGGTGTTCCTGTCGTACGCCCCTCAAAAATACCTGAAAGAATACGCAACCGGTCATTCTCCTTCCTTGGTGTAGAATATTCAGTCTGACCGGGTTTTCTCCGATCTAAGTACGCCTGTATAACCGCTTCATTCATGGGAAGACCTGCCGGACATCCATCCACAACGACTCCAATTCCCTCACCATGGGATTCTCCCCATGTAGATATAACAAAACTTTTTCCGTAAACTGATCCTGACATAAGTGACTCCTATGACTTCTTATTATTAATGAAATTTATAAGTAGCTAGTAACTTATCACTAGTATATCGAAACTGTAACATAATATCAAACACTTTATGATTAAACAGAAGCCATTCCTTTTTATTTATTCGAGAATAGATTACTATTTATGAAAAGAATTTTATTCTTACAAAACAAATTCAAGGTAGTATAATAAATAACGTTATGTTAAAATATAACAAATCACATAAAAATTCCAAATTGATCAAAACACTATTAATAACAAAGGCTGCATAATGCTGATGCGATTTTCATCTGTACAATAGGAGATTAAATATGCGTAAATTCAAGTCAATCCTCTTTCTGATTTTAATTCTTGCTCTGACCAGCTGTTCTGATAAAGACGTAACCAAATATTATCATGACTATCAAGGCGAAAGTAAGCTTTGGGAGGTATATTATCACGAGAAATCCGTAGTAACCTTTTGGACAGAGGATGGTATATTACAACATGACACCTCAACAGAAGCAACCTTTACTGCAGTATATAAGAATGGTATTGAGGAATTAGCCAATGTCCGTCAACTGGAGATCGGATATGATACCGGTCTGACAGGTAGTTCTATGTGTGAAAATTACGATAAAGACGGGCCTGACCACAGGGCTTTCACGATTACCTCGAGCAGTGGTTTAACTACCTATGAGCCAGAGACACTAACAGCAACACTACGCATTGATGATCATACAGAGACGATCGAATTAACCAGAAAATAGAACGTTTCCACATGTCATGCTTACATTATTGTACTCTAGTTGCTAATAAAGTAAAGCGCAGAAAAAGAATGATAATAATATCATTCTTTTTCTATTCCCCGTACACCTGTTGCCATATTATATACAGCATTTGTGTAAGTAAATTGTATATTTGATTTGTCCTTTCGAAGCCCCTAGCTTGGTAGAAATAATATTTCCTTCAACTTATCACTAGGTAGGGGCTTGCAAAGCAGAAAGCCTTGTCCACGCTCACAGGATGAGTTTCTTAGATAATCCAATTGCTCCTGTGTCTCGATTCCTTCTGCTACCACCCTATAATTTAATTCATGAGCCATAGATAAGATGTTATGTGTAATAACTGTCTCCTCATTCCCATGTGGTATTGATTGTATAAAGCTTTTATCAATTTTTATAATATCAATTGGCAACTTTTTAATATGCGTTAATGACGAGTAGCCTGTACCGAAATCATCCAATGCTATTTTAATTCCATAAGCTCTGAGCCTGTTCAACCGTTCAATCGCTAAATCAACCTGTGTGAGGATGATCGTCTCAGTAATCTCAAATATTATCTTAGTCAGATCCACAGGGTGTGAAGAGATAATTTCTTCAATCTTCTGAAAATTGCTCTCAGACTCTAAGGTTTTACTGGATAGGTTAATGGATAATTCCATATTTCTTAATCCACTTTCCTCCCATAGTTGCTTCTGATGCAAGGCTTCCTTAATAATCCAACGCTCCAAACAATAGATTTGCTTTGATTTTTCAGCAATCGGTATAAAAATTTCAGGAGATATAAAACCATTCTCCGGATGTGGCCAACGTACCAATGCTTCTACTCCGATAATCTCATTGTTTATAAGATTATATTCCGGTTGATAATACAGTCTAAACTCTTCCTTATCAATACCATTTTGAAGTTTATTGATCATCTGCACCTGTTCAATCATGTCCTTCTGGAGCTCATCACTGTATATATTAATATCCTTACCTGACTTTTTCGCAAGATAACCGGCCGTCTCCGCCTTCCTAACCAGCGTATCAATATCGTTTCCATGTTCTGGGTACAATGCAATACCAGCGCTCATCGTTATATAAAAAGCATAATTTGATATGTAGATATTACAACCGTTATCAATAACATCCTCTATCACATCATAGATATGTTGCTTCGTCTTTATATTAGTACATAATATCGCAAACTTATCACTAGCTACCCTGGTTACATAATTAGGATTCTGTATTTTTGTAGCAAGATATTCGGCTACACACTTGATTATATTGTCACACACTTTGAAACCGTATGTTTCATTTAGATAAGTAAAGTTGTTAATATCTAAATAAACCAGAGCAAATCTATCTACTCCTGCAAATTGGTTGCAAGATCTTTGAACAAGATAATCGGTTAAAACATTCCTCAATAAATTTAATTTCGGTAAACCGGTAAGTTCATCATAACATGCTGGCCATAAATTTGCTTTTCCCATACTTTTCTCTCTTGTTCCTCATTCACACTTTGAATGAATCTGCAAAGCTGACGATTATTATGATATTAGTAGTTGGTCAAATATATAATAAAATATATCCGATAAAAAAACCATGTCGTATTTGGAAAATTCAAATAAATTTTCCAAATACGACATGGTTTTTGCTTTTTTTCAAGCTTATAATCTAATTAATTTAAAAATTAAAAACACGTAAGACGTGTTTTTAATTCAAAAATGATACTTATGTTCCATAAACAAAATAAAATTAAAAACTAGGAGGATTTAAAAATGAAAAACAAACAAAGAAATTTAACTCTCTCTGTATTACTGATACTTGTGAGCTTAATGGTTATATTCGGTAAAGCACAAATAAACAAAAACGATGGACATACTTATGCAAGCGATGCTCCTACTATCATCTCCGCTTCTATTGATGACGGTGATACTTATGCAAGCGATGCTCCTACTATCATCTCCGCATAATATCAATCACATTTAATACTGAACCATACCTTTTTAAAACATGCTTATGAACAAACTCTTCCATATAACTTAAGCGTGTTGCTACAGCAATATAATATGCCTGTTTAAAATAGCAGAGACACTCTTTTTCATGATCAGGCGGTAGCACCCCTGTATCGATAAGCCGCTCTTTATTCCAAGCGATACCATACAAAAGATTTGGGAGTGCATTGCCCAACTTGCTTTTTATACATATTTGCACTCCCTCATTAGCTACCACTATCGCTTCTTCATGATTTCCAATTAGTCCATAAAATTTAGACAGGTTATTAGCGATCGTTACTTGTAATATTGCTCTCTGTTGCTCTTCCATATAACTTTTTTTCATAGCGCTATATGCATCTTTTATTACATTAATTGCATTATGATACTCTTGCTTTTCCTCATAAGCATTTGAAATATTTATCAGCAATTGCGCTTCATTAAAGCTTAATGGCCAATTAGATAACGAAATTGATCCATACTTAGGTATAGTTAGGCGTATTGCTTGTACGGAAGCTTCCAGGTATTCTTCCGCGGTAATACGCTTTTGAAAGTAATTAATTATACTTTCCGCTCTTAGCAAAAATTGATTATCAAGAATTGAATGACCGATAGTTTGCTTAATTTCATTTAAAATAGCTTCGGCTTGTATAAAATCATATTGCTTTATATAATCTTCAAATAACTTCATCTTCTCCAGTACCTTCAAATCTGATACAGATAGTAAGGAGTACGCTCTATCTCTAATACGGCCCATACGTTCCATCAGTAGCTCATAGACATCCCTACTTGGATTTTGACTACCGTTTTCTATTCTTGACAAAGTCTCAGCCGAGCAGATTCCATCACATAATTGCTCCTGTGTGATAGACAGGGACTTCCTTGTCATGCGTACAATATCCCCTAGTCGATATCTGCCCATTGGTATTCCTCCTCAAGATGTTTCATAATTAACTCTGCTTCCGTATTATCTTCAAAAAAATGATAAATATGGTATGCTTGAAGGTAATACTTCAAGCATTCATTATTGGAAGCATCCCATTTTCCCTCTTGCTTCAATAGTAGCTCCGTTGTTTCTGCTTTAATACTATATAAATCACCGAGATAATCCATCCTTCGACTTCCCTTGCTTTTCTCTAAGCCTTTATCGCACATCTCCTGTGCTTTCCATATATTATCTTCCGACAAATAAAGCTTGCACGCCATTACTGCTACTTTAGCGTAGGTTTGATTTGTATCTTCGGACAATGCCTGTAGCTCCAGATAATTAAGTACCTGTTCCAGAATATCCTTGGAGCTTTCTACATTTCCTGTGACAATCAGTCGTTGCAAGATATCGATAATAATACCAAGCTCGCTACTACTTAGATAATAGTCCATAATTTTATGTGTTTTAAAGTCCGGTACGGTATAGGTAATCGCTTCCATTAACAGGTTGATTGTCTCCTCAACAGCACCGCCCTGTGATTCATTCAGCAACGCTCTACAATAAACCACAAATTGCATATGAGCACTTCCTTTAGAAGCCGTTATCTGCTCATACTCTTTAAGAAGGTCATAAGCCTTCTCATAATCCTTTTCATTAATTAAATTCTTTATTTCTATTCTATTTTGATAAATCAAATAATCGAAATCAGTCAGTATTAGCTCAAACTGATTTGGCATTCTACCTAGACGTTCCAAAAGTGTCTCTAACAATAGAGAATCAACGTCCCTCTCCCCTGCTTCGATACGTGATAAGGTAGCTACAGAACACAATCCCTTGCACAATTTACTTTGTGTAATCCCATAGGATTCGCGAAAATATTGAATAGCAGATCCAATTTTATTATTTAATAATTCATTTGTTTTACCCATGTTCTCCCACATTCCGTGTTATTGTTTTTATTTAAAATCGACAAAATTACCAATGTTTTTCACTTATAGATTACCATATCATTTTTTGTAGTTCAATTACTAATAAAGTATAAGCAAATATTATTTGTAATTTTATATGATTGCAAATAAATCGTAGTGCAAATATCACATATCGTGATGTCTTTTAACTAGCAAACTCTTTCTTATAACAAAAAATGCTCCGCACGAATTATCATGGAAGCATTTCTATTTATCATCTTTGATTATTCCAATTATATATGTACCAATTACTTAACAGCCTTTACTAAGAAACGGTTACCACCACATAATACCAGCTTCTGTCCGCTTGGTGCCTTAACTAACCACTCTATATCCTCCGGACTAAGACTAAAGAGAGGCTTCAGAATCTCAACCTTATCCATGGAATGACCGAAGATCTCAAAATAACCGGAAATATTACGGAAGCTTAAGCGCTTTGTGAGGAAGGTTGCTGTATCTTCGATAACTGCGGTAATCACGAAGCCTTGAGACTTTGATACCTTATACATCATTGCCATGTATTTATCGTATCGTAAGAAAAGGGAATCTGCATCATCAATCAGAAGTCTTGCTCCGGTGATCGGCGCTTTTCCATTAAGTCTCGTCCAAATATCTTCAATTGCCATGAGACTATATTTATCTGCATCCTCTTTTGATACTTTCGAGATATCATAGATTACCAACCGATGGCTACCGATATTAATCTGTTCTTTGCCTTCTGCAAGCTTATTCAAATCTGAGACAGCTGCTGCCAGCTCCTTTAGTTCCTCAAGGAAGGTGTCTTTTAATAATACATTGTCACTAATAACTGGTTCGAGGTTTAACTCGGTAGCCACTTTATTAAGACTCGCTTTCACATCGTCCAGCTTCTTTGCTATCTTCTTGCTTGTATAGGATTCTATCATATTATTAAAAGCAAGAGCATACTGGTTCCAATCCAGATCTCCACACTCCAGACACTGCTTAAGCATTACCTGCTCAATTAAATATTTCTGTAGATTCGTTAGCTTAGGAAGCTTTGTCTCAACTAAAAGCTTTGCTAAACCAAATTTGATTTTGCTTAAGAATACTACATCCTGCTCGCTCATCTCACAGGTATCCTGTATGATTAAAGGATTAAAGGGATTATTTATCGGGTCAATCACTAAGCCGTCGTATTTTTCAATCAATTCATTAAACTCACCGTTTTTACTAATAACAAATACTGTCCCCTCGGTATTCTCTAGTACATGTTCAATTTCATTTTTTAGAGCATAGGTTTTCCCGGTACCTGCAGGACCGAAGTAGAACCCACTGCCCCCATTAATCATATCTCTACGCTGCTGATAAATCTGAACCATGACTGCTCCTCCTTAATTATTTGTCTTCCTTTCTTAGCCTTCTAGCATGTTCATTGCTGTGTATTTATCTACCCCATTTTGTCAATTTACAAATATAAGTATGCCAGATTTTTCATCCATTGTATAGTCTTTAATTCAATTAATACACAACCTTTCCTCTGATTTTTCAAAAATAACATAGATTCTATTGCTATTTTCAGATATTCTAAAACCGAAAAAGCGCAAGATTAATTGCTTCTTGCGCATTTTCTTAACACAAACAGTATTACTATTCCGAATTTGACTAAACGGAATCATATCAATTTTAGAAAATATTTGCCTTTCTCATCATATCTATGCATAGTATTGTGCCTGAGTATGCCACATTTTACTATAAAGACCGTTCTTTCCTTCCAATTCCTTATGGGTTCCGTATTCGACCAGCTCTCCATGATCAAATACTGCAATGTGATCACAGAAGCGGCAGGAGGATAGGCGATGTGAGATATAGATTGCTGTCTTATTATTAACCAGCTCATTAAACCGGGTATATATCTCGAACTCGGCGTAGGGATCCAGAGCAGCCGTTGGTTCATCCAGAATTACAATCGGTGAGTCCTTATAGATTGCCCTCGCAATAGCCAGCTTCTGATTCTCCCCTCCTGATAATTCTACTCCCCCTTTATCAAAATTCTTATAGATCGAGGTCTCAATTCCCTGCTCCAGTTTATCTATTCTATCCTTTAAGCCAGCTTTCTCCAGTGCATGATGAAGCCTCCTGCCCTCCGTATCACGATAGAAGGAGATGTTCTCCTTAACTGAGAAGGAGAATAGCTTGAAATCCTGGAATACAACTGCCAATAAGCGATTATATTCCTCCCTGCTATATTCCCTTATACTTACCCCGTTAATCAGTATTTCTCCCTCCTGTGGCTCATAAAGCTTACAAAGTAGCTTGATGAAGGTAGTTTTACCGGCACCATTCTGACCGACGATAGAGAGCTTCTCACCACTGCGGATCGTAAGGGACACATTTCTCAGTGTATATTCCTCACTCCTGGGATACTTGAAGGAGACATTACGAAATTCAATTTCTATCCCCTCCTTCTTCTCGATCTTCTTGGTTCCTTGGTCACTTTTCGTGGGTAATTGTTCAAACTCCAGATACTGTTCCAGATACTTGCAATTCTGTATAAATTCTACGAAATTGAACAATATTCCATAGACACTTGCAGAGAAATTATTGGCAGCCGCAATATACATCGTAAAATCGCCAATTCCAATCAAACCCTTCAGTACCTGCCACGCCATATAGGCATATACCACCAGCATCTGAACCTGAACATTAATCGCCGATATCCCGTCAGCCTTCCCGTACTTCGGAAAGTATTCACTGAATTGCTCGAATGACTTCGTATTATACGCATTTACCTTTTTAAGAATATAAGGAGCCATATGATAGATTCTAATATCCTTTGCAAAGGAAAAATCGCTGATGAGTGTAATATAATAGCCTATTTTTCGGTTTAAGGGGATTAAGCCCTGATACATCTCAAAAAAAAGATTCTGCTCCGTCTTAAGCAGTGATGCATTGATCAGCATGATAGCTACAATAATCAACAAGAGATAGATATTAAGGGTAGCTACAATAGCCGCCAATCCTACGATTGTAATGATACTCTGTAGCAGATTAATCATACTGCTAAACATCCTCCACAGTACACCGTGGTTATTGATTGGGAAAATTGCCTTCTCCTTCTTATCCAGTATCTCAGGATTCTCCAGATTCTCATAATCCATACTCATGATATGTTTTCCCATATGAAGCTCAAAGCTGTTCACCATTGCAAAGTTCGCGATTTCTACCTTGGTATCAAGGAACTTAATCAGCAGATTAAAGATCCCGTTTCCGATTATTGTCATTGCCACATAAAGCATCAATGGACCGACACGCTTCTCTCCCATTAATTCATCAATAATGAACTTCGGCATGATAATATTCAGAAACGGAGATAATGCCTTTATAATCGCCGTACTATACAACAATGGGATATAGGTATTTGACATTTTGCCGGCCAGCTTTAGAAAATGGAGTGCAATCCTTATATTCTTCCTCATGCAATCGCCTCCTCTTTGTAATACTTCGCCTGGGTTTCATACATATCCCGATACTTGCCCTGCTTCGCTAATAGCTCTGCGTGGGAACCGTATTCAATAATCTCGCCTTGCTCAAACATGGCGATGGCGTCACAGAATATGGTGGAGGCTAGACGGTGAGAGATATAAATCGCCGTCTTCTGTCCAACCATCTGATTAAAATTCAGATAGGTTTGATATTCGGCCAGTGCATCTAAAGCAGCTGTCGGTTCATCCAGTACCATGATCGGTCCATTCTTATAAAGAGCACGTGCGATGGAGATCTTCTGATTCTCACCACCGGACAGCTCTACCCCCTCATCATCTAAGAACTTTAAGAGGCTGGTATCAGCTCCATTTGCTAGAGATGCAATCTTCTCTGCCACCCCAGCCTGCTCCAGAGCCTGAGTCAATCGATCTGTATCAATGTCCTCTTTCTCCTCCAGTGCAACATTCTCACCAGCAGAGAATGCAAGTATCTTAACCTCTTGAAATACAGCAGAGAAAAGTCTTAAATACTCTTCTTTATTAAAACACTTAATGTTTATGCCTCCCAGCAGGATCTCTCCTTCTGTCACATCATACAAGCGGCATAGCAACTTAACAAAGGTCGTCTTACCGGCGCCGTTATGCCCGACAATGGCTAACCTCTGGCCAATCGGAATCTTTAGATTCAGATTCTTGTAGATATCAACCTCACTGCCCGGATACCGGAAGGATACATTTCGAAACTCAATCTCATAGGGTCCCTTAGGTAATGGTACGCTATCTCCGTTCTCCTTCTCTGATTGCTCTATGAATTTACGGAAATCACAGACATCCAGATTCTGTGCTCTGATGTGTGCAATATCCCCAATCAGCCGATTAATCCATTCTGCAAAGCCGGCAATCGCTGAAAAATACATTGTGACCTCCGGGATGGTCAGCCTGCCTGTTATCACCAGATTGATAAGGTATGCATAAATGACCCCCTCCCGGATAATTAACAATATTACGTCGATTAATCCAGCTCTGAAATATTGGAATCGAATCTTCTTATGGATTTCCAATCTTCTTCCCTTATATTCCTGAAACAGACCGGCTATCCACCCTGATAGTCCGTTGATACGCAGCTCTTTTCCATAGGCAAAATTATACATCAAATCATAAATGTATCCGGAGCGGCGGTCATTTTCTGAAATCTCATCCTTCTTATCATGCTCATATTTTCTCGCCCGGTAAGTAAAGTAAAAGGATACTGTAATATTTGCGATCAGATATAGCAACACATATCCATTGAGCATGGAAATGATTGTCATATATCCCAGAATGGCGAAGAGACTACCTCCCAAGAAGAAAAGCTTATGCAGCATACCTTCGATGCCGTTCTGATCATTGTTGAGGCATCGGAAGGCTGTCTCTTTATCATTAAGAAAGTCCGGATTTTCGGTATTTTGAAAGTCAGTCTCCATGCATTTTATATGATGCAGCTTCATAAATTGAAAACGGACGTAAGTCATCCTCGGATAATAAGCCTGATTGATATAGGACTTGCCAAAGCCCGCTAATGCACCAATCAGAAAATACAATATTAATAATATAAGCAGGACATTAAAGCGCTGATCATACATCAGCTCCTGAAGAATAAATCTCGGGAACACGACATTGATGAGTGGTAATATTCCCGATGTTATTGTAAATATTGTGAACAGAACAAAGATATGCTTATCGGTAGACCATGCCATTGAGACCACATAGCTGATATTCTGCCAGGTACTATATCTCGGTTTTTTCTTTTTCATAACGACCTCCGTTCTTGCATCAAAATTCTATATGTTACTTCTCTTACTGCTTATATAATGCAGTTCCGTTATGCCGGAGGAACCAAAAGTATGTTCCGCTGGCATTCAGCAGGATTACTATCTAAATAAAGTTCCGTTGATCTCTCCCTCTGAAACTAAACTTTCTAGAGGCCCTGATTTATACTTTCCCCGGCTGACACATTTCCGGCGATATCATTACAGGAGATACTTCCACCACACGATGCGTTTCTTCCAATATCCCTACATTTAATAGATCCTCCAGCAGATGCATTGCCGGAAATATCACCGCAGTTTAGATTAGAATGACATTCCACATTCAACGCTTCTCCTTCATACTTAAACTCCAAGCGGTTCTGTCCTGCCTCGCCTCGCTTCATAAGCCTTTTCCCGATAAAAGCAACCAGCCTCAGCTTCCCATCCTCTTCCCAGGGTGTCTCAACTCTATTATCATTATTCTCATGAATTAAATTCGATGAATTGCGATCGAATACTGATTTTAGCATCAGTTCTGCCTCCTCTTCATTAATTGCAGCATCTTTATACAGATCCAGTATCTTCTTTACTGTCACATTCGCCATCTTGCTTCTCCCTTTCCCCTGAAATTCCTTTTCTTTGTTATTGGAATAAATTCTTTTGATTCTACAGGTAGGATCAATTACCATATCTCCATCACAGTAAAGTCTGTCTATGATACAGTCCTTTCCCAACTCGACATGCCCTGCACGAACGACTCTGGATTTAATTCCACTGGCAATTAGGTTAGTGCACTCAATTTGATCCACCAGACTGTGACCCGGGCTAATGCTTCTGCCAAAATAAAGAATGGACAGTATTCTTAGACTTTTCATGATTTTATTGATCCCATTAAGATTATTATGTATGGATATTCTGTCTCCTGTCATTTTCTTGATGGTGCAATATCCGCTAAGAATTATTTCATCTGCACAGACACAACCGGTGGAGGTCAGTAATCCCTCTCCATATACTAAGTCGGCATTCAAATCCGCATGGCGAAGCTTTAACGTACCCTTGACTACCAGCCTTTTAGTTTTGATGCTCTTAAAAATCCTCGCTAAACCGTCCACCTGCAACTCCTCTGTAGTCAAATATCCTTTGCTTTTGAAGGCACCGGATACAACTACCTTCCTTGCAGTAACAGAACCCTTAAGCTTCCCCAGGCCCTCCACAAAAATATCGTCATAATCTCCGCCATGGATCGATCCAATCCCACCTATCTTCTCATTATTCATACCTTAACCACCTCATTCACCACTGCTTTATTCGAAATTGTGATACTTTTCCGGTATTCCACACGGTAAACAATACATAAATCTCCAATGATTATCTCGTCACCGCTAATGAACTCTGCTCTTGTATATTCCACTTCAACGTGATCCGCTTCGATTGTTTTGATATGCACCATCTGATTTGGCTTGTTCTGCCTTCTATATGTTGTTCTTTTCGGAATTCCTCTATATACTTTATCTGCTTTAAAATCTCTTTTTATGATTACGGTGGTACCGGTCAATTGTCCAACCTTAACCGAAGCCTTAGTCAACAAGAAGATTCGATCTGCATTCACAGCCTCTGCCTCAAGGTCTGAAAAGCTATAGAAGTTCTCACATTCCAGCTCATGTAAGCTTTTTATACCAGCATAACTGATTATGTTATCAGCACGATACTCAAAATTCATTAGCAGATCACCACAGTTCTCAAAGGTATGTATATGAAATACTCCCTGCCAGCAACTATTGGTATTCTGTCTATCCTTAGAACTCCGATTACCAATCCCGTTACACAGAATTTCGCACTCCAGATAGTCAGCAGTTACAGAACCTGTAATTGTTACCGTATCACCCTTACAGATCCCTCTAAGCTTAGAATCACCGACTACGGTGAGACTTGTGAATTGTATTTCGTTTGCAATAAACTCACCGGCACAATGCACCCTTCCTAAGAAGGACTTCACTGTCTCCACGTGACCGGCAACACTCAGATGCTTAATATGGCTGTCTCTTATCCTTAATTCCCCAGCAGCCAAGACGGTATTATAATCACCTTGAATTGCTCTATTTCCCAGGCTTATCACATTACGCTTCATACCATATTCACTCCCATGCCCTCTGCACTAAATTGAGTGTCACTTTCCTCCTCCTGATCGAACTTGAAGTTAAAGCTGTTCCTGTATTTTAGCTTTAAGGAATTCGATAAGTCATTGATGTGAATCTCTTTCACAATACTCAACCTGCTGTCGATATAAACCTGTGCCTGTTCCTCATAGATTGTCGCATAGTAATCCTTTTGGCGGTCAAATAGTATGAGAATGTAACCGGTAGACCTCATCTTCGGTAGATAATCCTTGAGCCCCTCTATAATCTCCATAAGCTGTCCTCTTGAGATGTCCGAATGCTCCTTGAAGTCTGACAGGGCAATCATAATAAGTACTTCGATAAAGGAGAAATTATTCTTCTGAAATGCCTGGACGAAGGCTGGAATCAAATTATCCTTAATCTCCTCAATCACCCTAAGATCCTCTGTCGTGAAATATCGTTCTGCCACCTCCGGCGAGAGTATCTTTGCCAGCTCCTCCAGAGAATATTTATCCTTTAATTCTTGAATCGCTTTAATTCGGTTTAAAATCTTACTCCTTGGAAATATAGTCTCCTGTCCGGTAAAGGAAGGCTGCTTGATAAACCATTCCTCGGGAATTAAACCCTCTCTCTTCCATCGGTAAAGCTGACCATAGGAAATTCCTGTCTCATTCAGTAATTCTTTCTTTGTAATTGGCATATTATTCTCCTTTCTCTATCTAATCGGCTGCATTATATCCTTTATACTCATAATCAGCTGATGGTTATGAAGCAAATTTTCATTCAGTGAATGTAACAATGTTACGTTTAATTTAATATTGACAATGTAACATAACATTGTTACATTGTCAATATTGTTTTACCATATTTTTCAAAATATTTTCGAACCATGACCAAATCTTAATTTCAGTTACTTTCACATCCTAGTCAAATTTGAAGATATGAGTTAGATCAAGGAATCAATGGAAAGCACGCTTTGCGAAGTATTTGCATTTTCATATACGACATTGTGGTGTGAACTGTAACTATTTATGTAACTATTTAATATATATTTTCCAAACATATATTTTCTTTTTACTAAAAATTATGTATACTAGTTAAGAACATGCTTCATACTTACATATCTATTGAAAGGATCTGAGAAAATGAAGAACGAATTATTAACGATTGGACCTGTAACAATCTACGGTTATGGTCTGATGATTGCGATTGGAGCGCTCTCCGCTTATATCACCTCAGAATATCGTGCCAAGAAAAAGGGCATGAAATATGAATTGATTTTCAACCTTTTTATCTGGGCACTTGTTGGAGGTATACTCGGGGCAAAGCTCCTGTATTACATAACTCAGATAAAAGAGATTATCGCCGATCCTTCCCTATTGTTGGATATCTCACACGGTTTTGTCGTATACGGCGGTATCATCGGCGGCATCTTCTCCGGCTATCTGTATATTAGAAAGCAGAAGCTGAATTTCTTAGAATACTTCGATCTCGTTATGCCTTCCATCGCTCTGGCTCAGGGCTTCGGAAGACTCGGCTGTGTATTGGCTGGCTGCTGCTATGGTATTGAGACAGATAGCGCCTTCCACATCATCTTCCACGAATCGGATTTTGCACCGAATAATGTGACGTTAATTCCTACCCAACCAATCTCCAGTGCCTTAGACTTCCTGAATTTCTTCGCTCTGATTTTAATTGCCAGAAAGACGAAGGCCAAGGGTCAGGTAGCCGGTTTCTATCTAACCTTTTATAGCGCCGGACGTTTCATTCTTGAGTTTTTCCGTGGAGACTTAGAGCGTGGTGCCATTGGATCTTTATCGACCTCACAGTTTATCGCGATCTTCCTCTTCCTAATCGGTCTTGGTATCGTGATTGTAACTGGGGTGCGTTCCGGAAGGACTTCCGCTACCGCAGAAGCGGAAGAAACAACAGATGAAAGTTAACATAGTTCATTCACAACACGCTCTCGCTTGAATGAGTCTCGTAACGGTACGTAGGAACACAAAATACGTGTTCCAGGTACCGACGGCCTCATACAGTTGCTCAACAAACTATGTTATGTATCACTCTGGTATCACTTTCTATGTGCAAATTGATGTATATAAGTTTATTGAGGGATTTCAAATCCTATACTTTAAAAGGCTGTCATACAGCTTCTGAACTATGTCTCCTCTAGGATGATTGTTCAAATCGCTGTATGGCAGCCTTTCTTTCTTAGTTCTACAATTGGGATTCTAGCATACCAATTATAATTCATTATTTAGTCAATTTGTGGATAACAACTCTAAGGCCGACTTATCTCTCAGGGCATTTACAAAGTCTTCGGCTGTGTTAATCTCGTGATCAAATACCATTCCTCCCCTTGCCAGATCCTCCAGCTCATGAAAATCCGAGCCTGAACTCATCATAAGGGAATGCTCCTTCGCAAAAGCAAATGAGAATTCATCGTGGGAATTATGTCTACCATTGCCGTTATAAACTTCAACGCCATGAATATCCTCCGGTGCTGCTACAATCATATGCTTTCGGTAGGGATGCGCCTGAATAATAAGGATGTTCTCTTTCTCTATGAGCTTCTTAAATCCCTTCAAGCCTAACGTATATAATTCCTTATGCTCCTTAAGAAATCCCTCGGTAATCCCATAGACCAGATAGTCATTGGGGTTTTCCGTAAAACGAAGCTCTAGACCCAGGAATACCTTTAACCCCTGCTTAGTTCCTTCCTCCGATGCATGATGATAGCCTCGCAGAAATTGATCTATCTTCTCATCCCAGGACAAGTCTACCAAATTATCGAAATAGAGATCAAAATAATGATCGGTAATAATAATACCATGATATCCGGCTTCCTTATATAAGCGGACAATTTCTCTTGCCTCGATTCTTCCACAGGAACTGGTCTCCACGGTATGAATATGTGTATCTATTTTGAACATAATGTGTCCCCTCTCTGATGTAATGTTAACCATTATACAATATTCTTCTGATAATCGCAATTTTTCTCATTGACCAACATTCGCAAGCAGGGGGCTTTGCATACGCGATCCGACTGCAAAACCCCCTACTTTTATTAAGTAACTTATTCTACCTTAAAAACACGAACCGACTCCTCCAGAACTCCCGCATCATTACTAAGCTGCTGCACGACATCATTGAGTTTATGAACCTCTTCCAACTGCTTATCAGCGGTTACACTAAGCTGTTCCGCCGCTGCAGCTGTCTCCTCTGCTGTTGCTGAGATGCTTTCGATCGCCCTTAGGGTATCATCCTTCGCATGCTCAATTCCCTCCACTCCATATGCAATCTGATTTAAATTACTGGTCAGCTTCTCAACATGCATATTGATATCGGTAAAAGCATTCACCGTCTTGACTAACGCTTCCTCCTGGGAGAGTACGATGCTTTCTGCATATCTGGCCGAATGAACCGTCCTCGTCGTCTGCTGCTCAATTCTCTGAATGATTTTTGCTATTTCACCGGAAGCCTTCAGCGATTCATCCGCCAGCTTGCGTATCTCTTCTGCTACTACGGAGAAGCCCCTGCCGTATTGTCCGGCTCTGGCTGCTTCGATGGAGGCGTTCAGGGAAAGCAGATTCGTCTGTGATGCAATTTCATTCATCGTATTAATGATTCCTGCAATTGCTGCCGATTCCTTAGCCAGACTTTCGATATCGATAATTACGGTTCTGGTTACATCTGTAGTGTCCTTCGCCTTATGGCTGAGATTCTCTACAATATCCATACCGCCGCCGACAATATCCTTGGTATTGCTTGCTATCTGCTCGATATTGTGGGTGCTGCTATACAGTGCATTGATCTTCTCTGCCAAATCAGCCATCTGGTGAAGACAGCTTTCCGCATCAACCGCCTGCTGTGATACACCCTGTTCGATATCACCTACTGCGTCCGATATATTCTTTGTTGCATTTACAAGAATGGTTGAGCTATCCGATACCACCGATGCAGATTGGGATACTGTATTGCTGGTACCTGCCACTCTTCCGATCAGCTTCAACATACTGTCAATTACATCATTAATACTTTTACTAAGAATCTTAAATTCGTCTTTCCTGTTAATCTTTGTATAACAGGTCAGGTCACCTGCTTCTGTCCTTTGTAATACATCATTAATCTTGTGTATCGAATCGCTAAATCCAAAGGCCATATAGGAGCCTAAAGCGATGGCGATAAAGCTTGCAATAACTACTACGATAAGTGTGATATTCTTTACTGCGTTTGCTTCCTCTACAATGACTGATTTCGGTATAATCGCACAAAGCAAACTTTCGCTGGACTCCAGCTTTGAGTATACGAACAAATACTCCTTATTCTTAACCTTGATATACTCTCGTCCTTCAGTAATCGAACCATCCTCCAAAGCCTTCGTGTAATAGCTCTGTTCTGTGAATTTATAACCCTCCGGCAGATCACCACATATAATTTCTCTGCCGTCTCCACTGATAAACGCAGTGACACTTCCCTCCGGAAAACCACTTTCTGCTAAGGTGTTGTACACATAATCATAGGATACGTCCAAAACGATACATCCGATGGGCTTCTTTCCGGCATTATACAGATATCTCAGATAGCTGATCGCATAACCTTTGTTCGTCGATACTGCTTGTTCATCCAAGTATTGATGAGTTCCAATCCAGAGCTCCTCTTGTTTGCTTTGAACAAGGTAAGCTCCCTCTCCTTCTGCAATGAAATTATCATAGATCAATCGGGTGCTGTTGGTACCGTTTCCTGAGATACCGGTTCCGTAATTGGACAATAGATAGATATTGGCGATGTAATCCTCCGATAAGATGTTCGTTGTAACAGAGGATTGAACCTCCCGAAAACGGCTCATTTCCTCCATTTGATTTTTCTTATATTGGCCGGAATAATAATCCTTTATTACCTCATCCGAATTCAATATCTCAGCTTTTGAAGATACGATTTCAAACCCAAAGTCAAGATATTTTGCTATATTAGTCATATTCGACATCGTTGAGCCTTCATAACTATCAATTAATCCCTTTGAGGATTTGGAATATGACAGGATACCAAGAATAATGATCAGGAGCACCGGAACTAGGAACGCCAAGATTAATTTAGCCCTGATACTATTCAAACGTTGTAACAGTTTTTTAAAAGCTTGCTTCTTTTGTTTATCTCTCGTTTTACTGATGTGCTTAATAATCGACTTTCCGACAATCATTCCTCATATGTATGTATTCAATCCCAGAGTTGAATACATTACTCCTTTCAAATTCTAACATTCACAGAACCTACCGATCCATAACTGCCATTTTCATAGGACTTTTACTTATTATATCGTTCCATCCCAGGTAGATACCTTCGTTTTCTTCATCTCTTCCTCATCAAACCATCTGGTTGTTACGCATTTACTTTCCGTAAAGAACTTAATACCATCCTTACCCAGGCAATGAAGATCTCCGAAGAAGGAATTCTTATGTCCCGAAAATGGAAATACACCTACCGGAACCGGAATACCTACATTGATACCAACCATACCACCATCGGTTCTGGCAGCAAATTCTCTAGCGTAATATCCATTCTGTGTAAAGATAACTGAGCCGTTTGCAAAAGGATTATCATTCATCAGCTTCAGGCCCTCTTCAAAGCTTTTTACCCGTTTGATACATAGTACAGGTCCGAAGATTTCCTGAGTTCCGACAGTCATCTCTTCGGTTACATGATCAAAGATGGTCGGCGCCAGATAGAAACCATTTTCAAAGCCTTCTACAACCGCATTTCTTCCATCCAGCACCAGCTTAGCTCCTTCGTCGATGCCTTTCTGGATCCAATTCAGAATACTTTGTTTATGCTTCTGGTCTATTACAGGTCCTAATGATGATGTCTTATCATATGCCGGTCCCAGCTTCAATTCCTTTGCGAGCTCCACAAGCTTAGCGACCAAAGCATCTGCAATCTCTTCTTCTGCCACAACAACCGGTAATGCCATACAACGCTCACCAGCACAGCCAAAGGCGGAATTAAGAATACCTGCTGCCGTACGATCTATGGGAGCATCCTTCAGCACAAGAGCATGATTCTTTGCTTCACATAACGCTTGAACTCTCTTACCATGCTCTGCAGCCACACTATAGATATGCTTGCCTACCGAAGTGGATCCTACAAAAGAAATTCCTTTCACATCAGGATGCGTTAAAAAGATTTCAGCCTCATTACGACTGCAGGTTATAATATTAAGAACTCCGGCCGGGAGTCCCGCTTCTTGATAGAGCTCAGCAAAGCGCAGTGCCGTTCTCGGCGTAGAGCTGGACACCTTCAAAACAATGGTATTACCCGCTGCAATACACATCGGTGCCATCCATCCCATCGGTATCATTGCAGGAAAGTTAAAAGGCACGATTCCGGCAAAAACTCCTATGGATTCACGATATAATACAGTGTCAAAGCCACTGGAAGCATCCATCAATGCATCACCGAGAATTAAACTGGGGGCCGAACAAGCCAGCTCGGTTCCTTCCTTCGCTTTCAGTACATCACCTGCTGCCTCATCCCATACCTTACCATGCTCCTGTGCTACCAGATAGGTCAGTTCTTCCATGTGCTCATCAATCAGATTACGAAGCTTATATAATACCTGGACACGCTTAACGATCGGTACCTTTGACCAGCTTTCGTATGCCTTCTTCGCAATCTGAATAACCTCCTCTGTCTCCTCGGCAGTACAACAGGGAACTTGAGCAGTGATCTCTCCGGTACTCGGATTATAAACGTTGGTATATTTTTCTGTTTTTGATTCGATAAATCTACCGCCTGCAAAATATTTTAACTTTTCCATTTTAATAACCATTCCTTTCTCATCGCCTGCAAACTTTATGTGAGAAAATCCCTGATTTTCTCACTCTGCAGAGCACAAATTTGCTTGTGAAAAAATGTGACTAGATATTAATCATTGTTCTGATATATTCTCTCGCCTTCTTCGCATAAACAAAGGGATTTGCCTTCGCGGGGTCCTGCTCTGCCTCAACTAAAAGCCAGCCTTCATAATCACATTCTTCCAACGCCTCGAATACGGATGCAAAATCTACGCAGCCATCACCGGGTACCGTAAAGGTACCTTCGCGTACCGACTTGAGAAAGGACCATTTTCCTTCCGTTGCTTTCTTAAGTACGTCGGCTCTGACATCCTTAAGATGTACATGACCAATACGATTCGGATATTTTTTCAATATGTAAAGCGGGTTCTCTCCCGAGAAAGTAAAATGTCCTGTGTCATAGCATAAAAACACATAATTCTCATCCGTTTGATCCATCAGTCGTTCTGTCTCGGCAATCGTCTGAACACCGGTACCCATATGGTGATGGAAGCACAGCTTAAAGCCACGACTTACTGCAAGCTTACCGAGCTTATTAAGTCCATCGCATAATCTGGTCCAATCCTCTTCTGTAAAATTCACCTTATTATCAAAAATAGATAATTCTTCATTTCCCTGAACGGAATAGCTTTGCTCTGAGACATTAATTCGATTTGCTCCGACTGCCTCCAGATAATCCAGCTCTTTTATGAACTCCCTCTCGGTCTCCTCATAAGGCTTTGTAACTAAGAAGGAAGAAAACCATTTGCTGGCAATACGCATTCCTCTGATATCCAGTGCTTCCTTCAAAACCTTAGTGTCCTTAGGGTATTTGTTACCTACCTCACAACCAGTAAAGCCTGCAAGTGCCATCTCGCTTACACACTGTTCGAAGGTATTCTCACCTCCAAGAGCGGGCATATCATCATTCGTCCAACCAATCGGTGCTATTCCGAGTTTAATCTTATCCTGATTTAACATTGTTTATTATCCTCCCATTAATTAATTCATAAAAATATGTCGGTTAACCTTCTGTAATACGCATTCAAGAAAGGTCCTGTTCCATGGATATTTCTTGATGTATTATTAATACTGTCTGGCATCCTTTAGATGCTCTTTTCTGTCTTGATAAGCTTCCTTGATCTTTAAATTGGTATCGCTGTCCCCTAATCCGACATGCCACCAGGCCTCATAGCCATCGGTCATCGACTTAGGAAGAACCTTAATATCAATCAATACACTATTCTCTATCTTCTTCGCTTCGATCAGGGCTTCCCTCAGCTCTTCTTTCGTCCTGGCTGAGAAGCTTGTCATTCCATACCCCTTTCCGATCATTGCAAAATCGGTTACCATCAGTCTGCCGTCCTGCTTACCGGAGGTATCATCCCGATAACGGAACATGGTAGCAAGGCTTCCGATTCCCTTGCCCATCTGGAGATTATTAATGCAGCCAAAACCACAATTATCGAAGAGCAATACTGTAATTTTCTTATTCTCCTGAAGTGCTGTAGCGATCTCAGAATGCATCATCATGAAAGATCCATCTCCGACCATCGAATAGCAGGCGCGCTCCGGCTCTGCAAGCTTTGCTCCGAGTGTTGCCGCAATCTCATATCCCATACAGGAATAGGCATATTCCATATGATAAGCATCCTTTGTATCCGTAGTCCACATTCTTTGTAGATCTCCCGGAAGACTGCCTGAGGCACCAACGATGATTGCATCCTCTTCAATCAACTCGCGGATTATTCCGATTGCAGCCGTCTGTGTAAGTACTCCGCCGGTTGCTGTGACAAACTCCTCTTCAATGCCCTCTTCCTTTGCTTTGACGAGGGATTGATAATTACTGCCATAGGTGTTACCGGTTAAGACATTCATTTCCTGTTCCCAACGCTTTTTCGCTTCGGATATTTCATTCTGATATCCAGACTGATACCCGGCCTTTTCTAAGCTTTTCGTTAACTCCTCGATTCCCCTTTTTGCATCCGCTACAATCGAATGACCGTCCAGCTTCTTTGCATGATAGCTAGATACATTCAGCAGTACAAACTCTACTTCTGGATTACGAAACAGTTCCTTCGAACCGGTGGTAAAGTCAGACAGCCTAGTACCGATTCCGATTACTACATCGGCCTCTGATGCTAAGACATTGGCTGCATAATTACCGGTTACTCCAACTCCGCCAAGATTCAGGGGATGAGAGGATGCAATCGCACTTTTACCGGACTGTGTCTCTGAGAAAGGTATATTAAATTTCTCACAGAACTGCTGAACCTTCTCACCAGCTTCGGAATACCTGACACCCCCACCTACGATGACAATCGGTTTTTTCTTACGGCAAATCAGCTCGGCCGCTACGGATAGCTCTTCCTCCTCCGGTCTGCGTCTGGGAATTCTATGTATTCTCTTCTCAAAGAAGTAGTCGGGGAATTCATAGGCTTCGCCCTGAACATCCTGAGGAAGGCTAATGCATACTCCACCCGCCGTCTCAGGCTCTGTAAGAATTCTCATCGCATTAAGCAGCGCAGTCATCAGCTGCTCCGGGCGATACACCCGATCCCAATACCTCGATACCGGGCGGAATGCATCACTTGTTGTAATGGATGCATCATGAAACTGCTCAATCTGCTGCAGTACAGGATCTGGCTGCCTAGTAGCAAAGGTGTCACCTGTAAATACCAATAGGGGTATATTATTCGCTGTAGCATCCGCGACTGCAGTTACCATATTTGCTGCTCCCGGTCCGATGGAAGAAGCACAGGCTATGATTCTTCTTCGGTTACTCTGCTTCGCAAAGCCTGCTGCAACATGTGCCATACCCTGCTCATTCCTGCCCTGGTATACCTTAAGACCATATGGATTTTCCTCCAGTGCCTGACCCAGGCCACAGACAATTCCGTGACCGAAAATGGTACAGATCCCATCCACAAACTTCTCTGTCACTCCGTCCAGACTTACATATTGATTATCTAAAAATCTAACTATTGCTTGCCCAACCGTCATTTTTGTTCCCATACGCTCCTCCTTTACTCCTTCAACAGCCATTCATGCTCCGGATCATTATCCCGCGATGTCCAGGGATTATTATCCAGATGTCGTATCATCCAACAATAATACATATTATAACCGGGCGCAGCGACCTGTGGATGGGTCAACCCTCCCTTGATTGCTGCTGCGCAGCCATCCGTTACCTTATAAGCCGTGTCACCGATAAAACAAGCACCGAAGCCCTGTGGTTTATCAAACTTATAATAATAAACCTCTGGTTGAGTATGGCTATGGGGGATATAACTCGACCATCTGCCGGCTTTCGTAATAACCTCACCAAGTACCATCTTAGAATAAGGTGCCGTCTTATAGTCGAAGATGGTCAGCACTTCACGCTTGGCCGTTCCCTCCCACTGATTATCACCCATTAATTCTATCTTACAATCCTCCGGTTCATAGAAGCGACCGGTAAAGCTTCGTTCATTATAAGTGGATTGAACCAACAGCTCTGTATCCATTTTGGGATGCACCGTAACCTTAGTGTTTCTGCATACATGAAGACAATAAGGCGCCCCAGTAAACACACTCTCACGGTTTGCACTGTCAATTCTTGCTTCCCAATGAAAATCTACAGCTCCTCCGATTAATAATAACGCCGTTTCCTTATCTTCCTCATAGAACACATAGGTCTTTCCCTTTTTCAGCTGATATACGGTAATATCCATCAGCATATCCTTATTGAACCCGTCAACTCTGGATATTACCTTTTTTCCTTCCGCATTAAAAGCCAGATAATTTAACATAATTACCTCCAATCTCCATCCTTGATGTAGCTCAAAACCCGGAAGAACAAGGAGTTCGTTCCTATGGACGAACTTTGCAGTTCTTCCCGTGTGAAGATGCTTCTTCACACTAACCCCCATTCTCCATCCTTGATGCAGCTCAAAACCCGGAAGAACAAGGAGTTCGTTCCAATGGACGAACTTCGCAGTTCTTCCCGTGTGAAGATGCTTCTTCACACTAACCCCATTATCTAATGATTTTTTTACATCTTTCAAACATCATAAGCAATCGTATCACCGAACTTCTCTTTACATTCTTTTATGAAGTCCTTAATTTTATCTACCGTCGGCATATCCTCAGAGCAGGCATGACTGGCAACCAGTAACGCTGCGGAGGCACTTCCAAACTCCAGGCAATCGAGGATTTCCCAACCCTCGAACAAGCCATGAAGAAAAGCAGCTGCATAACCATCTCCGCCGCCAAAGGATTTGAGTAGCTTCACCGGAAAAGGCTTAATTCCGTAATGACCGCCATCCTTCGTATAAGCGGTTGATCCCTCTTTGCCATGCTTAATCACGACTATTTTCGTTCCCTGTCTATGCCAATAAGCTGCCGTAGCTTTATCTGTTTCATAAGGAGCAATCAAGCTCTGGGTCAGATCATACTCTTCTCTGGAGCCAAGGATAATATCACTGTTTGATGCCACAATGGAATAATATATCGCAATTTCATCTTCATTCTTCCAGTTATAGGGACGATAGTCGATATCAAAGATAATAATTGTATTATGCTTTTTCGCAAGCTGCATCGCCTTTAATGCCGCTTCCCTGCTCGGACTCATAGCCAGAGCTGTTCCTGAGATCAGAAGTGCCTTCGCATTTTTGATATACTCCTCATCCACGTCAGCCGTTTCCAACTGAAGATCAGCGACCTCATTGCGATACATCAATATACTGCTCTGGGTTTCACTTAATATCTCCGTAAAGGTCAGCCCAAGCTTCTCACCGTTCTTACATCTGCTGATGTGCGAGGTATCAATTCCTTCCTTTGCAAAATAGTCCGTCACGAAATCTCCGAACTGATCCTTTGATACCTTTCCTACAAATCCCACTTTTCTTCCAAGTCTCGCCATCCCAACCGCAATATTGGCTGGGGATCCGCCAAGATATTTTTTAAACGTAGTACTTTCTGAAAGTGGTTTATAATAATCCACCGGATTAAAATCGATTGCTACTCTACCGATGAGTACAAGATCAAACGGTCTATCCTTAGCAAACTCTATGTACCCCATAATATATTACCTCCATGCTCTATCATTACTCTGAAATATTTTGATATGTTCTGTTACATTTGCTCTCATTCCACTCACCATAGAAGCGCTTAGCTTAAAATAGTCCTTTTTGTCCTCCTCGAGATAGTTTCGTGCAGCTGCTTCTACGGATAAAAAATTAGCGGTGGCGATGTTAATCTTTCTAATTCCCAAATGGATGCAGTTTCTAAAATCCTCAGCACTGATACCGGAGCCACCGTGTAATACCAAAGGCACCGGAACAATTCGCTTCGTTTCCTTTAGAATTTCAAATTTAAGCTTTGGTTCCTTTTTATATAAACCATGTGCATTACCAATTGATAATGCGATTGCATCCACTCCTGTTTGTTCGTACAGCAGCTTAACTTCCTTGGGATCCGAATAGAACATCTCCAGATCCACCGAACCATCTTCGCTTCCTCCCAGCTGACCAACCTCGGCTTCCACACTAGCTCCGTATCGATCCGCCAGCTCCTTCACCTTCTTAACCTGCTCTATGTTCTGATTAACCGGTAGATGAGAAGCATCTATCATGACGGAAGTAAAGCCAAGCTCCAGCGCTTCATGGATAACCGGTATATCCAAGCCGTGATCAAAATGAACAGCCACGGGAACAGTGGCTTTCCTTGCTGCAGCCAACATCATCGGACCCAATAAATTAAGTGGCGAATAAGGCAGTCGTACCTGCGCAACCTGTAATATAATCGGAGAAGAACAATCCTCAGCTGCCTGAATTGCTCCCATAACCATCTCCATATTGGCTACGCTGAAGGCACCGACTCCGTAATTCTCCTTCTCAGCTCTTGATAAAATAGTACTCATACTAACTAGTGACATTTGTGAACTTACCCTTCCCTCCAAAAAAACCAGAGATTTATTAATAACTTACCAATTATTTAACAATAACTTACCACAAATATCGCTTTTAGTCAATTGTATTTACTCAAAAAACCCCAGACTAGTAACAATAGCTTACCAATCCAGGGAGTTAAGTCCATCATCTATTCATTTAACCAGTATACTTATAAACAACCATCATTGTGATGCTCACTCCTGAGGAAACGGTGCAATAACCACTTCCACATTATTCTTCTCAAATAGAGAGAGCAGTGCAGGATTGACTTCCTCATCCACTATCACCTTCTTCATATCTGAGAGATTTGCATAGGTGAGCATTCCGCTCTTACCGTATTTCGATGAGTCAATCATTAAAATCGTATGATGACTACCGGCAATCGCAGCCTTCTTAATCTCATACTCCAATGGCGATGAATTGGTTACCATACCACTATGAGTAATTCCGGAAGAAGCCATGAATGCTTTGCTTATATTATACTTTTCCAGCGCACGAACCGTATCCGCAGAAACGAAGGAATTCGTCTTTCTCTCAAGAGTACCGGGCAGGCAGATCAAATTGATACTGGGTATTGCAATTGCCCGATTTATCACATTCAGGTTGTTGGTTAATACCGTTACTGAGTTGCATTCCCTCATATAATCAACCATGTACATCGTGGTAGTTCCTGAGTCAATGAAAATAATATCTCCATCCTCAACAAGCTTTGCTGCTGCTATACCACAGGCAATTTTACCCTGAATATTCTTACCCTGTCTCTCTTCGAATGGGACCAGATTTCCTTTCTGATTACTACAGACACCTCCATACACTTTACGAATAGCTCCCTTGCTCACAAGTTGAGCAACATCTAATCGAACTGTATTCATTGATATATTAAATTTGCTTCGTAATTCATCCATGGATACCAGATCATGTTCCATGATATATTGCTCCATCTGCTTAATCCGAATTGATTTCATTCCCATCTATTAACCTCCGTATATTGCAACATAAACTAAATATATATTACCATATTGCGATAATAAATCAATATACTTTGTTAAGTCTGGATCATTTTTATTATATTTTGATAATATTTTAATTAACTTTTAGTTGTATTATGATAATTATCATGATATAATCTATAGCATATTAACAAGAATATACCATTTTTTTAAGAAGGGAAATGAAATCATGTTAAATATCGGTATTATTGGCGCAGGAAGAATCGGTAAAGTACATGCCGAGAGTATTACATATCATGTGAAGGATGCAAAGGTGACTGCAATTGCAGATCCCTATATGAATGAAGCAACTACAGCATGGGCTAATAGCTTAGGAATACAGGATGTCCATACGGATTACCACAACATCCTGCAGGATGACAGAATTCAGGCAGTTCTTATTTGTTCTTCTACAGATACACATGCTGATATCGCGATAGAAGCAATCAAGGCGAACAAGCACGTGTTCTGTGAGAAGCCTATCTCACAGGATTTATCGAAGATTAAGGCGGTTATGGATGCCCTTAGTAAATCCAGTGTTAAATTCCAAGTTGGTTTTAATCGTCGTTTCGATCATAATTTTGAGGCAGTAAAGCATGCTGTTGAGGAAGGAAAGATTGGTGATGTTCATATTGTTAAGATTACTTCAAGAGATCCCGATGCTCCTCCGATTGAGTATGTTAAGGTATCCGGCGGAATGTTCCTCGATATGACCATTCATGATTTTGATATGGTTCGATATCTAACTTCCAGTGATGTTGTCGAAGTATATGCAAGCGGTACCGCCTTAGTGAATCCTGCTATCAAGGATGCAGGTGACATTGATACTGCAATCATCAATCTAAAGCTAGCAAATGGCGCTCTTGCTGTCATTGACAACTCTAGAAAAGCTGATTATGGCTATGACCAGCGCGCAGAGGTGTTCGGTTCGAAGGGGCAGGTTGCAGTTAGCAACGATACCGGCTCTACCGCTGTACTCAGTACTTCAGCTGGTGTCACAGGAGAAAAACCGTTATACTTCTTCCTTGAACGCTACATGGCTTCCTTCTCTAAAGAAGTGTCCCTCTTCGTTCAGGCAGTCATCAATAATACAGAGGTGCCTGTTAATATCAATGACGGACTACAGCCGGTATTAATCGCAAAGGCAGCTAAAAAGTCTCTTGAGGAAAATCGCCCGGTGTTACTTTCAGAGATCATCATGTAATAAAAATCCCTCCCTATCTATAATAAAAAGTGATAAAAATGAAAGCCATTCACACTGGCTTTCATTTTTATTTATGACAATAAAATCATGACAATAGAAAGTATATGAAGCATACTTTCTATTGTCACAGGCCTTTTTAACAGGGGTATCTTATTATTCGGATTAGGATACCTCTTCCATAAAGCTGACACCATCTGCGCAATTCAAGGTTCCCAGAATTGTTGCATGAGGCTGCTTCTTCGGAAGCTTAATTGTCATAAGAGTTGCGGTTCCTGCTTCATCCAGGGCATTCGATCTGGAGATTTCTATATCACTTACCTTTATCTCTCTCTCTTTAAGAAATTCTATAAATTGTCCTACATAAGTCAGCTTCTCGAATTCAATATATAAATTCATTACCTTCGTATCTGACATAACTCTCTCATCTAAATTATGCAATGCCGCCATAGCAACAAAGATCATGACACATCCGATAATCGCACCTGCATAATATCCAATTCCTATCGCCAGTCCGATGCAGGCAGCCGCCCATAAACCAGCTGCCGTCGTCAGCCCTCTGACACGATTATGTCCGGTTACGATTATAGTTCCGGCTCCCAGGAAACCTATCCCGCTGATTACCTGAGCACCCATTCTTGCCACATCACTGGTGCCATATGTCTTAGAAATATATTCATTCGTCATCATAACGAGAGCCGCCCCCAGACATACCAACATATAGGTGCGGAAACCAGCCGGTCTCCTTTTTCTTCCACGTTCAATTCCCAGTACTCCACCGCATAGTAAAGCCAACACCAGCCTCAGTATTGTTATCTCGATATTCATTGCCATCAATTCTTCTAGCATCACTCAACCTTCTTCCTGTTCACATACATCGAGGTCTTCACCCAGTGTTAGCAAATAGCTTTAATATGAAGCAGTTTACCCAGGTAATCCCCCCACATGTTATCGATAGCAAGACCCGCATGCATTAGCGCACCTCCGCTTAGTTCCACCCCTGTCTCTTCGATACGATAAATCGTATTCTCGCACAGACCCTTCAGGCGAACACGGCGAGTACTGTAATTCGGCCGTGCTAATACCTGAATATAGGTAACCAAGGCTTCCTTCTTATCCTTTGATACTACTTGGATACAATCGTACTCACGATTGCTTTGATAGGAGGCAATCCGGTAATAGTCGCCAGTGCGAATTAAATCATTATATTTATGGTACATAGCGACCTGTCCGGGGATAAGCTGTCTATCCTCATTGGGGATTTTCGTAATATCCAGCTCATAGCCGAAGGTTCCAGCAAGGGCAACATAGCCTCTGGTTTCAAAAGGTGTGGTTCGACCATTGGAATGACTGGGACAATCTGCGATATGCGCCCCCATAGCAGACAGTGGATATATCAGTGCTGTTCCCTCTTGAATACTGAGTCTTTCAATCGCATCCGTATCATCGGAGCACCAGATCTGCGGGCTGTAATATAACATACCGGGATCAAATCTTCCTCCGCCGCTGGAGCAATTCTCAAGCAGCAGCTTAGGGAAATCATTGATCAGACGTTCCTGCAGCTCATATAAGCCGAGGACATAACGATGGTTGAGTTCACCCTGGGTATCCGTCTCAAGACAAGCACTGCCAAGATCGGTCAAGGAACGATTCATATCCCATTTGACATACTCAATATTCGCTGATCGAAGCACCTTGGATATACTTTCGTAGATTGCGTCTCTGATTTCTTTCCTTGATATATCTAACACATACTGGTTTCTGTTAAGGGCTCCGATCCTTCCAGGGATTTGTATTGCCCAATCCGGATGAGCCCGGTATAGATCTGAATCCGGAGAAATCATCTCAGGCTCAAACCACAGACCCAGCTTCATTCCTAATTTATTAACCTCTGCTGCCAGGTTCTTCATGCCGCCTTTAATCTTGTCTTCATTTACCACCCAGTCGCCGAGAGCACAATTATCATCGTTCCTCGCTCCGAACCAGCCGTCATCGATCACCAGCATTTCGATACCGAGTTTGGAAGCTTCTCTTGCAATATCAAGCAATTTCTCACTATCAAAATCAAAATAGGTTGCTTCCCAATTATTGATTAATATCGGGCGTTTTTTGTCTCGATATTCTCCCCGGATTAGGTGGGAACGATATAAATCATGGAAGGTTCTTGTCATCTGACCGATGCCCTCCGAAGAATATACCAAAACTGCTTCGGGAGAGGTAAAGCTTTCACCCTGCTCAAGCTTCCAGCTAAAGTCCACCGGATTGATGCCGATGGTTGCCCGCAGTAATCCAAACTGCGTTATCTCAGCCTGTGCCATGAAATTACCCGAATATACCAGATTCATAGCAAATACCTCACCTTGATCTTCATTCGCATCTTTATCCATAATAGCTAAGAAAGGCTGCTCCTGATGAGAGGACACCCCTCGGAGGGATGAGATCAGTTGCTTTCCGTCTGTAATTCTTCTGCGGTTTATCATTCTCTCCCTAGACCAGAGGCCATATAGAGTCAGCATATCATATTCTCGATTATCCATATCCAGGCAGGCAGACAGCACCTTTGTCAGATAGATACAATCCTCGGAAGCGTTCCTGATACGAACACTTCGAGTGATTACATCCAAATCCTCGAATACGGTGTAAAGCAGTATGATCTGTAGCTTTAACACCTTATCTTCACAGTAAAGCTCCAGTGTTGTACAGGACTCAGAATCACCAAAGGTTGACGGAAGCCCTTCCAGCTTTGGTTTGCCCGGATATATACTGTGAGTAACATAAGCTAAGCTACAGGCTGAATGACCGGACTTCGATTTGACACTGAGACAGGTTTCTCTGAAGTCACCGATCCCATGCGTTGAGTATTCCATCGGAAAGCTATCCATAAAAGAAACTCTGTCCCGATTATTTCTTGACGGAACTTTCGTTCCATTATCAGTGCGTAATAAATAACTCAAATCATCATCCATTACTCTCTTACCGTAGTAAATATGTCCAATAAAATTTTCATCATCAACAATGCCGATCATGTAGGTTGACTTTGGTGTATCCAACTTAAAGATTCGGTTTTTCTCATTATACTTAATTCCCATTTAATAACCATGCCTTTCTCATAACCTGTATACTTTGGGCCGCAGGCACAAAGTTGCGCTCACCATTCTGTAGCTTCGATACAGCACAGACCTCGGAAGAACAAGGATCTTCCTTTATACCTCTATCACCATACCGTCATAGGATACTAGGAAGCCTACCTTGTCAGCCTCTTCTACCATCTTATCATGTAGCCAACCTCCATTATGGGAGAAATGATTCACGATCCATTTTGTATTATTATCTGCAAGTCCAAGATCAATTAAGCGCTTACGTTCCTTCACCGCGTCCACAAGCCCCATATGATTCTTGCCATCTTCCTCACTCTGCGTCGTACAATCCAAGCTAACCAGATCCAAACGAACCTTATTACTCTCCAGATAGTTTATCGTCTCAGGAGGGAGAGCTCCGGTATCATGAGCGTACAGCATCGCCTTATCACCTTGTATAATCTCATAGATCAGGCATTCTTCCTTCCGGTCATGCAAGGCCAACAGCGGAATAACTGTATAATCCTTGATTGGTATCTTCTTGAATGGTTCTGCCTTATGAAAAGCAAAGCAATCTTCTACTTCTTCCACCCCAGGAACCTCGGTCCATATCCTGTTTTTTACGGCATCATTACCGTAGATATGGAATAAATCACGATGGTAAGCAAAGGGCTCTCTTAGCATTTCAATATCTGCCGGATGAAAATGATCCGTATGACTATGGGTTACCAGCAGATGATTAACTCTCTCCAGATCCAGACCATAGGTAAGACTGTGCATATTCGTATCCGGTGTTAAATCAATCAGTAAATCATCGTTGATCAGTGCCTGCGATCTTGTACGGATATTCTTACCTTTAAGCCTTTTGGCCTCCTTGCAAATATCACAGTTGCAGAAAATTCCGGGCCAACCCTCACCGGCACCCGTTCCGTAATAAGTTAATTTCATCTAAAATTCCTACCTTTCTTATGTGGGTGATACAAGCCTCACAACTTACTTTACGCTCATTTTTCTCCTTACTATACACAAAGAGCGACTATAAAACATCTATGCTTCTCCTCGGATGCCATCTTTTGTATCCGAAATCACAAGATTAAATTTTACAGCCGCTCCCTATCAAATCTTTCTTCCAACCTATATTCCTGAAGCATTATTCCCGCTTTCATATATAAAAGTTGGAAGTATCAAAAGCCATACAAATCATTAAATTCGTTAATTCTAGAAATTGTATGTATAACCACTTAAAATTCAATTATATTTACTATCTTCTTTTCAACAGGAAAGAGTGGATACCATAGGGCTTTGCTTCAAATTCCAACAATTCCGGCATTTCATCCCCAAGTACATTATTATTTAAGTCAACCGGTACAATATCATATCCGTCAACTCGTAGTTTCCTGGTTTCTGATCTTCCTGACACTTCCTTAAATCGTATTATTAATCCACCCATTTCTTCTCTTACATTAATGAGCTGCATATGTTCCGGAAGTGCGAGACAATCCTTATCCAACTTACAGCTGGTTACTTCGACCCCTTCCTGCAGCATCACGGCTCTCTCTAAATTATCCGTCTCCTGATCCTTTCGAAACCCATATAATATGTAACGGTAGCATAAATCTCCACCAATCCACTGAGGGAAATTAGTTCCCCACATATTATTAAAGAGGTTAGAGTACATAGCCGGCTCCTCCGGCGAGCTATATCTTCGTCTATACTGATATATTCCGGTCTCACCCAATGCCATCAGGGGTGTATCCTTTGTTACAATACAGATACCATTCTCTTCATCCATAGCCGATATATAATTCTCAAGACAATACAATACATGGTTTGCATCATCTACAATATCTACAGCCGGGTCTAGGACTGTATTTGATTTATTTATGTGATAGACCTTCTTCTTATGATCGGTGGGGAACAGGATGGAGCCTGATTCAATAAAAGGTGTCTCACTTTTATTTTGCAGCTTTACATTAAGATAGATTTCATCACCGGCTGGCGGTAAAGTAATCTCCATCATCACCTTCTCAGCATCTCCATATTTTTCGGAGCTTTCCCTGGTTACATAATTTAAGGTCAAGGTGTCTAGATCTATGGAATAACTTTGGTATTTTGGACTATAGGTTCTATGCTCACATTCGGGATAGGCCTCTCTGCCGTAATCCTGAATCCCCCAGGTAGAGAAACGATAAGCAAAGTCTTTGAGATATCTTGTTACGTCCTTAATCCCATAACGATCATATTGATACGCAAATACGGACTGATCCTCGTTCTTCTGCAATAGAACTGATGATAATTGCTTATCATAGAGCTCAAAGATATCTCCTGTCTTCTCTGAGAAAATCAGACGGTAACGATGATTCTCTATCTCAACCATCTTTTCCGACTTACATACCGACAGTGTTCCATTATATTTGGGTCCTTCCGAAATATGAATCGGCACCGTTACAAACGGTGGCAGCTCAGTTACAAAGCAGGACCACTCCCCATCAATTTTTGTAATTGGAAGTGTTAGCTCCCCGTTCATTAAGCTACAGCCTGATAGTGCTCTATTCAAGCATTTTAGCGATACCCAGCCGGTATAGGCACGGCTGCCTGGATTGAATAAGCTAATCTGAGTATCGTTCCTATCATTAACAAGAAGCTTTACCTTATGTAACGTTTGTACACTGTTGTCCGCTCTGTCCCGTTGTTCCTGCCAGGACTTCTCCATAAATTTATAATTGTCCTTTTGTTTTGCCTTCTGGAAATCCCTCTTTCGATAGACACGATTCGGTCCAAGCCAAGTCTTAACATCGGCTCCCCAGGTATGTTCTTCAAAAAGGTCTATATCTTCATAATATTGATCCAGCAATGTCGAATAGTCATCCTCGGTCTCAACTACAGACTCAAGGCGTTGTTTCAGCCGAAGTGCCTGAAGCCTTTTTATCTCTTCTCTGGATTCACGTACCATGCTGACTTCCTTAGGATAAGCACCGATCCCATGGATCCAGGTATCTGCTAGGTCCTTATTTATCGTTGGAAGCATGGACAAATCACACTTAGTCAGCTCTTTATAAAAATCATCCAAGGAACCACAAACAATCTCTACCTCGGGATATTTATTCCTTATATCATTAACCAATTTATGTATTACTTCAACCGATTGTGGTCCGCAGTTATCCTGTGTCTGCATCAGTGACATCCACACTGGATAGTCCCAGTCCTCCGGTGGCAGCAGCGAGGTACCATACCCACCCTTACTATACATCGTCAATAGCTTCTCGCCACTTGGAGACTGCCATTGAAACAAAAAAGGAACCTTAGGAGGAGTCGCAAATTCATTGCAACCCAGGTGTAAAAACTTAACCCCTGCTCCTGCCAAAATCTGCGGTAGCATAATCCCATGTCCTGGGACATCAGTCATTTTGGCAGCAATCGGATATGGCTTGTTATATTGCATTGATAACTCACGGCCAAAGCGAAGACCTTCTATATACTCCTCCGCACTGCAAAAATCCGTATGGGAGGTAAACGGCAAAGCATGCCATACAATCTGCCCACCTTCAATCAACTGTTCCAGATCCTTTTTTAACTCCTCATTACACTGCTGTGTTATTATCTTAAGAGGCCAGGAAGGCATCGTCCACACATACTTAAGCGGACCCAAATGCTGGGTTGCTTTACAGGTTGCGATCACTTCCTTCAGCATAGAATCTGCATATTTATCGATTACTCTACTGGACAAATCAGTAAAGCCGATATCAAAGTGTGTCTTAAATACTAGTATTATTTTCTTAACCATAGGAACCTCTTCTTTCAATTCGTAATCTTATGTACGGCCCATATTCGTTCCGCCTGGATTCGCGGTGCTTAGTCAGTAAGAGCTAAACCACTTGATTATACGCTGCTGATCCCTAGCTTTATCAGTAATTGATGTATTCGCACCGGTATAATCTTATATAGCTCATCCCAGGTTACAATAATATCCTCGTTATACTGTATCGGATTAAATTCCAGTGTTGGGCGAAATGAGAAGTTCTCTCTGATATAATTACACACCTGATAATCTATGTAAGAATTCTTATGCAGGATTCCTTGAAATAATCTCGTTACGAGTAGCCCGTCAACACCTGCATATTTATGACAAACCACATCAACATCACTGAAAAGTCGAAAGAGTCTTCCATCCGGTAATACCGCATGCTTACCCGGTTGAATATAAATCGGAATATGAGTCCCCTCTTCTAGTTCTTTCGTATATTGAAAGCAATTCATATGACTGCCATGAGCACTTGCTTCACCGTCCACCACACTACCATCGTGGCCGATATATACCCAGAAGTGTTCCAAGTCATACATATGCTGTATGTCAAAATCATAATAAAGCTGATATTCTATTACAAATGCCACTTTCTCGTTATCAATCCAGATATCCCGTTCAAAGGATCTGCTCCTACCTGAGGCTCTTATTATATCGTAACCGATATGATCGATAGTAAAGGGTTCATTCTTATCGAAATAAAGATGCGGCGCATATTTTACGGCCAGTTCACGATCTGTCATAGCTTACAGGATGTGCATTTTCTGCACATCCACCCCTCTCTTTTCTACAATTATTAATCGTTTATGATTACGAATTTTTCTTAATGCTTACCTTGCTTCTTAACTTAAGCTCCAGTTCTTCCATAAGTTCAAAAAGCTTATCAGGAGCATCCAGGATATAATCCGGTGTTTCCTCCTGGTTGATCGGATTCATGTCATAACGGGGACTATAATTGGCTAATATCGAGACAATACCCATTCTGTTTGCTCCGACAATATCCCTCTTTACATTATTTCCTATCATCACAATACGATGCTTATCACTATCCGTTAATCCCAGTTCTTTCATGGCATGCTGGAACATAATTGGTGCAGGTTTTTCCTGTCCCAGCTCGCTAGAGATAGCCTTAGCATGAAAGCAGTAATCTAACCCATTTGTAAGATAGATATTATCAAAGGAGGTCTTGGTTCCATCGGCAACAAGTGCTATGGTATAACCATTATCATGAAGCTTTACTAGGTTTTCCTCCGCTCCTGGGAACAGCTTCGCCTTAAGAACGGTACCCATTTCATTTTTTATCTCAGTTGACTCATCTACTAGAGTATCACCGCTATCTATAAATACTATTAATTCTTTTCTCATATTCTATCTTTGGTCCCGGTAGCACCGAACTATTCTTTGATAATTCCCTGAAGCTTCAATTCATCCGCTCTATGGCATGCTACGTAATGTCCCTGCTCCTTCTCTATAAAATTAACCTCATCTGTTTTACATTTTTCAATACAATACTTGCACCTTGTGTGGAAGAAGCATCCGGATGGCGGGTTTGCCGGATTCGGAATCTCTCCCTGCAAAGGAATTCTCTCATTCTCAACCGTCGGATCCGCAATAGGAACCGCAGAAATGAGTGCCTCTGTATAGGGGTGCATCGGATGTTTAAACAATTCCTCACTGGTGGTATACTCTACCATCTTACCAAGATACATAACCCCTACCTTATCTGAGATATGCTCTACTACGGATAAGTCATGACTTATGAATAGATAAGTGAGCTTCAACTCCTTCTGGAGATCCATCAACAGATTCACCACCTGTGCCTGAACGGATACATCAAGAGCAGATACCGCTTCATCACATACAATCAAACGGGGATATAACACTAGTGCTCTAGCAATTCCAATTCTCTGACGTTGTCCACCGGAAAATGCATGGGGATAACGTTTTAGATAACTGGGATTTAGGCCGACCTTAACCGCGATTTCCTTTACTCTACGCTCTATTTCCTTCTTCGGCAGCTTATAATTTGCTCTTAACGGTTCAGAAATAATATCAAATACGGTCATACGCGGATCCAGAGAAGAAAAGGGATCCTGGAAAATCATCTGTATCTCTTTTCTTATGGTCTTCATTGACGCCTTATCAATATGCTGTAGATTATGCACCGTTCCATCCCCGGCAAGATATAATACCTCACCGGCAGTCGCATCGATTGCTTTCACGATACAACGCCCGAGTGTGGTTTTTCCGCAGCCGGATTCTCCAACAATACCGACAGTCTCACCCTCATTTACCTCAAAGCTTACGCTATTCACTGCTCTAACATCTACTTTTTTTGAAGAGAAGGTTTTGCTCATTTCTTTTACTTTTAATATAGTTTCCGACATAACAATCCCTCCTTACTGATCTTTCTTCTTTATAGTAGTCACATCCGCATAACAGGCTACAAAATGTCCTTCTTCCACTTCCACCAAGGACGGCTCGCTGCAATTGCATTTACCCTCAATACGGTATTGGCAGCGCTCATAGAAGCCACATTGATTGGCCAGATTCATCGCTAGCGGTACTGTTCCTTCGATCGAATACAGACGATCATGACCACCACCAATCTTATGAACAGAACCCATTAATCCAATGGTGTATGGGTGAAGAGGCTTTTGGAAGATATCCTTAACAGGAGCAATCTCTACGATTTTCCCAAGATACATAACTGCCACTCGGTCACAGACCTTTGCAACCGTTCCGAGATCATGGGTAATGTACAGAATTGCCATCTTAAACTCCTTCTGCAATTCCTTCATCAGCTCAAGAATTTGTGCCTGAATTGTAACGTCAAGGGCAGTAGTTGGTTCATCCGCTATTAGAAGCTTTGGGTTACAGACCAACGCCATAGCGATCAAGGCTCTCTGTAGCATACCTCCTGAGAATTCATGAGGATATTGATTGAATCTTTTCTCCGGATTAGCGATACCCACTTTGCGCATCGCTTCAATTGAGATTTCCTTTGCCTTCTTCTTGTCCTTAGTCATATGCAGACGAACAAATTCAGAGATCTGGTGACCAATGGTAAAGAGTGGTGAGAATGAGCTCATTGGTTCCTGAAATATCATTGATATATTTTTACCGCGAATGCTCCTTATTTGGGCACCACCAAACTTCATATCCAACAGGTTCAGCTCTTTGTCATCATTCACGAAGGTAATCTTACCGGTTGTCGCGCATTTTTTATCGTTAATCCCCATGATAGCCTTACTGGTCAAGCTCTTACCACAGCCCGATTCTCCAACTAATCCGAGGGTTTCATTCTCTTTGATTGTAAAGCTAATCCCTCGTAGCGGAGTAAGTACGCCTTCATCCAGTTTAATTTGTATATTCAGATCTTCGACTACAACTACATTCTTTTCCATCTAATACCTCGCTTATTTATAAGGGTCTGCCGCATCACGCAAGCCATCACCCAGGAAATTAAATGCCAGAACAGCTATACCTACAAATAGGACCGGAATTAACTTCCACGGACAGTTGGCAATATTACTGATACTCTGACACTCCTGCAACAGTACGCCCCAGCTGGTAGCTGGTGCACGCATTCCCAACCCAAGAAAGCTCATAGAGGTTTCTCCTAATATCATACTGGGAATTCCTAAGGTAAGGTTTACGATCAGGTAGCTCATGAAACCGGGAACAAGATGCTTTGAGATAATCTTGGCATCCGACACTCCTGCCAATCTTGCAGCCATAACATAATCCTCTTTCTTCAAAGAAAGGAATTTACTGCGAACCGTCCTTGCCAGTCCAGGCCAGCTAAGTAATGACATAATGAGGGTAATAAATATGTACACCTTCACTACTGAGATACCGGGAGGAATAGCTGCTGAAAGAGCCATCCATAACGGTAACGTAGGGAAGGAGGAGATTACCTCAATAATCCTTTGAATCACTGTATCGATAAATCCACCGTAATAACCGGAGATACCACCAATGATGATTGCAAGCAGGAATGACATAAAGGTTCCGATCAATGGTACAGTCAGAGATACTTGGCTACCGATTAATATTCTTGAGAATAAATCGCGGCCAAGCTGATCAGCTCCGAAGAGCATGACATTTACCTTATCCTTTCCCGGCGGCAGCTCCGAATTATCAATGCCGAATAAGTGCACGTCACTTTTTATAAAGCCGAATAATTTATAAGAAGAACCTTTTACAAAAAAATTAATTTTGTAAGGCTTCTCTGTATTCTCCAGAAAAATTTTATTTAAAAATTTATCGTGTGAAATCTCTATGTCATATACAAACGGGCCGATAAACTGTCCTTCATGCACAAAATGCACCTTGCTCGGGGGAGCATTGGAATAGGTTGCTGAGAAATCCTCTAAACCTTGGGGAGCGATAAAGGGGGCAAAGGCAGCTCCTGCATATAACAACGCCAATATAATGAAGCTGATTAGTGCTAGCTTATGCTTCAGTAGCTTTCTTCCCATCAACTGCCATTGTGAGGATGTATAATATTTCTCTTGTTTAATCCGCTTTTTTTCAAGCTTTTTTATTTCTTTTTCACTTAAATTTCTACTTTCAGGAGCAGAATGGTTTGTTATATTCTCTTGGCTCATTATTTACTCTCCTCTAGAAACTTAATTCTTGGGTCAAGAACCGCAAGCAGTAAATCAGATATCAATGTACCAATGACGACCAGCGTAGCCGAGATTAAAAGGATACCACCGGAAAGATATACATCCTGGGATTGCAGAGCCTTTAATAATATCGGACCCTGTGTCGGAAGCATTAACACGATTGCCGTAATGGTCGAACCGTTGAATATACCGGAGATCATTCCTCCAAGCCCACTTACAATCGGATTAACAACCGCACGCATTTCATATTTATAGGTAATTGTTTTCTCACTGACACCCTTTGCTCTTGCACAAAGTACATACGGTTTTTCCTGCTCATCCAGCATCTGGGCACGAACACTTCGGATCAGCCCGCAGGCACCCGACATACTAATAACAATAGTCGGTATAATTAATCGTTTTAAGAAATCTAAGAACGTTGCCCAGGAAGTAATACCACCTTCCGGGAATAGTCCCATGACCGGTTTACCTGTCCACTTATAGGACAGATACATCAATAGAATTGCCAATAAAAAATGTGGAACAGCCATACCAATGAAGCCAATCAGGGTAAAGGCATAATCGCCGATCGAGTATTGATGCTTAGCAGAATAGATTGCTATCGGAATGGCGATCAGATAGGTAACAATCAAGGTAATCAAAGAAATCATCAAGGTCGCCCCAAGTGTCTCACCAATCTTTACTAAAACAGTTTGGTTATAATAAAAGGACGTGCCCCAGTCTCCTGTCACAATACCGCCAAGCCAATCGACATACTGTACCATGAATGGCCGATCCACCTTATACATGGCACGCAGGTTCGCGATATCCACCTCCGTTACCGTCTCTCCCTGTGCAATCATATCCGTTACCAAGCTGTCCACAAAGTCCCCAGGCGGAAGCTGAATTACAAAAAATACCACGAAGGTAATCATCAATAACGTGAAAAAGGCCAGCATAAGCCTTTTTACAATATATCTCCATTTATCCATAACTTATCACCATAGAACCCTTCTCAACAACATTTACCTTTGAATAGATTTGGGCTTTTGCAAAAGAGTCATAAACCTGCCTTTTAGCAAAAGCCCGGGAACCTAGAAGAACAATGAGTACGCACCCTTGTGCAGATATCATAGCTTCTTCCTAAGCATAATTGCTTTACAATAATCCTTTGTTCATCTTACTTTGCCAAATATAACTGTTCAGGACGCATCATACTTGCAAATCGGAACTCATCTGCCCAAACAACGTTGGAGGGGAAATTCTTTACATTGTTATTAATAAAGAAATTAATAGGTAGCGGAGCAAGGAAACCGATAATCCAAGTATTCTCCTTATGTAAATCATAGATCTTTTGAACATTTTCTGCTACAATCGCATCTCTGTTATCTCCTGTTGCTGACTTGATCGCATCATAAGCATTGATCAACTCAAGAACAGCGCCGGTAGGCTCAACACCACCGTTTGCTGTAGTCTTACCATCCTCATACCATTTACCGTATGCACCATACCAGCAGCTGAAGTTACGCATAGGAACGATGATGTCAGGGCGGATTGCAGGAGATGTTATGTTAACACCCTCAAACTTAGCTTCTATATTATTAACAAGAATTGATTTTGCTATTTCAGCATCTACCTTGTCAGAAATCTTAACACCAATCGCTTTGTAAGCAGTCTGCAACAAGGTAATGTAATCGCCTTCCTTGGAGATGTCACTGGTAGATATAACGATTTCAACATCCCTATTCGTACCCTTCATCTTACGATAAGTACCTGCTGCCTTGTCCCAAGGCTCTGTTATCTCATCTAATATGCTGTTTGCCTTATCAACATTAAACTCAGTCCATTTATTTGTCCAATCCGCACTGTAAGAGGAAGTACCTTCAGCAGGTGCTGCCTGTGCAGGCTTGGATTGACCACTCATTAAGGTGGCATTCATTAGATTTCTGTCGACACTGATGGAAAGGGCTTCTCTAAAGCGGACATCCTGGAATAGTGCTCGTTTATCCAGATCCTGTACAGTCTGACACAGAGCCAAAGCAGGTCCGCTCTGCCAATCCGGACTAAACCAAGGAACAATCGTATGAGTAGCCTGAGTTGCAGTTGCTACAGTTGCATAATCACCAAATCCAACCCATGAAATATCAATTTCACCTGCGGTCTGCTTTAACACCACCTGATCCGCATCATTAATAATGATAAATTTTAAGCTATCAAGATAGGGTAATTGACGACCTTCACTATCTGTTTTCCAGAAATAAGGATTACGAACCAATTCATAGGTCTCACCAACGGCATTCCAGTTGTCTTTCACAGCAATAAAGCTTCTGATCTGGGGAACAATCGCATAATCCCAGTTATAATAACCGATATCTTTACCCATGGTGCCGTAATCTTCCCACGCTCTGCCAAAATCCTTGTTTGCATTGGCAATCGCCTGTTCTTCTGTAATTAACGGGAAGGTAGCATCATCCGCTACACCGTCTTTACGTGCTACATAATTAACATAAAAGTGCTTTGGTAAATACATCCACTTATTATCTACAGCTACTGCTTCCGGGAAGTTCGGCTTCGGAGCAGCGAAGGTTACTGTAAATGTATAATCATCAACCTTAGCAAATTCAGCCCAGTAATTCTTACCATCCTTAGTTACCTGATAGCAATTGTAAGGCTTCGATGTATAAGCAGGATAATATCCCGCATCCTCTACACCCAATGCTGTACGGTCGGCATTCAATGCAGGAGTTGACATGTGATCATAATAGAATATCACATCGTCCGCTGTAAACGGATGTCCATCAGACCACTTCATGCCTTTACGGAGCTCTATTGTCCAAACGGAAGCATCTTCATTTGGATAATAGTCCTTACATACATTTGCCTCTACTTCGCCAGAGCCGTCCATTTTGAAACGGAACATACTTTGTTCTGTATAAGGACCCCATGTCCAGCGTCCACCGTCATTTGTTGTGGAAGTGATGCTACCGCCATACTCTCCCAGTGACATAACATCTTTTTCAATCATAACGTCCTCAGCCACTGGCAAACGTTCTTCCAATACCGGAAGTGTTCCGGCAGCAACCTGTTCAGCAAGCATTGGCGCCTCTTTGGCCGAATCGGCTGGCTCGCTCTCTCCACCGGTAGTCTCCTCTGTGGTAGCCGGAGTAGGATTTTGTTTCTCATCTTCATTGTTTGAAGGTTTACTACATGCTGTCAGAAGACTAAACCCAAGAACTACTGCCAGCATAAGTGCTAATACTCTTTTCATATTTCTCCTCCTTTTAGTTCTACATTTTACTTTCTACTACAAAGTAGATAATTGTAAAACGCAAGATTTCGTGTTGTAAATCCCATTTTAATAACAACCTTTACATGCAACGATCATCCATATGTGAATATGTACGGATTAAATACCTTTAATAAAGTTAAAAATATTTTTATTAAATATATTTATCTTGCATACTAATCATATCATATATATTATTGTTTGTAAATAATATATTTATATGTTTTATATAAAAACCAAGTATTTTTCATGTAAATAATTGCTATTATGCCTATCGTTGTGTATATTTTCTATTTTATTTGATAGCACTTTGCTTTATTAAGTAATCAATTTTTTCATTATGTATATTTAATATGTTTTTTCCAACTATAATGAATACCTAAAATGGTTGCAAAATTTATAACACATAACCCATAGAGATCTCGCATATATTCAACCTTCATTCAAAAACAGAAAGCCCGAATCAGAGTCTCACACTCCATCCGGGCTAATCTATTACTTCTATTCACATAGGGATTTCTAATATTTACTAACCAATAATGCCGGCACCGTAAAATCCGTCTCAGTAGTAGTCTTATTAATCTGCGCTATTAATAAATCTACTATCTTATCCGCCATCTCGATTTCATTCTGTTTCATATGCAACATTGAGAGACCTTGTGGACCATCCACACAGGAAATCTTTACATCTACATCCAGCTTTATATTCGCAAGCTTTGAGGCCTCAATGATCGCGGACATCAGGCTATATTCCGCGCATACAATTCCATCTAGCTGTTCTTTATTATTTACTAAATACTCAACAGCTCTCTCAATGTTCTCTTTTTTCGGCGGGTGCTGATATATATTCTCATCAAATACTAATGTACATTCTGGCAATGTGGTAATGCCAAATTCAGCTGCTGCTTCGTAAAAGCCATTCTTACGTTCTTGCAGGGAAGAGGTACCGATAATCTCAGATGAGAAAAATGCCAGTTTTCGGCACCCATTCTCGTAAAGATGCTTTACCAGGCTTTTGATTGCCTGAAGGTTATCTGTTCTCACCGATGGAACCGATATCCCCTCTAATTTCTTATCAATTACAACAACCGGGAAGCCTTCCAGAATAAGCTTTAGGATTTTAGGGTTGTAATAAACCCCATGGCAAGGCATTACAATCAAACCCTCAATCTGTGATTTCACAAGGAAATCAATCTCCTCCGTCTCCTTCTCTCTATTATAGTAAGAGAATCTGGTGATAACCTTATAACCGTATTCTTCGGCCTTTTGATCTATTTTATATACCAGATCCAGACCAAAGGAACTGGATACATGTTCCATTACAACTCCTATTTTCTTGATGGAGCAGGTAATATCCCTTCCACAAACCTCTTCTGTTACTGGGTTACGTAGCTTAACAAAGGTTCCTACACCCGGTATTCTCTGTAAAACCCCTTCCTCCTTCAGCATACTCAAGGCCTTTTTAACTGTAATCATACTAACGCCGAATTTCTGTTTTAACTCATCATCGGAAGGTATTTTCATCCCTTCTGTATAGATATTATCCTCTATCTTTTTCTTTAAATCGTCGTAAATCTGTCTATACAAAAAATTGTCTCTGTCCACCCGTATTCACCTCCTCTATATATTTAATATACTTAACAGCATTATACAACAGCGTAATATAAATGAAAAGGACATTTTTAAAGCCCGCCTGACCCATCAAGTACCCTTTCCTGAGATACATTCTGCCATCTAGTCATAGCGATAAAGCTCATAATACCTCCGGCTAGCGCAATAAGAAAACAGATACCGATTACAACCTCCCAGCTAAAGCTTTGAGCAATCAATCCAATTCCAAAACTTGATAATGCACTTCCCGCATAAGCACAGGAATTTAGTATTCCTGTAACGGTCGATACTTTTCCAAAGTTCGCAAAATGGAGTGGAAGCAAGCTGATCAGCATCGTATTGACTCCCATCATACCCGCCTCCAGCTTTGTCAAGAATCCTACTCCGACCATCTCATTCATCGCAGCGATATAATTCAGACGTCCAAGATACGTAGAAAAATACGCGATCCAGCATACAAAAACAAAGCACTTGATAACGCTTCGATTCTGAAGCTTATTCTTCATTCTCTATTCCTTCCCCCTTAATCCGAAAACATCCTTGTATCTAGGTTAACTAACCACGAACCATAGCCCGGTCTAGTAATTTATCTTTAGTGTTTTTATCTCAAATGCGTTGAAGCTCAAATCTGTCTCCTGTGACAATGGTAGTATCTCCTCCAGCTCTTCCAGCATATTGGTTACAGAGATGCCCTTCACCCAGTCCGGTAAAACCAAGGTGGTATTGGTATAAGTTCCTTCCGCTTCATACATTCTGAGTATAAAAGCCTTCTCTTGCTCTTCAAGAGGCTTAACCGTCTCAATAATGATATTGGAAGCAGTCACTTGGGCAAGACTCTCCTCCACATATTCTCCCTTCACTATAATCGGCTTATGATTCAGTAGATAAGCAGGCTTGATTACACTATCAGCCTGAAAACCTGTATTATGAGGATAAAAGCTATAGCAGCAGCTGTGCACACCCTGGTCTCCTCTGTAATCTGGTCTGCAGCCTCCTTTATGTAGTGAAAGTCGAAGCTTTGAATCCTCTGCTGAGATTCCATATTTACAATCATTTAGGATTGCCACTCCAAAACGATTTTCCGAAAGATCCGTATATTTATGATTCGATACTTCAAATTTTGCCTTTTCAACTGGAGTATTACGGTTAGTAGGACGCATAAGATATCCAAATTGAATCTCATTTCTTGCAAATTCTGCATGTATTGAAGTATCAAAGGCTGTTTTTAAGAAACGATGATTATCTCGCCAATCGATTACTGTATCAAATCGAACCTCAGCACTATCTGCATAAAAGATCATATCCTGCTTCAGGCTGGATTTTGTACTCAACTGGTATTCGCTTCTTATCCTGCACTCCACCTCACCAACCGATATCACACTTCTTGACAGAAGTACTGCCGAATCCCTGAATTTACCTGAGATATCGGCGTCCACATCCCAATTATCCCAATCACTCGGAACATCCTCAGCGATAAGAAAGGTATTGAATGAGTATCCTTCTCCTCTCAGTTCTCTACGTTCTCTTTTATCAATAAAAGATTGAATGTAGCCCTTCTCATTAAATACCACTTTTGCAAAGGGCGTCTCAAGCCTATTTCCATCCAGACAAAATACCGTTCTATCTTCCGGCTTACCAGGTATCAGCTTCAGAACCACGCTTGCAAATGCCGGTATTGAAATCCCGCTCACAGCCAGCTTTCGCTTCCCGTTGATATCCGTTATAATCTGTTGCTTATAATTCCCTTCCACAACAAAGTCCCAGGTATAATCCAGATATACTACATCCTGTCTCTCAAAGGACAGGGTGTTAATCACTGATACCGTATTACTATCCGATTCGGATAATATGGTTCTAATCATATGATTCGCTTTTTTAATAATGTTATCCGTCTCCGCGATTGACTGATCATGAGCAGACGGTACGCAGGTTCCAGGTAAGATATCATGAAATTGATTCACTAAAAGATCTCTCATCAACGGATTGATCGTATCCCCGGATGCCGCTTCATTCCTTCTTAATGCCTCCCGGACGGTGATATATTCCAGATCCCTTAAGGCAATTTCAGCCAGACGGTTATTCCTCTTTATTGTATGTTGATTCGTCAAGGTTCCCCTATGCAGCTCCAGATACAACTCACCAGTGTAGGTTGAAGCCTTTACAGATGTCTTCTCCAATCGGTCCATAAATTCACTAACTGTTATATGGCTCGATTTAGGAAGTCCTTCTACATCTGCCAAACGGTGAGCTAGCTCAACCATCTCAAAGGTAGGGCCGCCTCCGCCATCTCCCTCACCATAAGAAAGTAAACGCATATTCGTAACTCGCTTCTCTTTAATCGAATCCTTTCCTTCCCCAAACACATGCCTAAGCATGTTCTTCGGCTCCGGTCCCGTATGGATTTTATTAAAATGAACAAACACCTCAGAACCGTCAATTCCCTTCCAGTAAAACGTATCATAAGGGAACTCAGTCGTATCCCCCCAATTAAGCTTTGTTGTGAGAAAATATTTTACCCTGCAGCCCCTCATAATCTGTGGTAGCGATGCACTATAGCCGAAGGTATCCGGAAGCCAGAAGGTATCTGAGGTATAATTAAAATACTCTCGTGTGTAACGCTGGCCCCATAAGAATTGACGAATCACAGCTTCACCGGAAGGAATATTACAGTCACATTCAATAAATACTGCTCCGTTAGGCTCGTATCGTCCTGCGGCAACCTGCTTCTTCATCGCTTCAAATAAATCCGGATAATTTTCCTTCATCAAAACAGCATGATAGGCAGAGCTCTGAACAAATTTATACTCCGGATATTGATCCATCAGATTGATCTGATTCGAATACGTTCTTGCACACTTTTTAATTGTCTCTTTGATATCCCAAAGCCATGCAGTATCCATGTGAGAATGCCCAATCAAGCCAGCATAAGGGGCAGAGTCAGAATTCTTAGCTTGCAGAACCTTCTGTAATAGCAGGTTGGCAGCCTGTAGAGCATCGATAAAAGCATCTCTTTCCGCGTTATCATAATCATAATATATAATATCATGTATTTGCTCTAGGACGTTAACCAGCTCCGCACGGCGAAAACTATCTTTGCTCATCCCCTCTGCCATCTGATTTACAATCAGAAGATTAAAGTATACATCCCAGACTACCTCATTCTTAATACAGATGTCTACGCTGTGATAGGTGATTCTGAACTCCTTATTTTGATTGATTTCAAAAGGTTGTGTACCGATCACATAATGATGAGCATAGTATTCCATAGCGATCTCGATGCGCTCATTCTTGTTGGCTTTCTTTTTCAACATATCACAGTAGTGATTTCCATGCCCATGTGCTTGAATTTTAGTACCGAAGTTACCATATGGCTTCCGATCCACCCACAGTAGTCCTTCATACCCCTCAATCTGTGGAGTGATATACAACGTCTGATTATCTAATTCTTCTGGAACGATATACTCACCTAAGAACCAACAGTAGCTTCCTTCTCCCTCCCAGGAATCACCCGATTTACACTGCTTAAAATTGGTCGCATCCGGCACCACATGATAGCGATGGTCCGTCGGATAAGCCTGCATCGATACCTGATCTACCTTATCGAACAGCATTCCCTCCAGAGTTGCTTCAAACCTCTTCAACTTTGATAACATAATTTCAGTTTGTCTGTCTGTGAGCATAGAAAATCTCCTTTATTGAAGTTATTATTGTTATCCCGATGACTAAATGAGTCCTCGAGTTAGTTTAAACGATACAGCGATGGCTACTTAAAAGCAGTCCCATATAATATATAATTATATGTTAAATATATTTAGTATGTCAATCAAATTGTAGACCATTTTTAGACATTTTACGTTATCGCTACTTAGGTTCGCGATTCTTTTATATTAAATGTGTCATAAAATGACTAAACGATAGAAGGTACGCTTTGCGAACCTTCTATTGTCATGAAGATCGAGTAGGAGGAAATTTTCATAGTATATGAAAATTTCCGACCTCTCACACCACCGTGCGTACCGTTCGGTACACGGCGGTTCAATCAACTTAACATGGTTGTTTTGTGTAATAGTCAAGCATCG
>JAEZKA010000066.1 GCA_023436225.1 Bacillota bacterium
TCATAGACGTGATCGATGTTAAGTGAGCCAAAATTTAGTATTTTCATCTTCCTTTTATCACTCCAATCTATCTACTAGTCTCCAACAGCACAAACCATCTTAGTTCCACCTGCTTCTAATGCTTCTATTTTACTGTAAAATCCATACTTAAGTCAAATCATATAGACTTTTACCATTATCATAACTGCAACCTCTTCCTTCGTCAATTCAGTTGATAGTTTTTCTTTTTTTAAACAATGAATCTCGTCTCCTTTGGCGATATGTCGAAATAGTTATCACTAAATTCAGCATCAGCATTCAGGAGTTCAGATATAACTCACTGATTAGGTGAATATGCTTCTATTTCATATAAAAGTTCGGATGGATTATGTTTTTACTTAGTTGAAAGGATATCTTAAGGATATCTTTAAATTGATAACTATCATTTTAATATACTTTTATAATAATTCATAGTACAACAAAAGCACCCTACCACTTTACATGATAGGGTGCCATATAATTTCTTCGCTATTATTCAATACAGTCTAACCGAAGTCAAACCACAGAGAAACGTTGAAATCTTAACATTATTTGTTGTTCAATACGGCCTGTGCTGCTGCTAATCTTGCGATCGGCACACGGAAAGGTGAACAGGATACATAATTCAAACCAATCTTATGGCAGAACTCAACGGTAGAGGGATCTCCACCATGCTCGCCACAGATACCAAGCTTGATATTAGGTCTTGTTGCACGTCCCTTATCGGAAGCCATCTTTACTAACTGGCCAACGCCTTCTTGATCAAGTCTTGCAAATGGATCGGACTCGTAAATCTTGGTCTTGTAATATGCATCTAAGAACTTACCAGCATCATCACGGGAGAAACCGAAGGTCATCTGTGTTAAGTCATTTGTACCGAAGGAGAAGAACTCAGCTTCTTCAGCGATCTCATCTGCAAGTAAAGCAGCACGAGGAATCTCGATCATAGTACCAACATGATACTCGATATCGGAATTCATCTCTTTCTTTACTAAATCAGCTGTCTCAACAACGATTTCCTTAACGAACTTAAGCTCTCTCTTCTCGCCTACTAACGGGATCATGATCTCAGGAACGATATTGAAGCCTTTTTCCTTCTTAACTTCGATAGCTGCTTCCATAACTGCTCTGGTCTGCATTTTTGCAATCTCAGGATAGGTTACAGCAAGACGGCAGCCTCTGTGACCCATCATCGGGTTAAACTCGTGTAAGGAGTCACATACAGCATTAACCTCAGCAACAGTAAGACCCATATCTTTAGCTAAAGCTGCGATATCGTCTGCATCGGTAGGAACGAACTCATGTAACGGGGGATCCAGGAAACGGATGGTAACCGGTCTTCCTTCCATTACTTCGTAAAGACCCTTGAAGTCACCCTTCTGGAAAGGAATTAACTCATTAAGAGCTTCTTCTCTAGCTTCAACAGTCTTAGAAAGGATCATCTTTCTAATCTTATGAATTCTGTCGCCCTCGAAGAACATATGCTCTGTACGGCAAAGACCGATACCTTCTGCACCGAACTTAACAGCGTTAGCTGCATCTGCCGGAGTGTCTGCATTGGTTCTTACCTTTAATGTTCTGATTTCATCAGCCCATTTCATAATTCTATCAAAGTTACCACTGATGGATGCTTCTACAGTCGGGATATCTCCAATGTAGATGTTACCTGTGGAACCGTCTAAGGAGATGTAATCTCCTTCTTTAACAGTGTTACCAGCGATTGTGAACTGCTTTGCTTCTTCGTCAATAACGATCTCGCCACAACCGGATACACAAGCAGTACCCATACCACGAGCAACAACAGCTGCGTGAGAGGTCATACCACCACGAACGGTTAAGATACCTTCTGCTGCATGCATACCTTCGATATCCTCGGGAGAGGTCTCAAGACGAACAAGGATAACTCTTTCGCCTTTTTCATGATTATTCTTAGCATCTTCTGCTGTGAAATATACCTTACCAGCTGCTGCTCCAGGAGATGCAGGAAGTGCATTACCAACTGGCTTTGCTTCTGCTAATTTCTTAGCATCAAAGGTAGGATGTAATAACTGATCTAAGGATTTTGCTTCAATTCTCTTAATAGCGTCTTCCTTAGTAATCTTGCCTTCATCTACTAAATCGCAAGCGATCTGAAGAGCTGCAGGAGCAGTTCTCTTACCGTTACGTGTCTGTAAGAAATAAAGCTTTCTATCTTCAATAGTGAACTCCATGTCCTGCATATCTCTGTAGTGATTCTCAAGCAGAGTAGCAATTCTCATGAACTCAGCATATGCTTCAGGCATATCCTGCTCAAGTCTGGAGATCGGAAGAGGAGTTCTGATACCAGCAACAACGTCTTCACCCTGAGCATTGATCAGGTATTCACCATAGATCTTAGCTTCACCGGTAGAAGGATTACGTGTAAATGCAACACCGGTACCTGATGTATCACCCATGTTACCGAATACCATGGCCTGAACGTTTACTGCAGTACCCCAATCACCAGGGATATCATTCATTCTTCTATAATAGATCGCACGAGGATTATCCCAGGAACGGAATACAGCGGTAACTGCCTCGATTAACTGATCTGCAGGATTCTGAGGGAAATCTGCGCCTTTTTCAGCTTTGTATAATGCCTTGAAGCCAGCAATAACTTCCTTTAAATCTTCTGCTGTAAGCTCGGTGTCATAATGAACACCTTTCTTCTCTTTGATTTCATCAAGAACTCTTTCGAATTTGGACTTGCTTACTTCCATAACTACGTCAGAGAACATCTGGATGAATCTTCTGTAAGAGTCGTATGCAAATCTTGCATTACCGGTCTTCTTAGCGAAGCCTTCAACAGCTGCATCAGTCAAACCTAAGTTAAGGATTGTATCCATCATACCAGGCATGGAAGCTCTAGCACCGGAACGTACAGATACTAATAAAGGATTCTCTGTATCACCGAATTTCTTACCTTGCTCCTCTTCGAGAATTCTTAAGGATGCAAAAATCTGATCCTTAATCTCATCTCTAATTGTCTTGCCGCTATTGTAATAGTCTGTACAAGCTTCTGTTGTAACAGTGAAACCCTGAGGAATCGGAAGACCTAAGTTAGTCATTTCTGCTAAGTTAGCGCCTTTACCGCCAAGAAGGTTCTTCATATCTGCCTTACCTTCTTTGAACAAATATACCCATTTTGCCATTTTGTAAGTGCCCTCCTAAATAAATAATATATTTACAATTTGTTACAATACTGTTATTGACAATGATGTCAAAAGCAAGCCGTGATCATTGTAAAATACAATTTCACCTTCACAGAATGCTTTTGACATCATCATCATCAACCGAGCGCCAAAAGTACTCCGCTAACAAAACGAATTCCTGATTCATTCTGTTGGCGTAATACTTTTATCACTGGGTCGACAGTACCTATACAAATTATAACTCATTTTTAGCTTTTCTAATCGTAAAAGCTGAATATTGTACTCGGTAAGCGGCTTCCGCTCATAAACCTTCGGTTTATTATGTAACCGTAGGTTACATTGCTCTCGCTGCGCCTATCCATAAAAATCTGGTCATCTGTTCGTGCAAGCACGACATCTGCCCAGTTTTTATGTCTAATCCGCTTACCGTGCACATTATATCATAGAACCTACTGATAAGAAAAGACTTTTTTTCTAAAATTTAAATTTATTCTCAAAATATGCTTTTAAATCTTCAATTTTAATTCTTTCTTGCTCCATGGTATCGCGGTCACGAACGGTTACCGCACCATCGGTCTCAGAGTCGAAATCGTAGGTAATACAGAAGGGTGTTCCTATCTCATCCTGTCTACGGTATCTCTTACCGATATTACCTCTATCATCAAATTCACAGTTATAGGTCTTGCAAAGCTCCATATAAACCTTCTCAGCCGGATCCGATAACTTCTTTGATAACGGAAGTACTCCAATCTTTACCGGAGCAAGAGCAGGGTGGAATCGAAGCACGGTACGTACATCTCCCTCCGCAATTTCCTCTTCATCGTATGCTGCACAAAGAAAAGCCAATGCTACACGATCCGCACCAAGGGAGGGTTCAATAACATAAGGAATATATCTTTTGGTTTTCTCATCATCAAAATAACTCATATCCTCTTTGGATACATTCTGATGCTGTGTTAGGTCATAATCGGTACGGTCTGCAATTCCCCATAATTCACCCCAACCAAAGGGGAATAAGAACTCGATGTCTGTAGTCGCCTTACTATAGAAGGAAAGCTCTGCTGCATCATGATCTCTGACTCTCATCTCTTCCTCTTTCATTCCGAGGGCTTTCAGCCAATCGATACAGAATTGTCTCCAATAAGTAAACCATTCCAAGTCAGTGTCCGGCTCACAGAAGAACTCTAATTCCATCTGCTCGAATTCCCTGGTACGGAAGGTAAAATTACCTGGTGTAATCTCGTTACGGAAGGACTTACCGATCTGGCCAATACCAAAGGGAATCTTCTTACGTGAGGTTCTCTGAACATTCTTAAAGTTTACAAAGATACCCTGAGCCGTCTCAGGTCTTAAGTATACTACATTCTTCGCATCCTCTGTAACGCCCTGGAACGTCTTGAACATCAGGTTAAACTGACGGATATCCGTAAAATTGTGTTTACCACAGGTCGGACAGCAGATGTTATGTTCATCAATGTAATTCTTCATTTCTTCTTGAGACCAAGCATCCACGGCACCTTCCACCGCGATACCCTTCTCCATGTTGTAATCCTCAATTAATTTATCCGCACGAAAACGCTCATGACATTCTCTACAGTCCATTAAAGGATCAGAAAAGCCACCAAGATGTCCGGAAGCAACCCATGTCTGAGGATTCATAAGGATAGCGCAATCTACACCTACATTATAAGGATTCTCCTGAATGAACTTTGCCCACCATGCTTTCTTTACATTATTCTTTAATTCCACACCAAGATTACCGTAATCCCATGTGTTCGCAAGACCGCCATATATCTCGGAGCCGGGATACACAAAGCCTCTTGCCTTTGCCAGTGCAACAATTTTTTCCATTGTTTTTTCCATCTTTTTTATCCTCACATTATCTTAATAAATTTATTTTATTAGGAACTTAAAAACACCTCATAGCTATTCTGTTGTATGTCTACCTATTTGCAAGTCTGCTTAAAGGATATTAGCCAACGTATATAAATTTTAGGAATAACCTGCCGTTATAATATTATTGATTGAATGGTAATTCCGCTTTATGGTTTAAATACAACAATGCTCATACCCTCAGCTGCACCCTGTACCTTGTTATCATCAATATAAGTTGCATTCTCAGAGTAATATTTAATTGTGCCGTCTACAATGATTTCATAGGGCTCAGTCATCACCAATACCTTCAGCTTGTTGTTTCCGATAATCTCCTTTGTACTAGCCAGTGATCCGTTCTTCTCGCTAACTAAGGTAGTCGGCAGATCTAGTGGTATTTCCGAAACTCCTCCATTAAAATAAGCAGCAGTAACATCATTGAAGTTGGCATACTGGTCCATACCCGAATAGGTTAGCAGCATGACAGCCTTCCCGTTATTCAGTTTTATATCCTCAATACTGATCTTCTTTTCTCCTGCTTTCTTATTATATTCATCTATCTCTTTGGTAACAAAATCCTGAAGCTCACTTAGATTATAATAAGATTTATTAAAATCCTCAACAGTTGCAACCTGAAGTACACCATTGGATTTTGCTAAAATTGTATTCATTGTTACTTTATCAGCGGTTAAAGATACTTCTTCTTTTTTACAACCCGCTGTTCCTAGAATGAATAAAAGCATGATTGTACAAAGAAACAACTTTTTCATAAAGTATTCCCTCCATATCGTTTTGGGTTCATATCATTTTAACCTTTAAGCTTAATAATTTCAACAGTAATTTATAAATATTTATAAACTCTTAAGCATCTCGAGTGACTTAAAATCATGCTCAATATAACGCTCTAGATATCGTTTGATACAGAGGTTCAATTCGATCTGCACCTTGGGAGTGACACGAAAGGTATACAGCTTCTCTACCTCCTTGGATATTATGTACTGCATAGTATAAAGGGTTGAGGTATTAATGCTGATTGCTCCTCTGTCATATCCTCTGCAGTTTTCACACAAAATCCCTCCACTCTCGGCACTGAAATAGTACCTTATGTCTTGATTATCTCGATTGGCGTCCTCATCGGAAAGTGAATTTTTATTACATTTTAAACAACCGAACACTTGAGGAGCTTCACCGTTAAGAGCCATGATTTTCAATTCAAAAACGGATCGTATCAAAGCCTGGTCGATGGTACTTTTTGATAAAGCCCGTAGTGTCTGATATAATAACTTAAGAATATCCCTCTCATCATTATTTTCTTTCGTCAGATAATCTGCAAATTCACAGAAATAGAATCCATAGCATAGGCTTTCAAAATCATCTCTTAACTCGCCGAAATAATTCGATATCTCTGCTGAAATAATATTATAAGAAGATTTCCCCGCATACAGTGTGAATTCACCGAATGAAAAAGCTTGTCCACATGCCAATAAGGCGCTGTTTGGTCTTCTGGCGCCTTTGGCAAATGCTGATATTTTTCCGTATTCTCTGGTTAAGATAACCAACCGTTTGTCGTATTCACCAACCGGCATGGCCGACAGAACCATTCCCGTCACGGTAGTTGATCCCGGCAATAAATTCACCTTCTCTTTCCATGCCATGCAAAAGATTGTCGTTATCCGATATCGGTTCGTCCGCAATCTCCTCTCTGGTACATGCAATGTAATGTAAGTAATCGTCTATACTGCCTGTATTGACGAAACTCTCCCAGTAATCATAATTCTTCATAAATGAGCCCCCTAACCATGATAATATGTTTCACTCCAGAATAATCTTCTGTTATGTTATTAGGTTTCCCATTTCATGTTTTGTTAAACTGGTCAGAATATACCATTGAAATTTTTTATTAAAGCATTCTACCTGCCCCATGTCCAAGTGTATTCTCTATACTATTCGTCCCTGCCGTAGCCATAATTCTTCATCAAAAAATCACTGTCCCGCCAGTCCTTTTTAACCTTTACCCAAAGCTGAAGATTCACCCTACAGTCCAAGAGATTTTCAATTTCTTTTCTTGCCTGGGTCCCTATCTGCTTAAGCATACTTCCGCCCTTACCGATGATGATTCCTTTATGCGTGTCACGCTCACAGACAATGGTTGCATCAATATCAATCAATCCATTGTTCATTCGGTTACTCTCGGGACGTTCCTTCATCCGGTCAATACTGACCGCAATTCCATGAGGGATCTCATCATCCAAAAGTCTTAGCGCCTTCTCACGGATGAGCTCAGCAACAATCTGGCGTTCCGGTTGATCAGTTACGGTATCCTCATCATAATACATGGGCCCTTCCGGCATATACTTATAGATTTCCTCTAAGAGTAGGCTGGTATTCTCGCCCTTCAATGCCGATACCGGTATAATCTCAGCAAATTTACAGATATCCTTATACGCTGCGATAAAGGCAAGAATTTGCTCCTTCTTAATCGTATCAATCTTATTAATCACCAGTATAACCGGAGTCTTCACCTTATTCAACTGCTCAGCAATATGCTGCTCTCCTGCTCCAATAAAGGTGGAGGGCTCTACCAGCCATAGTATTAGATCCACTTCGCTCATGGTTCTTTCCGCCACATTCACCATGTACTCACCCAGCTTATTCTTTGCTTTGTGAATACCCGGAGTATCCAGAAAGATAATCTGTCCCCGCTCATCGGTATAAACGGTCTGTATTCGATTTCTGGTGGTTTGTGGTTTATCTGAGGTTATGGCAATCTTCTGCCCGATCAGCTTATTCATCAGGGTTGATTTTCCAACATTGGGTCTCCCTATCAAGGTAACAAAGCCCGATTTATATTTCGTATCCTTCATGTAATATATCCCTTTCAATTTGTATCTTCTTAGTATTACCTTCTTATTTAACGGTATAAGAAACTCATGATGTACTTTTGAATACATCAAGAGTTCCTTTGTAATTCATGACGATAGAAAGATCGTGAAGCGTGCTTTCTATCGTTTATATATTTCTACTTCATAAGGTTTTTGACTTCCTTAAACAGCTCTTTATTCTCGTTGATCTTACCCTCATTACCAATCACACAGATATTATCTGCGTTAAGCATTGCCGTAATATACTTATGGCAAGCACGAATATCCTCAATCGTCACGCCCAAAACCTGTATTCTTTCCTTTTGCAGATCCTCCTCCGTAATACCGCCAAGATACATACTTAAGGACCGTTTTCCTTTGGCCTGGGGGGTAAGTGGTGTATCAAGGGAACTGAAGGTACCGATGATATACTTCGTTATATCACGTTCATCAGCGGCAAAATTCTTGATATACTCTGGTGCCCTTTCATAAACCTGATTGGTTTCCTTTAAGTTTGGATCACGATAGGAGGTGAAATATGCATCACCATCCACACCGGAGAAGCCGCACATACAGCCGTATGCACCGCCCTTCACACGAACATTGTTCCATAGGTAATCATAGCTTAAGATTGTCTTGAGCACTCTTAGGACACCGGTATATTCATAGCCCGCTTTAATGAAATTACCTGCTCTTGCCACGTATTGTACTTGCATTGCTGTCTTGAAACCCTCGTTTAAGCATACCGGTTCTAGGCTTGAGGTATCATAAGCGTCATATAAGCTGTGCTCTGCCTTTGGCCAAAGCCCTTCGATAAAGCTCGCCAGCTTATCACCAAATCGTTCATAGCCTTCCTCATCTGCCGTAATGCTGACCAGCAGGTTCTCTTTGGTGAATACCATCCTTAACAGCTCTTTCAGCTTGTTAATCGTATCATCCGCCTTCTCGTTAAAGTTCTCTGCTAAATCCTCAATGAATTTGTAGAAAGTAATGCCTGTCGTTATTTCCTTAAATAAGCCATGGGTAGAGTAATAACTCATCGCACGATCCACTGCTACAGAATGACCCGAGGAGTTAAAATGCATCTGCAGCTTAGACTTCATCTCATCAATGATTTCCTTAAGTCTCTTTTTATCCTCGAGTTTTGTATGATAGATCATCTCCTCAATCAAACGAATCGCCTCGTGAAGGTTATCATATAACACCTTGGTAGAGATCTCAAAGACCGGATAATACCGATCCGAGCTGCCCTTGACGGAGAAGCTTCTGACATTGGCTGAAATACCACCGGTATTAATATTCACCTCATTGGATAAATTCAGATAGGAGTAATGCTCTGTATCAACATAGCCCAGAACAAAGGATAATAAGGATGCATAGGGCAACAGCTCCTTAGGTACCTCATTCACATGAAAAAGTAGTCTCACATATGCTATCTTGTTGGTATATACATTGTGATGGATTACCTTTACATCACCGATTTTATTTTCTGTATTATATAGAGGTTCAATCTCCTTCTTTATATCCTCGCGAGTCAAAAGCGGAATTGCTTCCAGCTCCTCCTTCGTGGAAGGAGTCTCCTGGAAGATTTCAAGTTCCTTTGTCTCACGTATAATACGCTGCAGCTCTTCGTTGGAAAGAGTCGCCTTATAGGCAGCTAATTTCTTCTTCAGTTCTTCCTCCTTCTCTTTATTCAATCCGGACTTGGGTTTGAGAATCACTACTGAACTATGAGTATTCTGGAGGAAATATTCCTGAATTACCTTTTCGTAATAGCCTGTTCCTATCTTCTCCTTGAGGAATGCATAGCCTGAGGTATCCTTAAGGTGAAGGAAGGGCTTGCGATCATCGTGAAGCCAGCTGCTCATAGCACGAAGACCGTAAAGCAGTCCCTTCGGGAACTGGCCATAATCCGCTTCTCTATATTTGAATTCGTAATAATTAATCGCTGCACGTAAGGATTTTTCATCAATACCCTGCGCTACTAACTCGGACAGAACATCACGTATAATCGTAATAAACTGATTCTTCTTATCCTCTTCCGAATTCTTGGCAATAATCGTAAAGGTAGGCTGGAGAAGCTCATCTTCAAAGCCTCCCAAAATATCCTTACCGATATTGGCATTAAGTAACGCCTGCTTTACAGGAGCACCCGGCGCCTGAAGCAATACATAATCTAACACCTGGAAGGTTAACGCAAGCTCTTTGTCCAGGGAGTTACCAATCACTGTATTGTAGCTTAAGTAGGTATTATCCTTGCCTTCCTCTTCTTCACTGAGGGAATAAAAAGCCTTCACTTCACGACTGCTTGTAAACGGCTTCTGAAGCTTTACCTTAGAATCCACTTCAAGCCTATCATACTGGTTAAGATATTCCTTATCAAGCCATACCAATCTCTCTTCGAAATCCATATCACCATAAAGATAGATATAGCTGTTGGAGGGATGGTAATAGGTCTTATGAAAATCGATAAACTCTTCATAGGACAGCTCCGGAATGAAATCCGGGTCACCTCCGGATTCTACCCCATAAGGGGTGTCTGGGAATAAAGAGTTCTGAATCATACGATATAACATGGATTCCGGCGAAGAAAAGGCACCCTTCATCTCATTATATACAACGCCATTGTATTTTAACTCACTCTCCTCCGACTCCAGATCATAATGCCAGCCCTCTTGATGAAAAATCTCTTTTTTGTGATAGATATTAGGATATAGTACGGCATCCATATATACATGCATTAAATTCTTAAAATCCTGATCGTTCATGCTGGCAATCGGATAAACTGTCTTATCCGGATAGGTCATCGCATTTAAAAAGGTATTCAATGAGCCCTTAGCCAGCTCAACAAAGGGATCCTTTGCTGGAAAATGCTTGGATCCGCACAGAACGGAATGCTCTATAATATGTGCTACTCCGGTACTGTTTGCCGGAGGTGTTCTAAATCCGATGGAAAATACTTTATTATTATCATCGTTCGCTACAATTGCAACACGTGCTCCTGTTTTCTTATGAACCAATAATGATCCGATACCGTTCATATCTTCTAATTTTTCCTCAAGTATGAATTCATATGAGGATGGAATTTTATATTTCATAATTGCCTCCATTCATGCCATATAAGAACCGCAGTTTACGATATGCAAAGATAAGCAGCTTTCTTATTCCTATTGCGATAAAAATTTGCATGGCTAAACTGTAATTAAAAATTCGCTTTCTTCAAGCATTAGTATGGTAATTTATAGTAGTTGCTTATTCATAATAACACAAAACATTTTGTTTGTCATTTCTTACGAAATCATTTCTTCGCACAAATCCTTCCTGCTGTTAAAGCAGCAGGCAGCTTCGATACAGAAAATCCCGGAAGAACAAGGATTTTGCTTTATTCACAATAAAGAAGCATGGCGCCTTTTGTAATAATTATTCATTTATTTCCATTTTATAACCTGTCTCTAGATCTGTCTCTTGGGAATATTTATTACGAAACATGGCTAATTAACACGAATTTGTATCATTAGAACATACAATTAATAAATATGCAATAAATAATATAAAATATTACAAATTTCAACAAAACTTATTTGACTTTTTTACAATTTTATGTTAAATTTATACTATCATTACTAATAGTGGTAATGGCAAATAACTTATGTTTTTAGGAGGCATTTATGAAGACAGGTACAGTTAAGTGGTTTAATGCAAAAAAGGGGTTTGGATTTATTTCTGACGAAGAGGGAAATGATGTATTCGTACATTTTTCTGCACTCCAGATGGACGGCTTCAAGGTTCTTGAAGAGGGAGAAAAGGTTAGCTTTGAAGTAGTAAAGGGCGATAAGGGTCCTCAGGCTGCAAACGTAAATAGGTTATAATCAAAGACCAAATGTAATTTTTATATATATGGGTACATATCTATAAAGTTATAATAGGATGGGTTGTAACACAATCATCAATAAGACTACTTTCACAAGCAGTCAATGAGCAATTCATTGATAAACCAAAGGGATTAGAAATTGCTATCGCAATTTCTAATCCCTTTCATTTCTAATGCTTAAAATGTCTCATTCCTGTGAATATCATAGCAATCCCGTACTCATTACATTTCCTAATAGAGTCCTCATCCCTACTTGCACCACCCGGTTGGATGATGGCTGTAATTCCAGCCTGGTGTGCTGCTTCCACACAATCATCAAAGGGAAAGAAAGCATCAGAAGCAAGAACAGCACCCTTCGTCACGCCTTCACCAATTAATTCCTCAGCATGCTCAATCGATTGCTTCGTTGCCCAGATACGATTAACCTGTCCCGGTCCGATACCAATGGATTGTTTATCCTTAGCGATTGCAATACCATTGGATTTAACGAATTTTACTACCCTCCAGGCAAATTTCAGATCCTCCATCTCCTTCGTAGAGGGTGCACGATCTGTAACCACTCTGAGCTCATCCTCATGATATATTTTACTGTCTATCGTCTGTACAATTAATCCGCCATTCACCTTCTTCATATCATAGGCATTCTCATCCTGCGGCACTTCAATATCAGGAAGAACAAGCAAGCGGATGTTCTTTTTCTCCTTGAGAACCTCTAATGCCCTCGCTTCATAAGAAGGAGCTACAACTACCTCTAAGAAGATCGTCTTCATCTCCTCTGCCATCTCAATTGTAACCTCGCGGTTCATTACTACGATACCGCCAAATATCGAGGTCTTATCTGCATCAAATGCTTTTTTCCAAGCATCGGTGATATTCTCAGCACTTCCCACGCCGCAAGGATTACCATGCTTACAGGCAACCACGGTAGGTTCACTAAATTCCTTCAAAAGCTCCAAGGCTCCGTTCGTATCATTAATATTATTAAAGGATAGCTCTTTCCCATTCAATTGAACTGCGTCGGTGATGGATCCCTTCTTCTTACCTATTTCACGATAAAAGGCTGCGGATTGATGAGGATTCTCACCATATCTCATATCCTGCACCTTCTCAAAGGTCATGGTCATAGTCTCTGGGAAAGAGGTGTCATTTCTTTGTTTCTTCAGGTAATCCGCGATTAATGTATCATAAGATGAGGTATGCATAAATACCTTCTGCATTAGATAGAACTTGGTATCTAAAGATACCTCCCTGTTCTCCTTAAGCTCAGACAGAACCTTCTCATAATCCTTTGGATCCACAACGACTGCAACATCCTGATAATTCTTCGCTGCGGAACGAAGCATGGTAGGCCCACCAATATCAATGTTCTCAACCGCTTCCTCACGAGTCACATGGTCCTTCAGTATGGTAGCCTTAAACGGATAAAGATTAACTACAACAATATCGATTGTCTCAACATTCAGATCCGCTAGTTGTTTCATGTGAGACGGGTTGCTTCTCATCGCCAGTAAACCAGCATGTACAGCAGGATGTAGGGTTTTAACACGTCCATCCAGACATTCCGGAAAGCCTGTAAGCTCAGAGATTTCAATGGCAGGAACTCCTGCTTCTTTCAATTTACTATAGGTACCTCCGGTAGAAATGATTTCAATTCCCAAGGACACGAATTCCTTCGCAAGCTCTATAATTCCTGTTTTGTCCGATACGCTGATTAATGCTCTCATGCCTTCTCTCCTTTTCCTCTCAAAAGCTACTTCTGACATCATATATTTCGTTTATATCAAAATAGTACACCAAGAAGTCCGTGAATTCAATTCATTAATACTAATGTATTTTATTGCGATTTCTTATAGATAGAGAAAAAGATTAGAGTTGCATTCGTTTATAAATTATACTATAATGCGTTTGGAACTTAATTGGCACACCTACGCATATGTACGGAGGCTTGTATGAGACGGTTTAAAGTAACCGATTTATTAATTGGAGTATTATTTACATTATTATTCATCAGTATTGCGGTTGTTATCACAATCAATTTTAGACCCTTATATTATTTTGACATTGACTATTTGAACATCGAAGAGAGCTCCGGATATCCAAAAGAGGTAATTCGAGAAAATTATGATGCCTTAATCGATTACTCCTCTCCTTTTTTTAAAGGTGAGCTAAATTTCCCTACCCTAGCGGCTTCCGAGAGTGGATTATTTCATTTTAAAGAAGTAAAGAATATCTTCACTGGCTTTTATATTCTGGGTGCTATCACTTTGGCATTCGGAATTATAATAATAATACAAAAGCATAAAAATAAAGATTATAGTTATCTGCTCGTATCGGCTGCTACAGCGATCATTCTCCCGTTATTACTGGCCTTGTCGCTTTCAATCGACTTTGACCGCGCTTTTGTTATATTTCATAAGCTTTTCTTTAATAATGATTATTGGCTCTTTGATCCGTATACAGATCCTGTCATCACTATCCTTCCGGATACTTTCTTCTTGCACAGCGCCATAATGATTATTGTACTCGTGCTTTTAATGAGCCTTGTATTTTTAGGCGCATATCTTGTTAAAAGACGACATGTAGGTATTAAGTACCGTAGCAACAAGGGATTAAAATTATAACACAAAGAGCAGGCATTCTATAATAGTGTTGAATCGTAAAGCAATAAAGAGTATGCTTAATATACTTTCTATTGTCATGTATCAGAAGCCTATACCTGGTGAAGTATTGGTATATACTTAGCTGCACGGATTGATAAGTGCAAGAATGGAGGTAATTATGAGAAAAACAAAAATTATTTGTACCCTGGGCCCTTCCACCGATAACAATAATGTATTAAGAGATCTTATCTTAGCAGGTATGGATGTTGCCCGCTTCAATTTCTCTCATGCAAATCATGAAGAACATCTCGGAAGATTGAAGAAAATAGAGAAGCTACGTAAGGAGCTGAATATCCCCGTTGCTACTCTTCTCGATACAAAGGGTCCTGAAATTCGCATCGGTACCTTTAAGGATGATATGAAGATACAACTTAAGGAAGATCAGACCTTTACCTTAACATCGAGAGAAGTAGAAGGTAACGAATCCATTGTATCCATTAGTTATCCCAACCTGATTTATGATATTGAGATCGGAGCCACTATATTAATTGATGATGGTCTGATCGAGATGACCGTTATTGATGTTACTGCGACCGATATTATCTGCAAGGTCAAGAACAGTGGTATTATATCCAATAAAAAGGGTGTTAACGTACCGGGTATTCATCTATCCATGCCTTTTATCAGCGATAAAGACCGCGAGGATATTCTCTTTGGTATCCAACATAATTACGATTTCATCGCTGCTTCCTTCGTTCGTACCGCAGAAGATATAAAAGAAATTCGAAAGATGTTAAATAAACATAACTCTCAGACAAAAATTATCGCAAAAATTGAAAATTATCAAGGTGTAGAAAATATTGATGAAATCATTGATATTTCTGATGGTATCATGATTGCCCGTGGCGATATGGGCGTTGAGATCCCATATGAAGAAGTTCCGGTGCTACAGAAAATGATCATCAAGAAGGTCTACAATGCCGGTAAGCAAGTAATTACTGCGACCCAGATGCTGGATTCCATGATCAAAAATCCCAGACCCACCAGAGCAGAGACAACAGATGTTGCTAATGCAATTTATGACGGTACCAGTGCCATCATGCTATCTGGTGAGACAGCGGCAGGCGCGTATCCTGTTGATGCTCTAAAGACCATGGTTAAGATCACCATACGTACTGAGGCCGATATTGACTATAAGAAACGTTTCCGTATGCTTGAAGCCTGTCAGCTACCGGATATCACCGATGCAATTTCACGAGCGACAGTAACAACGGCTCATGACTTAAATGCGAAGATGATTATCACGGTTACTACCTCCGGTAAGACAGCCCGTATGATTTCCCGTTATCGTCCGGAGTGTCAGATTCTCGGCTGCACAACAGACCCTATTGTTTGCAGACAGTTAAATATGGCTTGGGGGGTAACACCTTTATTGATTGCAGTGGAACATGATACCTTTGAGTTATTCGATCATGCAATTCAAGCCGTAGAGGATGCAGGTTACCTTCAAGACGGTGAGTTAGCCGTACTGACAGCTGGTGTTCCCCTGGAAACCTCCGGTACAACAAATCTTCTAAAGGTTCAGGTTGCAGGAAGTAAGTACTAAATAACGATTGAAATCATTTTATGCAAAGATTCATCATATGAGTTAATAAGGGCACTGATGCTTGGGGATAAACAAGTCATGCAGTGCTCTTCTTTGTGATTAGTAGTTGCATAGTATATTACATCTATGATAATATACAATTAATGTTAAACTACTCCTGTATACTTTACTACCAAGAGATCTTGAGGAAGGTCATTGGGGTGGTTGGCGAAACGTGTCATTGAAAAGAAAGGAATCAACAGATGAAAAAGCAGGATTATTTAAAATGGGATGAATACTTTATGGGTATTGCGCTACTTTCAACCGAACGCAGTAAGGATCCCAGTACCAGCGTCGGAGCCTGTATCGTCAGCGAGGATAATAAGATACTCTCTGTGGGTTATAATGGAATGCCGATGGGCTGCTCTGACGATGAATTTCCGTGGGAACGGGAAGGCTCCAATCTCGATACAAAGTATTTTTATGTATGCCATGCCGAATTCAATGCTATCCTGAATTACACTGGTACTCACATGAAAGGGGCTAAGCTGTACACAACCTTGTTCCCCTGTAATGAGTGTACCAAAGCAATTATTCAGAAGGGAATCTCTGAAATCATCTATATGAGCGACAAATACGCCGCAACCGATCCCGTTGTGGCTGCCAAACGTATGCTAGATTCCGCTCAGGTCAAGTACAGACAATATACACCGATCGGCAAGGATATAACGATTTCTCTTTAAGATAAAGGTGGAATGATACAATCCACGAATTGATAAATCCTTTTTATTGTTAGGAATCAAATAGACAAGGACAGCTGTGTATTATGCTTACCAGCCGTCCTTGTCTTCTTAATAATATGAATTAATGAAGCGATCCCATCCTTCTATACCCTTTTCACAATACCCTCGTTATGCATTTACTCTATGGTGCTTGCCTCTGAAGTCTTTATCTCCTCCACCCTTGCCATAACTTCCCTACGGAAATCGTACCACTCCTCTTCATGCTCCACATAATATAACGGACATAACTTCTTTGTCACATCATAATGTCTTATGATATCCTCTTCCCCTAAGTCAAACTCAATGCACAAGGCTGCCGTCAGGGAAACCAGTGAATCATAGGTCGCCTGATTAAATCTGCCCGTCTCATCCTCATGGCAGCACTCAATCGATAACGTATCGTTATTGCGATTATTGGAGGCAAAGGCAATCTCATTCAGTGGTACGCATTGAATGATTTCCCCCTCAAGACCAATGATATAATGACTGCTGGCATAGGTTGTATGTTTCGACGCTAGACCTTCAAAATAACTGCGGTTATTCGCTGCTGTGGTACCAGGATTAGCCGTATAGTGAATTACAATAGATTTGATATCCTTCAGAGGATCCTGTGGTCTGGAATATTCATTCGGTGTCAGATAATTACGGCTAATCTTCACCCCGTTTGAAAGCACTCCTCCGATTGCGGCAATCCCCTCCCGATTGTTACCCAAAAGCTCATCCTTAATATCATGGATTAAGCCATGACTAGAGATTTCACCCCTTCGTACTACTTCATATGTGATAAATACTGTCATCGCCAGTATCGCAAGAGTCAAACTGACAATAATAAACATAATTATGCTTCTATTTCTCCGCCTTCTCCTGCTCCATTCTTCTCTCGTTAATATTCGTCTCATAATCCACCTTATCATAATGTTTTTTTAATTTCTTTGATCAATATTATTGTTCCAATAATTTGAATATCCATCTTCCATTTCCCTATTTTTCATTGGGAAGTCAAAGTTAATCCGTTTCTTAACGTTCAATGCTTCACCCAATGATTCTTCCCCTCATAAAAACCAAAGGAATACTTATAAATAGACGAAGGATTACATGAGATGGTTTCAATCCATTATAACGATTCAAGTTAGGACTTATCTTCAAGCCTTCAGAAAAATCCCTGCTCTATCTCTTGATATTTTAAACACGAAAGCATGTGTAGCCTTCCTTTGATTATACTTAATATTCCCAATTATTATAAATTAATTATTTTGTAAATTCTACCATATAATTACACAGTCACTTCACAAGTTTCAAATCGCTGTAAAAGTTGATAAAGATAAAGAAAGCCCCTTTTAGAAGGATAGTCTTAACAACTACTCTTTCAAAAAGGAGCTTTTATCTAACAACTTTATTAATTTCTTTATTCCGACATAGTGAATTATTTCTATTCCTCTACACTATAATTCGGAGCCTCTTTGGTAATATGAATATCATGAGGGTGACTTTCCTTCAAGGAAGCTGCAGAGATTTTAACAAACTTACTCTTATCCTGTAAGGATGTTATATTTGATGCTCCACAGTATCCCATACCAGATCTTAAACCACCGATGAGCTGGAATACTGTGTCTTCCACTGTACCCTTATAAGCTACACGGCCCTCGACGCCTTCCGGCACCAGTTTCTTCGCATCGGTTTGGAAGTAGCGGTCCTTACTTCCCTTTTCCATCGCAGCAATAGAGCCCATGCCACGGTATACCTTATACTTTCTACCCTGATACAACTCGAAGGTTCCGGGACTCTCATCGCAACCGGCAAAAATGCTGCCCATCATACATACATTGGCACCAGCTGCCAATGCCTTTGTGATGTCACCGGAATACTTGATACCGCCGTCTGCGATGATCGGAATACCATATGCTTTTGCTGCTTCATAGGAATCCATAATCGCGGTAATCTGAGGAACACCGATACCTGCTACAACTCTTGTAGTACAGATAGAACCGGGTCCGATACCAACCTTAACTGCATCTACGCCTGCTTTGATCAGATCAACGGTTGCTTCTGCCGTTGCTACATTACCTGCAATAATTTGAACCTTCGGATATGCATCACGCACCATCTTTACTACCTTAAGAACATTTGCAGAATGTCCGTGTGCGGTATCGATCACGATGGCATCTACCTTCGCTTTTACTAAAGCATCCACGCGCTCTAATATATTATTGGTGATTCCTACTCCGGCAGCACATAGCAGACGTCCCTGTGCATCCTTTGCAGATAACGGATATTTAATTTGCTTTTCAATGTCTTTGATTGTGATAAGACCCTTCAGATTACCCTCATCGTCAATAATCGGAAGCTTTTCTTTCCTAGCCTTTGCCAGGATCTTCTTTGCTTCCTCTAGCGTAATTCCTTCTTTTGCAGTTACTAGCCCCTCTGAGGTCATAGATTCTTTGATTTTCTTAGAAAAATCCGTCTCGAATTTTAGATCACGATTTGTAATAATACCTACCAGCTTTTTACCGTTTACAGTAATCGGAACACCTGAGATTCGATACTTTGCCATCAAATCATTAGCATCCTGCAAGGTATGCTCCGGAGATAAATAAAATGGATCGGTAATAACACCATTCTCTGATCGTTTTACCTTATCTACCTCTTCTGCCTGCTCCTCAATCGACATATTCTTATGAATAACACCTATGCCTCCCTGTCTAGCCATAGCAATTGCCATGCGGTTCTCTGTAACTGTATCCATACCGGCACTCATTAACGGGATATTCAGTTTAATTGTTTTTGTCAGGTTAGTTGATAAGTCAACTTGATTTGGTAATACCTCAGAAAAAGCAGGTACCAATAGCACATCGTCAAATGTAATTCCTTCACCGATAATCTGACCCATTTTGTTATCTCCTCACTTTCTTATTCCTGTTATTTTTAACAAAAGCCACCAAGAGGGCTTATAATAAACTATCACAACTTATAGCTAAGGAGTAAAAGCTCACACTTTTACTCCTCAAAGACTTTCTATGATTTTTAAAAGTATATCGAATAATCCTTCTAATGTCAACTATGAAATATAGAAAAGATATTTCCATGAATCGTAAGAGGATGCATTCTCCAATACAAGGCATCGGAACATACATCCTCTATCAGGTTATATTAATATTGTGAGATCTTTCTGGGGCTCTTCTGTTTCATCATAGAGAGCATCTTCTCACTCGGTTCAAAGGTGATGCGATATTTCTTATCCTCTACACTTGCGATAATGACATAAGGTTTAATATTCTTATCCCCAGAGGAGAAGTCCTTATTCACTAATTGGGTATAGGTAAATCCATCTAATGCATGAGATCCCTTAGGAGCGATGATTTCAGCCTGCTCCATATCAATTCTCAGCATTGTTTTACGCTTCGCTTTACCTATAATTCTGTCAAAATCAATCTGCCCATCCACAAACACATACTCATACTCAATATTAAGCTTTGGAAATAGATACACCATTGCTACTACCAATACAGTACCAACGATTCCTAAAACACCACCGAGCATCAATAGTATTATACCGACTACCACCCCTAAAACCAGCAGTGCACGAAGACCTAATAACTTGCCATCATTCTTTCTCTTCGCTCCTGCTTCTGCATACAACTGATTCATTCAATACCTCCCTAGACTTCTATGGTCCAATTATGATCATCTTTGATTTTTCCTAATTGAATACCTGTAATTGTATCATACAATTTCTGACTTATCGGTCCAATTCCACCATCCTGAACCTGCATAATATTCTGTTCCCAGCGAAGCTGACCTACTGGTGAGATTACTGCTGCGGTACCGGTACCCCAAACCTCTTCCAATGTACCGTTTTGAAATGCCTGATAGATCTCATCGATAGAAATTCTGCGTTCTTCAGTGGGCAAACCCCATTCTCTACACAGCGCAAGAACCGAATCTCTGGTTACACCGGGCAAGATACTTCCATTCAACTCTGGTGTAATGACATTACCGTTGATCTTAAAGAAGATATTCATAGCACCGACTTCTTCTATATATTTTCTTTCAACGCCATCCAGCCATAGCACCTGAGAATACCCTTCGTCATGTGCCTTCACCTGAGATTTCAATGATGCCACATAGTTAGCGCCGGTCTTTGCTTCACCAATACCGCCTTTTACTGCTCTTACATATTCATCCTCGATCCAGATCTTAACCGGGTTCAGACCCTCCGGATAATATGCTCCTACCGGTGAGAGGATAATAATAAACAGAAAACGATCGGAAGGTCTTACACCGAGGAAGGGATCCGTAGCTATGATGAAGGGTCTAATATAGAGCGACGTTCCTTCCTTTGTTGGTATCCATGCTTCATCCACGGAAACTATGGCCTTAATCGCCTGTAGAAAATCGTCCTCAGGAATTTCTGGAATACAGATTCTGCGGTTAGTCTTGTTGGCACGTTCTATGTTTTTCCCAGGACGGAATAATAAGGTCCTTCCATCCTCTGTTTTATATGCTTTCAGTCCTTCGAACATTTCCTGTCCGTAGTGAAATACCATAGCAGAAGGCTCAAGATTGAGAGGTTGATAGGGTATCACTCGGGGGTCATACCAGCCTTTTCCCGTCTCATAATTCATAATAAACATATGATCCGTGAAAATAGTACCAAATTTCAATGGATTATCTGCTCCTGGTAACACCTTTGGATCTTTCGTCTTCTCAATTCTAATATTCAGCATACTGATTCATCCTTCCTTAACCTTTTTCGTTCGCCTGCAAAATTTTATATCCTTTATAGTAGTCTTACTTCACTAATTTTTCAAGCATTATTTACGAAAATATCCCAATTTGCATGGTTTATTCATAGCGAGAAGCGATTCTATAAAGATTAGAAATCATATATAACTTATTTTCTGCGTTCATAACGACAGAAGGTATAGGCCAGATCATAATAAGTATGCTCTTCCGTCTCTTCCACCATTACCCAATCCTCCATCTGATCCAAATTGGGGAAGTAGGTATCGGCTTGATAAGCAAAATCAATCTTTGTAATATGAGCCACATCACAGTAGGGTAACATCTGGCGATAGATACTGGCTCCTCCGATGATATAGATATCCTCTGACTTATAATTTTTTGTAAGCTCCAAGGCTTCTTCTATACTGTTCACAACAATAGCATCCTTTACCTTGTAGTCCTTTTCAAGAGCAATCACAATATTGGTTCTATTTTTTAAGGGTTGTCCACTCGGAAAGCTCTCCAAAGTATTCTTCCCCATAATTACTACTTTTCCCATGGTCTCATCTCGGAAGAAACGCATGTCTGCAGGGATACTGACAAGCAGCTTATTCTGATACCCGATTGCCCAATTATTATCAACGGCCACAATCAAATTCATTCGTATATCCACCTTTCATACTAAAACATAATATCGGGGCGACCAGGCTTCGCCACAACCCGGAAGTTCCCCCTACTCACTATACGGCGATGGGTATCTCAACCTTAGGTCCGTAATGATAGTTACTTAATTCAAAGTCCTCAGCCTTAAACTCATAGAAGTCCTTTACCTCAGGATTCATCCAGAAGGTCGGTGCATCGAAGGTCGGTCGCTCAATCAGCTCCTTGATGATCGGAACATGACGGTCATAGATATGAGCATCTGCAATGACATGCACCAGCTCACCCACCTGATAACCGCATACCTGTGCCAACATATGTAACAGAACCGAATATTGGCATACATTCCAGCTATTTGCGGCAAGAATATCATTCGAGCGTTGATTAAGAATCGCATTCAGTACTAAGCGATCACTCTCCTTATTCTTAGTAACGTTGAAGGTCACGCTGTAAGCACAAGGATACAGCCTCATCTCATGTAGGTCCTGATGGACATAGATATTCGTCATAATTCTTCTGCTGTAAGGATTATTCTTTAGGTCAAATATAACGCGGTCTACCTGATCCATCTCTCCTTCTTTATATTTATGCTTCACACCCAATTGGTAACCATATGCTTTACCAATGGAACCATTCTCATCAGCCCAGGCATCCCAGATATGACTGTTCAACTCGTTAATATTACTGGACTTCTTCTGCCAGATCCATAATATTTCATCAATACAGCTCTTGAAGGCTGTTTTCCTTAAGGTCATCGCCGGAAATTCTTTCGATAAATCATACCGATTCACAACACCGAATTTTTTAATCGTATATGCGTAAGCACCATCTTCCCACTTAGGCCTTACCTTCTCGCCTTCGGTGCTGACACCGTTCTCCAAGATATCCTTACACATCTCAATGAAAATATTATCTGCCATACTCATATTAGCTACCTCCTGGCTTTATTTCCTATATTAATGCCACCATCGGTGGCTCCTCAATTCATAATTGTACCCTATATCCCCTGCAGAGGCAACAAATAAATTCAAAGCTTGTATGTGGCGAAATAGTATAATCGCTATAATAATTCAACATGTTGTAATTTGTACTCCCAGCAGGAAACCAAAACAGATCGATTATATCCTTTTCAAATTTGCTTAATCCAACTTTTTGACCAAAGAAACAGTGTATTGGACATCTTCTCAAAATCAATAATACCACCATTCTTCAAGCTTAAAAATATTTTTACGATTTCCTGTTCTTCTGTGCATATCACATCCAGCAAATCTCCTTGCCGGGTAATATAGTTACCTGTCTGCTTGAAGCAGATTGCCTGTACCACAAAGGACGCAGACTTATACAGGCCTCGCAAAATCTCTTCACTCTTTTCGTACAGCATATTATGGACACAGCCATGATAGATATTACAAGCACCAATTTTAATTGCTCTATTAATGGCAACATGGTCAATATGTAACAGTAATTCATCAAGACTGCCTTTGATTGGCTTGGTATCATAGTAGAACTGGAAAAGGTCTGATGCTTCCCAATTCAGGATTTCGTCTTTGCCCGAAAGAAAGCCGCAAATCATTTCTCTATGAGAAAGTTTATCCAGCATATTGTTATAGGATTGAATATCCACGTAGGACATTTCGTGGAGTATTACGACAATGTCGATATCGCTTGTTTCGGTTGCTTCACTACGACCATAACTTCCTTGCAGACCAACGAACCATACTCGTTCTCCAAAATTTATCTGCAATGCCTGTAAAAATTTATTCATCCAAGTAGTAATTTCAATCATATTATTCTCCTATAAATTCTTAATAATAAAGTTATTTATATTGCTTATAGGTCGCATTATCTACCAAGCATTCGTTCGATCGAGTAGGAGGAAATTTTCATAGTATATGAAAATTTCCGACCTCTCACACCACCGTGCGTACCGTTCGGTACACGGCGGTTCAATCAACTTAACATGGTTGTTTTGTGTAATAGTCAAGCATCG
>JAEZKA010000067.1 GCA_023436225.1 Bacillota bacterium
CGATGCTTGACTATTACACAAAACAACCATGTTAAGTTGATTGAACCGCCGTGTACCGAACGGTACGCACGGTGGTGTGAGAGGTCGGAAATTTTCATATACTATGAAAATTTCCTCCTACTCGATCATTTATATCGGATAAAACATAACTTCTTACAATATTTTCTCTAAAATTGCCACTATTTTTATACATTTAAACAATTGAACAAATTACGTTATTGTGGTAATATGGTAAAGTGCTACTAATGGAAAGCGTTCTGCTAGAGCATGTAAATACCTATATGGATGATTAAAGGAGAAGAATGATGAAGAAGAGATTAATAAGTTTATTGCTGATTTCCCTTATGATTTTCAGTTTTACAGCCTGCCAGAAGAACTCGGAAGGGGACAACTCACTTAAGTACATAAAGGATAACGGTAAGTTAATCGTTGGTCTGGATGATACCTTTGCTCCGATGGGCTTTACGGATGACAGTGGCAACATCATTGGCTTTGACGTGGATCTTGCAAGAGCAGTTAGTGAGAAGCTAGGTGTAGAACTGGTTCTGCAGCCGGTGGAATGGGAATCGAAGGAGCAGGAATTAGCTACGAAGAATATCGACTGTATATGGAATGGTTTATCACTTACTCCAGAGCGAGAGAAAAACATGACAATGTCTAAACCATATATGACCAATGACATCTCATTGATAGTAAAAGGTGACAGTACAATTGCTAAAATGGCTGATATGGCTGGGTTAAGATTGGCTGTTCAGGGTGGATCCTCCGCGGAAGAAGCGTTAAATGATGGTGCAAATAAGACATTTCGTGAATCCTTAGGGCAGGTGAATCCTTTTGATAAATATGATACCGCTTTAATGGATATGGAAACCGGTAATTCGGATGCGGTGCTAATGGATACGGTAATGGCTAATTACATGATTAACACCCTGGGTAAGGATTATAAGGTGTTGGATGAGTCCTTATTACCTGATGAATATGCGGTGGGCTTCCGTAAAGGTGAGGTTGAACTATGCACAGCAGTAGAGAAGGCACTAAGTGATCTGAAGGCTGATGGTACGGTTACAGAAATCTCTACAAAATGGTTTGGTGCAGATATAACTACAATAGAATAATAGGCTGATCTATATGACTCGGGAGGCTGTTATAGTTTCCCGGGTCTTTTTCATAGATGTTTGCATCCAAAGTCAGAGGATCTTATTCCAATAAGAACTCGCATCAGTGATTGAAGTACACTTTGGAGATGCGCTCAAAGGATAAATGAAGATGGTAAAGAGGTGGTATTTATGGTGTATAGAGATGGTGGCTTGTGGAAAATTGACAGATATTTTCCAGTAGGTTATAATCTAGAAAAGAGTAAATCACAAGACAAAACCACCTCGGAGGTTATCAAATGGTTTGCAGGCAATGTGGTCGGGATTATAATGACGAAGGGCTTTGTACCTTTTGTGGAGCTAAATCTGATTATTCTGATAATGAATTAGCGACTTCTATAAGTTTGAGTTATGAGTCGAATCTGGGATTTGCGAGAGCGGATGCCCAGTATGAGGCTCCTCTGGTTGCGGATATTATATCCGAAGAGAGAAATCGGTACCCAAGTAAGATGAAGAATGTATTTAATGAAAGTCAAACGAATTACGTTGTACCGGACAACATGAAAGCTAGACGTTCACATGTAGTAAAACCATCTGCAAAATCAATCAATAACTTATCCAAGAGCAAGGCGAAAAAGTTGGCTAAGCAGAGGCAGCTAAGACTGCAGGCGGAGCTTAGTACAAGATTACAGGAGGAAAAGCAGGGGGCACTGAATAGATATATGTATCAGGGCCTAAATCAGGATATTGAAGAAGGAAAAAGTGAAGAAAAAAAAGAAGGTCGTAAAGGCAGATATAAGGATAAAAGCTTTATATTGTCCATAATTGGTATCATAACAGGTGTCCTTTTTGGGGTGTTTCTCTTAATTTATATAGGAAGAGTAAATGTATATACTGATTATACCTTTATGGCAAGGGATTCAATTGTCGTCAGTACAAGTGAGAGCGAAGATGAGACCTATGTGTTCAATTCTAAGGGTGATATGCTGTTTAAGATTAATGGGTTTCTGGAAATTCATTATACACCCGACCATACCGCAGCAATCGTATATAATAAGATTACCAGATATTTTGCTTATGTGAATGCTTATCAGCTAAAGGAGTTTACTACTCCTGTATATAACTTTGCGATGTCGGAGGATGGGAAGTATATTCTCTATTCTATTTCAGGCTGGGGGAGTAAATACTACCTCATGTTATATGATGTAAGACAGGATAAGGAGACAATGGTTGATCGGAAGGATATGTATTTTGATATGCTGAATATCTTACCGGGTGGGAATGTGTTATCTTATTCTACCTATAGCATATCGAATGAGGGTGAAATGAAAGATTTGCAGTCTTATATAGCTCGAAATAAAGTTGAGACAGAGTTGATTGGTAAAGATTTGATCATCTTTGCCATATCCTTGGATCTAAGCAGTATTTACTACGGCGAATTTTTGGAGGGCAGAACAAAATCACTCTATGTAAGACGTGATGGTGTCGATACAAAGATCTCGGAGAGTATCAACGGTACCATCTTTTTTAATAAAGACTTTACAGAAGTGCTCGTGGAGGATAGTGGCAGTTACTATTTATATAGGGAAGGAGTGAGAAGTAAGGTGATTGATCAACAGGTTAATTGCCTTATTCTGCCTGACTTGGCCGTCAAATCCGAAGTGAATGGTGCTGTCAGATATGGCATTCAAAGCTTTGGAGGAAAGTTGTTACTCTGTAATGACAATTCAATTCTGTATCTGGATGCTAACCTACGAACGAGATTAGTTGCCGTAACCTCAGATGCCGAGAAGGTTACTCTGTCAAAGGAGGGAACGAAGCTGTGTTTCCTCGATCCTCAGAAACGGTTAATCAAGATAAAGAATCTTAAGGGTAATGGTAGTCCTGAGGTTTTAGCAGATGGAGTCACCCAATATTGTATATTCGGGAATATGTCTCAGGTTTACTACATTAGGAATGAGAATTTATATTTTAGAGAGAATAAAAGGAAGGAGAAGCTGATCTGTGAAAATGTTCAGTTTCTCTGTTCGAATTCGAATAATACGGTTTTCTTTCTTATAGAGTATGAGAATGGAAAGGGGATTCTTTGCTATAGTAAGGAAGGTTTACCTGCTGAGGTAATTGAGGGGGGAACGAACGTGACGGGAGTGAAGGAATGGAATTATGGTGTCATCTATCAGAAGATCATTAATGACTTACCTGCTGTGTTTTATAATACAGAAGAGACCGTATTCCTGTTTATCATGGATGGCTATGATCTTATTGATAGCAAGTAGTCTTATCTTAAAAAGGATCGGATAGTAAAAAAAGTCTGGATTGTCATATTTTTTTGATAAAATTCGATTGAAAAGTACAGAACACTATGGTAATATGGTAAAGTGTTAGCGAAGTAAAATATGATTATTTGCTACTAATTGTCTGAGGTTAATACTTTAATTATTTTAATAGGTTAAAGTTAATTAGCAGCCATAGGATATGTATTTAGAATAGGATGATGGAGGTTTTTATGATAATAGATAATGTTCCCTTGGATTTCCTGATACCGAATATGCTGTCGGCGACTGGAACAACGCTCAGTATTTTCTTTCTGACGATTCTCTTTTCGATACCGCTAGGTTTTCTGGTGGCGCTGGGCAGAAGAAGCCGAATTTGGATAATAAGCTTCCCGATCAGAATCTATCAATTGATTTTCCGGGGAACACCCTTGATGCTGCAATTGATTTTCTTCATGTATGCTCCTTTTTACATATTCGGATATAATTATAAGGATCGTATGGTGGCGTGCATACTAGCCTTTTCCATTAATTATGCAGCATATTTCGGAGAGATTTTCCGTGGAGGGATTGCTGCAATTCCGAAGGGGCAGTATGAAGCTGCGCGTGTACTTGGTTATACGAAGTTTCAGACTTTTATGAGAATCATACTTCCCCAGGTTGTGAAGCATGTTATGCCTGCTACTGGTAATGAGTTGATGACCTTGGTTAAGGATACCTCATTAGCACAGGTGATCGCAGTGGTTGAATTGTTTCGTGTCGCAACCACTACTCAGTCAAAATATTTCTCGACGGTTCCAATTATCATCGCTGCTCTATTTTATCTCCTTATGAATACGGTAGTAGAGCTAGGCTTCAAAATGATGGAAAAGAAGCTCGATTATTATAAGAATTAGGCTTATCACCGTGTGAAAGCTATGATTTTTCAACCTATTAATAACAGCTTGGAGGGTATTATGCTACTGATAGCAGATAATATTATAAAGAATTTTGAAAAAACAGAAGTACTAAAGGGGATCAGCCTGGAAGTGGAAGAGGGCGAGGTAGTTGCTATTATTGGTCCCTCCGGGTCTGGTAAATCTACGCTGCTTCGTTGTCTCACTCAGCTTGAGAAAATTGATATGGGCAGAATAGAGATTGGTGGAAAGCTGATGGTTGATACAGAAGCCAATCTTGGATATGCGGATGCAAAGACGCTGCATGAGATCATTCTTGAAGTAGGTCTGGTGTTTCAGAACTTCAATCTGTTTCCTCATTTTAGTGTCCTAAGGAACATCGTAGATGCACAAGTGAGGGTTCTTGGTACCGATAAAAAGGCAGCAACTGAGAAGGCGTTGCTACTCTTGGATAAGATGAATCTAAGAGATAAAGCCAATTCTTATCCTTGTGAGCTGTCTGGTGGCCAGCAGCAGAGAATCGCAATCGCTAGAGCATTGGCATTAAATCCGCGTATTCTATTCTTTGATGAACCGACTTCGGCCCTGGATCCGGAGCTGACTGGAGAGATATTAAAGGTGATTCGTTCTCTTGCAGAAGAGAAGATGACCATGGTGATTGTAACCCATGAGATGGCTTTCGCCAGAGATGTTGCTGATCGTGTTATATTTATGGATGAAGGCGTTATAGTCGAGCAAGGAACTCCGGAGGAGGTATTCTCGAAATCCTCCAATCAAAGAACGAGAGACTTCTTGCAGAGGTTCAACCAGGTGGGTTAGACAGATCTAGTTTTGATTACATGCAATAACATAAACACACATAATAAATAATTTTAATTATAGCTTGCAATTAATGGATATGTCTGCTATAATGATTATGGTGCAAAATGATAAGACTATTTAAGGAGTGGGCGAAAGTCCACTCTTATTCTTTGCTTACAAGCAATAGCACTTACAAATTAATCAATTATGTTAGGAAAGTAGGGATTTGAATGGCAAAACATGAAGAATATGAGCGAAGGACAGAACAGTTACTGGAACCTATTTTGGCAGAGAATCATTTCGAATTGTATGATGTTGAATATGTAAAGGAAGGTGGTAACTGGTATTTAAGAGCTTATATTGACAAAGAATCCGGTATCACGGTTGATGACTGTGTACTAGTTAGCAGGGCATTGGGTGAATTATTGGATCAACATGATTTTATCTCGGATTCCTATGTATTAGAGGTAAGCTCTCCAGGACTGGGGAGACAGTTGAAGAAGGATAAGCATTTTGAGAGAAGTCTTGGAGAAGAGGTAGAGGTAAAGCTCTATAAGGCTGTGAATAAGAAAAAGGAATTTGTTGGTCTTCTGAAGGCTTACGATGCAGCAACAATAACACTTGAGTTTGAGGATAATACGACAATGGAGATTGCCAGAGCGGATATCGCCATGGTTCGATTAACCTTTGATTTTTAGAATAATTTGAAGGAGGCTAAATCCTCCGGATATGTTTATACCAATATTATATATATTGAAGGAGGATTTGATAAAAAAATGGATGCGAACAAGGAACTAATTGAAGCTTTAAACCAGATTGAGAAGGAAAAGGATATCAGTAAAGATATTTTACTTGAGGCATTGGAGAACTCATTGGTCGCAGCATGTAAGAATAACTATGGCAGAGCGGATAATATTAAGGTGAATATTGATCGAATCACAGGTGAAGTAAATGTATTTGCTATGAAGGAAGTAGTGGAAGAGGTTACAGACCCTATTATGCAGATTAGCCTGGCTCAAGCCAAGATGAAGGATGTCAGAAAAGAAATTGGTGATGTAATGGCCATTGAGGTTACACCGAAGAATTTTGGACGGATCGCTGCTCAGAAGGCTAAGCAGGTAGTTGTTCAGAAAATCCGTGAGGAAGAAAGAAAGGTGTTATTTACTCAGTATAGCGGTAAAGAGAAGGATATAGTAACCGGTATCGTACAGCGTTATGTGGGTAATAATGTAAGTATTAATTTGGGTAAGGTAGACGCCATCTTAACAGAGAATGAACAGATAAGAGGCGAAGTATTCAAGCCCACCGATCGTATTAAATTATATGTATTAGAAGTAAAGGATACCACCAAAGGACCGAGAATTACGGTGTCCAGAACCCATCCTGAATTAGTGAAGCGTTTGTTTGAAGCGGAAGTAACCGAGATTCAAGATGGAACTGTTGAGATTAAGAGTATTTCCAGAGAAGCTGGCTCCAGAACTAAGATGGCTGTATGGAGCAACAATCCAGATGTTGATGCTGTAGGTGCTTGTGTTGGTATGAATGGTGCCAGAGTAAATGCAATCGTACATGAGCTTCGCAATGAGAAGATTGATATCATTAACTGGAGTAATGATCCGGCCAGACTAATTGAAAACGCATTAAGCCCAGCTAAGGTTGTATCAGTAACGGTTGATGATTATGAGAAGAGTGCCAGAGTAATAGTTCCCGATTATCAATTATCCCTTGCAATTGGCAAAGAGGGACAAAATGCCAGACTCGCTGCAAAACTGACCGGATATAAGATTGATATCAAGAGTGAAACTCAGAGTATGGGATACTAAAGGATTTTATTATAAATCCAATGTAAGAACTACGAAGTCCGCCCATTGGAGCGAACTCCTTGTTCTTATGGTTTTTGATATAAGAGTAGGAGGTTATGAATGGCGAAAAAATTACCGTTAAGAATGTGTACCGGATGCGGTGAGATGAAGCCAAAAAAAGAATTGATCCGTGTCCTTAAGACTCCGGAGGAGGAGATTGTAATTGATGCAACAGGTAAGAAGAACGGTAGAGGAGCGTATGTATGCTGTTCCTTGGCTTGCCTGCAAAAAGCGATCAAGACAAAAGGACTGGACCGTTCTCTCAAGGTTACCATTCCAGGTGAATTGATAGAAACATTGGAGAAGGAGATGATTTTGCTTGAGTCCGGAAGAAAAGAAGGTATTTAACCTGTTTGGAATTGCAACAAAATCAAGAAAGCTGGTTAGTGGCGAATTCTCTACAGAGAAGGCAGTGAAGGAACATAAAGCTGCGCTTGTAATAGTAGCGGAGGACGCATCTGAGAATACAAAAAAAATGTTTACCAACATGTGTACTTACTATAAAGTGCCAATATACTTTTTTGGCATAAAGAATGACTTAGGTCATGCAATGGGTAAGGAGTTTCGTGCTTCTTTAGCTGTGCTTGACAAGGGCTTGGCAGACGCAATTGATAAGCAATTGAAAATGATGCAGGAAAGATATGGAGGTAGTAAGTATGGCGAAAATGAAGATATATGAGTTGAAAAACGAAATAAATAGTCTGACTAAGGGCGCTATTGAAAGCAAGGATATTCTTGATTATCTGGAGCATAGCTTTGGAGTAAAAAAATCACATAGCAGTAATCTGGAGGATAATGAGGTTCAGGTTGTCAAGAATCACTTTGTTCGCGGTGCCCAAATACCAGTTACTAAGCCTACAGGAGCTTCTGCGCCTGCTCGTTCTGCGGCACCGGCAGCACATAATCAAGTAGCAAATAGCCCGGTGGGACAGAGACCTACAGCATCAGGGAGCTCACGTCCAGTAACATCGGGAGAAAGACCGGTAGGACAGCAGGCAATGGCTAGACCGGTAGGGCAGGGACAGAAGCCTGATATTAGTCAACAACAAAATGGAATAAGACAGGGTCAGCCCAGTCAAATAGGAAGTGGGCAAAGACCCGCGCAGGATCAAGGTCGTCCCGATGTGCATACGCAATCAGTATCAACACAGACGGCTCATACAGGGCAACAGGGAGTTAGACCGGCAGGAGGACAAAGTGGAATGAATCAAGGACAGCAGGGATATCAGGGACAGGGAAGTGCTAGTCAGCATGGCAGCACAAGCCAGGGATATCAGAGCTCTAGTAATACAGGAAGAACTGGTGATTATTCACAGGGGCAGAGAGTAGCAGCACAAGGAGCAAATGGGCAACAGGGACAGAGACCCCAAGGAGATGGAAATAGACCTCAGGGAAGTGGCTATCAGGGTAACAGACCTCAGGGAAGTGGCTACCAAGGGAACAGACCCCAGGGCGATGGTAATAGACCTCAAGGAAGTGGCTATCAAGGGAACAGACCCCAAGGCGATGGAAACAGACCTCAAGGAGGAGGTTATCAAGGTAATAGACCTCAGGGAAGTGGCTATCAAGGCAACAGACCCCAGGGTGATAGTAACAGACCTCAGGGAAGTGGTTATCAAGGTAATAGACCTCAGGGAAGCGGCTATCAAGGTAACAGACCTCAAGGTGAAGGCTATCAACGCCAGCAAGCTGGCGATGGTAACAGACCTCAGGGAAGTGGTTATCAAGGTAACAGACCTCAGGGAAGTGGATACCAAGGTAACAGACCCCAAGGAGAAGGCTATCAAGGTAATAGACCGCAAGGAAGTGGATACCAAGGTAACAGACCCCAAGGAGAAGGCTATCAAGGTAACAGACCGCAAGGAAGTGGATACCAAGGTAACAGACCCCAAGGCGAGGGCTATCAAGGTAACAGACCGCAAGGAAGTGGATACCAGGGTAGCAGACCTCAAGGAGAAGGTTATCAAGGCAATCGTTCCCAAGGCGGACCTCGTCCAGGCGGTGCAGGCGGCCAACAAGGTAGAGGTGGCTATGGCGGTCAGGGTGGATATTCAAGACCCAGTGGCGGCGGACAGAGACCGGGAGGCTTCGGCTCTCGTGGATTTGAAGATTCCGGCAAGGATGATGATGATAGGCCGAGCTACAACCGTGCACCCGGTAAGAAAGCGACTGGAAGACCCGGTGAACGTAAGACTTTTGATCAACAGATTTTAGATCAAAAGGTTGCTGAGAAAAACGATAACAGTAATAAGAGAAATAGAGATCGTATTAACAAGGAAAAGAGTTATAAGGATCGCGTAGTATCGGGACGCAACACGGATGGTGATGAGGAAATCAAGAAAATCCTTCCAAAGAAGGGGCAGTTCATTCAGCCTAAGCCGATACAGGTCGTGGAAGAAGAAATCAAGGTCATCAGTGTTCCCGAGGTATTAACCATTAAGGAATTGGCAGATAAGATGAAGAAGCCTTCTGCAGCATTGATTAAAAAACTATTCTTAGCAGGCAAGATTGTAACCTTGAATCAGGAAATCACCTTTGAAGAGGCAGAAGAAATCGCACTGGAATATGATATCATTGCAGAGAAAGAAGTGAAGGTGAATGAGGTTGAGGAGCTTCTGAAGGAAGAGGAAGAAGATCCGAGCACTATGGTGAAACGTCCTCCGGTTGTGTGCGTTATGGGTCATGTTGATCACGGTAAGACGTCACTTCTGGATGCTATTCGTGAGACCAATGTTACTTCAAGAGAAGCGGGCGGAATTACTCAGCACATCGGTGCTTATGTAGTAGAGATCAATAATGAGAAGATTACCTTCCTTGATACTCCCGGACATGAGGCCTTCACCGCAATGCGTAAACGTGGTGCAAAGTCTACCGATATCGCAATCTTAGTTGTAGCAGCAGATGATGGTGTTATGCCTCAGACTGTGGAAGCGATTAACCATGCGAAGGCAGCGGGTGTACAGATTATCGTAGCAATCAATAAAATAGATAAGCCCAGTGCAAATATAGAGCGCGTGAAGCAGGAACTTACCGAGTATGAATTAATTGCCGAGGATTGGGGTGGTGATACTATCTTTGTACCGGTATCTGCTCATACCAAGGAAGGTATTGCTCAATTACTTGAGATGATCCTTCTTACCGCTGAAATTGGTGAATTGAAAGCGAATCCTAACCGTAATGCAAGAGGTATTGTTATCGAAGCAGAGCTTGATAAGGGAAGAGGTCCTGTAGCGACAATTCTTGTACAGAAGGGTACTCTTCGTGTAGGTGATAATGTTGCAGTTGGATCAGCCTTTGGTAAGGTTCGTGCCATGAACGATGATAAGGGAAGAAGAGTGAAGGAAGCTACTCCGTCTACACCTGTAGAGATTTTAGGCCTAAACGAAGTTCCTGATGCAGGAGAGACTTTACTTTCCACTACAAGTGAAAAAGAGGCAAGAGCAATTGCGGATGCATATCTTTCACAGAGTAAGGAAAGACTGCTTGCAGATACCAAAGCTAAATTATCACTTGATGGTCTGTTCTCACAGATTCAGGCAGGTAATATCAAGGAACTTAACCTGATTATTAAGGCTGACGTTCAGGGTTCCTTTGAAGCGATGAAGCAGAGTTTATTAAAGCTTAGCAATAAAGAGGTAGCGGTTCGAATCCTTCATGGTGGAGTTGGTGCCATCAATGAATCGGATGTTATTCTTGCAAGCACCTCCAATGCTATCATCATTGGTTTCAATGTAAAACCGGATAATGCGGCTAAGGAAACTGCTGATCGCGAAAAGGTTGACGTTAAGCTTTATCGAGTTATCTACAATGCAATTAACGATATCGAAGCAGCGATGAAGGGTATGCTAGATCCTGTATTTGAGGAGCGTATCATCGGTCACGCCGATATTCGTATGACCTTCAAGGCATCAGGAGTTGGTACAATTGCAGGCTCCTATGTTATTGATGGTAAAATAGTCAGAGGAAGTAAAGCACGAATCTATAGAGATAATACCCTGATCTACGATGGAATTTTAGCTTCTTTAAAGAGATTCCAGGATGATGTGAAAGAGGTAGCTACCGGTTATGAATGCGGCCTTGTATTCGAGAAGTTTAATGATGTCAAGGAAGGCGATAAGGTAGAAATCTATATTATGGCCGAGGTTCCTCGTTAGGAGATTTTTATGAGAAAAAACAGTATTAAAAACACCAGAATTAACGGTGAAGTACAAAAGGTGCTGAGTACGTTGATCAGTAGGGAGATAAAGGATCCTAGGATTAATCCGATGACTAGTGTGGTTGCCGTAGAGGTGGCCCCTGATTTAAAGACAGCGAAGGTATACATCAGTGTACTTGGAGATGAAGAGTCTAAGGAAAATACTAAAAAAGGATTAAAGAGTGCCGCTTCCTTCATGAGAGGACAATTAGCTAAAACACTCAATTTGAGAAATACACCTGAGCTTACTTTTGTCATCGATAACTCCATTGAATATGGTGTAAATATATCCAGACTAATTGACGAAGTAAACAGTAAGAGCTCACATCATGATGAGGACCTCAAGGATGACAGTGATGATTATGATGATGAGGATGAGACAGAAGATGATGCAGATGGAGAAGAAGAGTAAAATTCTCTAAGAAGAGGACAATAGCCTATGAATAAAATTAATGCAGAAGTAATTGGTGCTAAGAGAATTGCGATTGCTGGGCATGTCAGACCGGACGGGGACTGTATCGGTTCCTGTACGGCTCTGTATCTGTACTTATGCCAGAATAAGAAGAAGCTGGGTCTGGAACAGATAGATGTTTATCTTGAACCCTTTGGAAACGAATTTCGTATCCTATCCGGTGTTGAGGATATCAAGCATAACTATGATACCAAAATTTCTTATGATACCTTTATTTCATTGGATTGCGGTAGTGTAGACAGATTAGGTAATGCATTAACATTTTATAATACAGCTAAAAAAACAATTAACATTGACCACCACATAAGCAATCAGGGCTTTGCTTTGGTGAACCATGTGGTGGCCGATGCTTCCTCAACCTGTGAGGTTCTATTTACCCTGATGGAGGAAGAGGATATTAACAGGGAGATTGCATCTGCCCTATATGTCGGTATCATTCATGACACCGGTGTATTCAAGCATAGTAATACATCTGAGAAGACCATGAATGTTGCAGGTAAATTAATTAGTAAGGGAATTAACTTTTCTACGTTGATTGATGAGTCATTTTATGCTAAGACCTATATACAGAATCAGATTTTAGGCCGATGTCTTATGGAGAGTATGCTAGTATTAGGCGGTAAAGTGGTGTTTGCAGCATTAAGTCGGAAAATGCTGGATTTCTATGAAGCAACGACGGCAGACCTGGATGGTATTATCGATCAATTGCGTGTTACTAAGGGCGCTGAGGTTGCAATCTTCATCTATGAGACCTTACCACATGAATATAAGGTAAGTATGAGATCCAACGGCGAGGTAAATGTCAGTCAAATTGCAGTTTATTTTGGCGGAGGAGGACATATCAAAGCCGCTGGCTGCACGTTGCACGGTTCGGTACATGATGTGATTAATAATATTACTGCACATATTGAAGTGCAATTGAAGGAAATAGAAAGCTCTAATAATCAGCTTTCATAAGGAGTGCCATTTTGTTTGACGGGATCATAAATGTTTATAAAGAAAAAGGATATACCTCTCATGATGTTGTAGCAAGGATGAGAGGTATCTTAAAAATGAAGAAAATCGGTCATACAGGGACTTTGGATCCTGAGGCGGAAGGAGTCTTGCCGGTATGCGTCGGTAAAGCGACCAAGCTGGTGGATCTGATTACGGATAAGGACAAAACCTATAGGGCTGTTTGTAAATTAGGGATAACCACGGACACGCAGGATATGACGGGTAAAGTGCTAAAGACTGCAGAGGTTGATATCAATTCAGCGGATCTGGAAAAGGTGATTAGCAGCTACATAGGTGAATACCTACAGCTTCCACCCATGTTTTCTGCTATTAAGGTGGATGGAAAGAAGCTATATGAGTTGGCCAGATTAGGGAAGGAAATAGAGCGTGAGAGACGTCCTGTTATCATCAGGAATATCAACCTTATTGACTATAATCCGAAAGACCAGGACTTCACGGTAGTTGTAGAATGTGGAAAAGGTACCTATATACGGACTCTGCTTCATGATATTGGTGAGACTCTGGGGTGTGGAGCTGCGATGAAAAGTCTGCTGCGCACTGCAGTCGGTGCTTTTCGGGTAGAAGAAGCATTAAAGCTTTCCGAGATTGAGGAACTGGTTCGGGAGGACAAGCTGCAGCCTCATATTGTAACAATCGATGAGGTTTTTTCTCATTATCCTAAGCTTGTAGTAGCGAATGAATTTAATAAATTGATCTATAATGGTAATATATTTAATTCGGAGCATGTACAATTACCGCCTCAGGAGACGGTGACGGATATGGTCCGTGTATATGATAGCGAGGAGCATTTTATAGGTTTATACACATACTTAAGTGAAGAGAAATTGTATAAGCCGGTAAAGATGTTCTTATAACTCATAATTAAATGACGAGAGCTAGTGAGAATGGAGCTCGCATGATTATATGACGATGAACATGAGATGGTCTGCAAATCTTGGAGGATACTATGGAATATGTAGCCGGAAATACAGATTTTATATATAAGAATACAGCAATTACTCTTGGCAAGTTTGATGGTCTTCATCTAGGCCATATGGAATTGATCAACCGAGTGGTAGCTTTGAAGCAACGAGGCTTAACTGCCGTTATGTTCAGCTTTTTGATGCACCCTGGTAATCTTTTTTCTGATAAGGAATTTGAGCTTATTTATCCTGAAGAAGAGAAAGTAGCTAAGGTTAATCAGTCAGGTATCGATGTGCTAATCTCTTATCCCTTTACAGAGAAGACTAGATCGATGGAGCCGGAGGATTTCATCAAGAATATTTTAGTTGGACAATTGGATGTGAAGGTAATTGTGGTAGGCAATGATTTTCGCTTTGGATATAAGGCTAAGGGAGATGTTGACTTACTGAAGCAATATGAGGAAGTCTATGGATATCAGGTAATTGCGATTGAGAAAAGAACCTGGAAGAATGATGTGATTAGCAGCTCTGCTATTCGGAAAGCAATCAAGCAGGGAGATATCGAGGCAGCCAATGCAATGCTTGGCACCCCTTTTACCCTTCGCGGAGAGGTTATGCATGGAAGACGGATTGGACGTACCATAGGTGTTCCAACCACGAATCTAATCCCCCCATCCTCAAAGCTGTTACCGCCCTGCGGCGTCTATGTATCAAAAACGCTGATTGATGGTAGCTTACATGACGGTGTAACAAACATTGGATATAAACCAACGGTAGGGGAAGAGAAATATATCGGAGCCGAGACCTATATCTTCGACTTTGATGGAGATCTGTATGGTGAGATAATTGAAGTTGAATTATTATACTATATGCGTCCCGAATTAAAATTCGATTCCATAGAAGAGATGGTTGTCAAAATGAAGGAAGATGTTATTTTAGCTAAAAACTACCTAAAGAACATATAAATGGAACTGGTGAGGTTATGATGAACCAGTCATGCTCTTTATTGTTCATTGATTGACGGACAGATTTCTGTTTCATCTGCTTATATAAGAACCTGGATGTTCTGCTTAAGCACACGAAGCAGGAGGCTGTCCGTTATTCTGTGTATGAGCTGTATGCTTCCTGCTCCTCATGGAGAAGTATTTACTATGTCCGGTCTCTTTTTTGAAGATAAAGTAATGAAATATTAAATATACAGGCTTTTTGATTATAAAATAATTAAAAAACTGGAAAAAGCTTTTACGAAGAAAAGATATATTGTATACTATAGAAGATTTAGCGTAGCCTTTATTTAACAAAAGTTGACGGGGGTAGAAAAATGTTACAAGTAAATCATGTTACAAAAAAATATGGGAAGTTGATAGCCAATGATCAGATTAGCTTTCATATCAATCCTCAGGAGATATCCATCCTTCTAGGACCAAACGGTGCAGGTAAATCGACGATTATTAAATGCATTGCCGGGTTACTAAAGTTTGAAGGCAGTATATTAATTAACGGTAGCGAAAATAAATCGCTGCAGGCAAAGAGAGACTTGGGCTATATTCCCGAGATTCCAGCGTTATATGATATGCTTACCGTGTGGGAGCATATGGAGTTTATTGCCAGAGCTTATTCCTTGCAGAATTGGAAGGAACGAGCCGAAGATTTGCTTATCCGCTTTGAGCTTGACGATAAGAAGAAGAAACTGGGAAATGAATTATCCAAGGGTATGCAGCAAAAGGTCAGTATTTGCTGTGGTCTGTTACCAGGGCCCAAGGTAATTATGTTTGATGAACCTTTGGTTGGCTTGGATCCACATGCCATTAAGGAATTAAAAAAGCTGTTTATTGAGCTTCGAAATCAAGGAGCCTCCATCCTGATCAGTACCCATATGCTTGATAGTGTGGAGGAATTCTGGGATAGTACGAATATAATGATTAATGGTAAGATAGCAGCAAGAAGAACACGTAAGGAAATAGAAGGCTCCGGTGAAGATCTGGAAGCATTATTCTTTAAGATTACAGAAGGGGAAAAGTTAGAACAGAGAGCTGCTTCTCAGACAAAAATGAAAACAGACACTGAGACGAAAGGAGAGAGGTAAGCATGAAGGCATTATCTTATTTGATGATTACCCGCTTTAAGAATCGTATCCTTTCTCTGAAAAAGAAACCAGCATTACTCGTATTGTACATTATCATATTGGCCTTTGTGGTGTTCTCGGTTGTGGTATTGCTAGTTTTTAGTGATAATGCGAAGCAAATGAACTTTGCAGATGATCGAATTTTAGCATTAATACTATCGGGTCTGGGATTGTTGTATCTATGGATTTTTACAAATACCGGTTTATCAACTGGTTCAAGTTTGTTCACTATGCCGGATGTAGGTTTATTGTTTGTAGCACCGATTTCCTCTAAGAAGATATTGATTTATGGTTTGATTAGTACCTTGGGTAAATCCTTGTTAGGATCCTTATTCATTTTCTATCAGATCGGGAATCTGAAGTCGAACTTTGGATATGGTTTTAAGGAAATATTTGCTCTGTTTTTAATTTTTGCACTAATGGTTTTATTCTGCCAGCTGCTATCCATTGGAATCTATATCTTCTCCAACAGCAACCCGAAGCGAAAAAGGCTGGTTATGATACTGTTATACTCCTTGTTTGGTATTGTTTTGGTTGGTGCACTAACGGTGCAGAAGCAGGAGCAAGTTGGAATTTGGCAAGCATTTCTCAGTCTTATGGATCAAAACTGGTTTGGTTATGTACCGGTTGCAGGTTGGGTGACAATGTTCTTTCAGGGAGTTGTTCAGAACTCTCTACCGATGGTTCTCATACCATTAATGCTGTTCTTTGTCTTTGGGGGAATGATTGTATCATTGCTTACGATAGGGAATGCAGATTATTATGAGGATGTTTTGGTGTCCACTGAGACGACCTATAATACCCTGAATGCCACAAAAGAAGGCAGAAGCATGCCTAAGGCAAGCAGAAAGAAAATAAAAGTTAAGGATAATGAACAGGGGATTCGGTATGGAGCCGGAGCAAATACCTTCATGTATAAGCATATTCTTGAGATGAGAAGAAAGAGCAGAATTATCTTTGCCGATAGCTACACTTTTTTTCTGATGCTTGGTGCGGGTGTTGCAGGTTATTATTTTAAACGTTTTGATGCTCCTTCTGAGGCAGCTTATGGAGTTTTAGGAACAGCCATCTATGTACAATTTATCTTTTCTATGATGGGAAGACTGAAGGTGGAATTAACCAAACCTTATATTTACCTTATTCCGGAGAAGTCTATAAAGAAGGTATTTGCAGCTTCATTAACCTCTTTTATTAAGCATGGAATTGATGGTGTATTGTTATTTCTGGTATTGGTGCTAATGGGTGGGACAGATCCACTGACTGGTTTATTCTCAGCCATCGCGTATACATCCTCCGGTGCAGTATTCGTAGCTTTGACCATCCTATTTCAGAGAGTATTGGGTGGTCAACCGAATAAGCTGGTTCAGTCGATTTTAGTTATTAGCTTATTGGTGATTGTCATGGGACCGGCAATTGTTGCTACTGTGATTACCGCTATCATACTACCAACCTCACTGATATTCTTGTGTACACTGCCTTTCTCTGTATTTTGTTTCGCGATTACATGCATCGTGTTCTTGGCTTGCGGTAATTTGATTGATAAATCGGAATACACCGGGAAATAGGGAAGAAAATTGGTAACTGTTCAAACCCCAGTCAAAGTGGTGAGATGAGTTCGATCAATGTTTCCAAAATCGGAGACGCTTTCGCTTAGTTGCATTACGTAGCGGTACATAAGGTTCTAAAGGACAGAACCAAAGTACCGACGAATGCAAATACTCCGATTTGAAAATCATTGATCAAACTCATTCTGCTTCATTACTTACTGGGGTTTGAACGGTAAAGAAAATTGTCTTAACATTTGCAATAATTTCAAAAAAATGTTTACAATAAATTTATAATATGTTATTATACCATAGTGATAATCAGCCAATACTCGGAATTTGGACACTCCGACCTTTTTCTTAGTATTAGGCGTTTCAACGAAAGGAGAATTATACAATGATAAGCAAAGAGAAAAAACAGGAAATCATCAAGAATTTCGGTAGAACACCTGAGGATACAGGATCTCCGGAGGTTCAAATCGCACTTTTATCAGAAAGAATTAACGAGTTAACAGAGCATTTGAAGAGCAATAAGAAGGATCATCATTCCAGAAGAGGTCTTCTTAAGATGGTTGGACAAAGAAGAGGTTTACTTGAGTACTTAAAGAAAACTGACATTGAGGGTTATCGTACACTCATCGAGCGTTTAGGTTTAAGAAAATAGTAAGAATCTAACTTGAATTTATGCTGTCCCATGTTATAGCCATTTAGTGCTCACATGGGACAGTTTTTTTAATTCATAGTAAAATGACCTATGAATTAAAGCCCTCAGGGCAGGATATACACCTAGTGGAAAGGGTTAAAACTCGCAATTCACTCGGGCGCGAAAATGTCAGCAAGCTGACACAGTTCTGTTATACGAGGTAAGAATAGGGGATGAGGAGATAATTTAATGACATTGATTAAAAATATGTTGAAGGACAAAGCGTTTCTATCGAAAACCTTTGCGATAACCTTCCCGATAGCTTTACAAAATTTATTGAATAATGTATTGAACCTGGTAGATACCTTGATGATTGGGCGATTAGGTGAGACGACAGTAGCTGCGGTAGGTCTCGCAAATAAGGTGTTTTTTGTATTCTCCTTATTGATGTTTGGAATCTGCAGCGGATCTGGCATTCTTGCTTCCCAGTATTATGGCAAACGGGAATTGGTGAATATTCAAAGAGTATTAAAGATGTCACTGATGATCGGTGTCGGAGCTTCCTTCCTATTCGTAATACCTGGTGTTTTATTTCCTGAGCTGGTGATGCGGATCTTTACTCCCTCCGAGGAGATGATTAAAACGGGCGCCATATATTTGGGGATTATCGCAATAAGCTATCCTTTAACAGCAGTCACGAACTGCTATGTTGCGGTACTGCGTAGCATGAATTATGTAAAGCTTCCGGTTGCCATTACATCAATTGCAATTGTTGTAAATGTTGTTTTCAATTACGGTCTTATCTTCGGTGAGCTTGGATTACCCAAATTAGGGGTAGCCGGTGCAGCAATTGCAACCGTTTTAGCACGTGTGGTTGAGGTAAGTGCATTATTGATTATAATTAATCTACATAAGGTAGGGGACGGTGGCGTAGGAGATTTTGTACATACAAAATATGTGAAGGCGAAGGAGAATGGGCTAGCCTTCCTAAATCGCGTTTTTGTTAATAAGTATTTGAGTACTACAGCCCCGGTAATTGCCAATGAGTTTATGTGGGGCTTGGGTGTTACGATGTATTCTTTGGTATATGGCCGTATGGGAGATGCTGCTACCGCAGCAATAACGATAACCGGTACAGTAGAGCAGGTAGCACTGGTAATTTTCTTTGGTATCTGTAACGCGGCGGCAGTCATTCTTGGTAATGAGATGGGGGCGGACAAGCTGGACAGGGCGGAAAGATATGCAAAATATTACATGGTATTGCTGTTCGGTCTTTCGATAATTGGTGCAATTATTGTAGTTTTAGTAAAGGAACCCGTAATCGGAATATTTGAAATGCCCGATGAGGTAAACAACTATATTCGTCTGTGTATCATAACCTTTGCGATATACACACCGATTCGAATGTTGAATTGTCTGATTATTGTTGCAATTCTTCGAAGCGGAGGGGATACGAAGGCAGCCTTGTTCCTCGATGTAAGCAGCGTATGGTTGATTGGTATTCCAATGGCGGTATTGGGCGGTTTGGTCCTCCACCTTCCGGTCTATATTGTATATGCAATGATAACAATAGAGGAGATCTACAAGCTTGTCCTTGGCTTTATACGTTATCGTAAGAAGAAGTGGCTGAAAAATATTGTAGCTTAGCTATAATCATAAACAGTTTAATAGGAAAACTTAAATAGTATAATTTTACAATTTGCCTTGATATATGACACATAATACTCCTTTAATCATATTTATATATTGAATGCATCATGGTGTATTTCTCTGGAAACACACAATTCGCATTATAAAATAATAAGGAGAGATCTGTTTGAATTATCGAGGAAGAAATTACAATAATGATAATTATCGCAATAATTATCAGGGCAATCGTTCGGGTGAAGAACATTGCCATGAGGAACAAAGGCATGTGCATGAGCTACAAGGCAGTGTAAAAATTGTCGACGAAGACGGTCCGCATAACCATCGTTTCAGTACCGTTACCGAGGAAGCGTGTCCTGTAGGAGAAGGGGAGCACGTTCATGAGGTATGCTTTAGAACCGATTTTTTTGAAGATCATTTCCATGAATTCCGTGGAAAGACTGGAGTTGCTATCCCTGTAGGGGACAGACATGTCCATTTCATTGAATCAGTTACAACGGTAAATGATGGGCATAGGCATGAATTTGAAGCAGCAACCTTGATTGAGAATCCAATTGAGAAAGAATACAAGTGGGATTGCAAAAAAGAGGCTCGCTACGACAATCGCAGAGATATGAATTATTAATATTTGAAGAATATAAGGAGCAACTATTAGCATCCTGCTTATGATCGAAGTTGATGAGCAGGTTGTGGATAGTTGCTCCTTTTTTCATTAATCAAATTATGGTTATTTTTAGTTGATATTGTAAAATGGTATGATTTGTCATATAATGAATTTAATTGAAGTATTTTACAACATAATAAGGGGGATAACTAGCTATGAGCAAAAATATCTATAACTTTAAAAAAGCTGATTTAGTATGTACTTGTATTATCCTTGCTGTGTGTTTGCTTACCTTAGTGTATAATTTTAATGGAAGGAGTCTATCTGAGGGAATGGAGCTGTCTATTCCCATATTCGGGGTTGTTGGAGGCGTAGTCATTCTGTATTTTGTTCCAGTCCCGAGCAGAGTGAAGGGATTTCTCTATAGTCTGATCATCCTGGCAGCTTCTGTCATGGCACTTATTACTGATCCGAGTGATCAGGGGACCAACTTCACTATTGCTGCTTCCATTGTTGTTCTATGCCTGTATTACTCGGCTAAGCTTCTGATTGCTTATGGTGTTATTCTGAATACAGTATATTTGCTTCTATTTAATATAGATAGTGTAATTCTGTTCGGCAAAGAACGTCCTGCCAGCTTTTTACTATCCTCGATGCTTATGATTAACAGTATGTTTCTTGTAATCTATTTCTCTAACCGTTGGGGAAGTCAGATTATCATGAGAGCAACAGAGAAAGAAAGGGAGGTTAACCAGCTTATTACTAGGCTGCAAGCAACATTAGACAAGGTTGGAGAAACCTCCGATGTATTAATTAAGAACATTAATACCCTCGATAATAATATGAATTCCATCGTTGAATCCAGTAAAGAGACCTCCAATACGATGAACGAAGTAGCAAAAGGAACAGAACACCAAGCGGAGAGTATCTATGACATTAATACAAATATGACGGCTGCTGTAAACAAAGTAAATACTGCGAAGGAGATTGCTGATAAGATCACAGTTAATTCCAAGCTGATCTCCAAAAAGGTTGCCAAAGGTACTGAGAAGATTGGCTCCATGGTGCTACAGATGAGTACGATCAACCAAGCGGTCAGTGCAGCCTTTAACACAGTAAACGAATTACAGTCGAATATCGAGGAGATTAATATCTTTCTTGAGGGGATTGAAACCATCTCAGATCAGACGAATCTCTTATCTCTGAATGCTTCCATAGAATCTGCAAGAGCCGGTGAACAGGGTAAGGGCTTTGCGGTGGTAGCCGGAGAGGTGAGAAAGCTGGCAGAGCAGAGTGCTAAGACTGCTCAAAGTATTCAAGAAATAACAGAGGTCATCTCTGCCAATTCCACAGCAGCAGTAGAGAAGGTCGCTCAAGGTGAAAAGGCAGTTGAGCATGGTAATCTTGTATTGAATGAGGTGGGAGAGTACTTCAAGGATGTAGAGAAGGCCGTTAATGAAACCTTTGAGCTGTTGGCAACTGAGAATAAGATGATTCATAATGTACTGGAGAAGTTCATCCAGGTGCAGGAACGCATCGAGAACATTGCCAGCATATCGGAGGAGCATTCCGCCTCCAATGAAGAAATACTGGCTACGATTGAGAGTGAGAATGCTGACATTATTGCAATTAAGGATTCCATTTCTGAGATTAAAGAGATTTCAGCTGTACTTAACCAGATACTTCAGGTATAGTATCCGGTGGGTAGAGAATCATCATTTCTTTAGCGTGTTTTATATTCAAAGAAAAAAAATGTAGCATATTGGTAATAATAATGGTATAATAATATAGTTAGAGTGGCGGGAGGACATCCCGAGACTTCTGAAAAGATTATCGAGAAAAGTCATTTCGGTAGGTTTTTCAGTTGTTTCGGTACCTCCGACTCTAATGTTATTTTGTAGCTATCCAGAAAATCAGAAATAATAAATAGCTCTGAAGAAACTCGCATAGCGTGCTTCTTCCGATTATTCCTATTTGTAGGATAACCCTGTTCTGAATAGTTACGTTATTTTGATTAGAAAAGGAGATTTAACTATGTTCAAAAGTTTTTCTATGGAATTAGCAGGCAGAACACTGACCGTTGATGTCGGAAGAGTTGCTGCTCAGGCTAACGGTGCTGCTTTGATGCATTATGGTGATACAGTTGTATTATCCACAGCAACAGCATCCAATAAGCCAAGAGAGGGAATTGATTTCTTCCCCTTAAGTGTTGAATATGAAGAGAAGTTATATGCAGTAGGTAAGATTCCCGGTGGATTTATTAAGAGAGAAGGCAAGGCTTCAGAGAATGCAGTTCTTACCTCTCGTGTTATTGATCGTCCGATGAGACCTTTGTTCCCAAAGGATTACAGAAATGATGTTACTCTGAATAATTTAGTTCTTTGTGTAGATCAGGATTGTTCTCCTGAGGTTACAGCGATGTTAGGCTCCGCAATTGCGACCTGCATCTCCGATATTCCTTTTGACGGACCAACCGCCTCCACAATGGTTGGTATGGTAGATGGTGAATTAGTATTCAATCCTACCTCCGCTCAGAGAGAGAAGTCAACCTTAGTATTAACCGTTGCTTCAACTAAGGACAAGGTTATTATGATCGAGGCTGGTGCAAATGAGCTTCCTGAGGATAAGATGATTGAAGCTATCTTTGCAGCACATGAAGTAAATCAGAAAATTATTGCATTTATTGATACAATTGTAGCAGAGGTTGGAAAGCCGAAACATGATTACATCGTATGTGATACACCTGCAGATTTATACGAGGATATGGTGAACTTCATTACTCCGGAAGCGATGGAGGTTGCTGTATTTACCGATGAGAAACAGGTTAGAGAGGCTAATATCAGAGAGATTACTGATCGTTTGGTTGCTCGCTATGAGGAGACTCATCCCGAATGGCTTCCTTTACTCGGTGAGGCTATCTACAAATTCGAGAAGAAGACCGTGCGTAAGATGATCTTAAAGGATCAGAAGCGTCCGGACGGCAGAAAGGTTACTGATATCAGAAGACTTGCTGCTGAGGTAGATGTATTACCCAGGACACATGGTTCCGGTATGTTCACACGTGGACAGACACAGGTTCTTACGATAACAACCTTAGGTGCTCTTGCAGAGACCCAGAGATTAGATGGTATCGATGAGAATGAGACCGGCAAGAGATATATGCATCATTACAATTTCCCTTCCTACTCTGTGGGTGAGACAAAGCCTTCCAGAGGTCCCGGAAGAAGAGAGATCGGTCATGGTGCATTAGCAGAGAGAGCGCTAGTTCCAGTTCTCCCCAGTGAAGAAGAATTCCCCTATGCAATCCGCACCGTATCTGAGGTTCTGGAATCCAATGGTTCCACCTCTCAGGGAAGTATTTGCGCTTCCACTCTGTCACTAATGGCAGCCGGTGTTCCGATAAAGGGTATGGTAGCTGGTATCTCTGTTGGTTTAGTAACCGGAGATACCGATGATGATTATATTCTTTTAACCGATATTCAGGGTCTTGAAGATTTCTTCGGTGATATGGACTTTAAGGTGGCAGGTACTCATAAGGGTATCACTGCTATCCAGATGGATATTAAAATCCATGGCTTAACCAGAGAGATTATCGAACAGGCTATCTATAGAACAAAGGAAGCTAGGACCTATATCTTAAATGATGTTATGGCTCCTGTAATTGCGGAACCCAGACCGGAGGTTGGTCCTTATTCACCTAAAATCGTTCAGATCAAGATTGATCCGTCTAAGATTGGTGAGGTTGTTGGTCAGAGAGGTAAGACCATCAATGCAATTATCGAACAGACCGGTGTTAAGATTGATATTACCGATGACGGCGCGGTATCCGTATGTGGTGTTGATAAGGATAGTATCCAGAAGGCAGTTGATATCGTAAAGATGATCGTAACCGAGTTCGAAGAAGGACAGCAGTATACCGGTAAGGTTATTAGTATCAAAGACTTCGGTGCATTCATCGAGTTCGCTCCGGGTAAAGAAGGTATGGTTCACATCTCCAAGATAGCGAAGCACAGAGTTGAGCATGTTGAGGATGTTCTCACCTTAGGTGATGTTGTTAAGGTAGTATGCCTTGGACAAGATAAGATGGGACGAATCAGCTTCAGCATCAAGGATGCACAGTAATTTTATCATAAATAATCATATTGGAAACAATAAGTAATGTGAGTATGAATTCATAAGTTCAATATAAATAAGCCATTCCATTTTAATATGGATGGCTTATTTTGATGATGGTTAAATTCGATCTTTTTAATCATTCCTTAACTTGACTTTCGAGGGTGGCAATATTATCATGAGTATTAAGTCGTTATTACAAAAGTTGGTAGGGATGGAAAACTGCTTTATGCTGTAGTAGTCGGCGAGACTAGACGTAGAAAGGGAAGAAAAAACGATGAAGAAAAGACTAATATCACTTTTACTGGTTCTGATGCTTGTTATCACCATGATACCAAATACACCGGCATTCGCAGCAGAATCGAAGACACAGAGGAATGAGGAACTTCAGAGCATGGCAGCCGGCCAGACCTACAGTGATTGGGCGTTAGGTGACCTGGTTGTAGCTGAGACCTACGGATTATTTCCCAATACCTGGTTCACTAAGGACATGACAGTGCCTATTACCAGAGCGAAACTGTTAGTCCTAAATTCCGGACTGAGATATAAGATGCTGAATACGGAATGTGTAAAGTCGGAAGGAGATTTTAAGTATAATCTGGTTGATAAGATTACCGTAGAAGAGGTTATCAAATCTTTCTATAGTACAGTGAAGACATATACCTTAACGAAGGACCTAAACCTTGGAAACACCAATGCAGTTGCGTTTATGAAGGAAAACGGTATCTATACCGGTAAGAACGGTGAATTAGCGTTGAAGGATATCTGTTCCATTGAACAGGCGATTGTACTTGCTACCAGACTTGTTACCTGTATCTATGATAAACTGGATGCATCCAGTAAAGGCTTACTATGGGAGGCTAAGGCAAATGGCAATACCGTCTATATGCTTGGCTCCATCCATATGGCATCCACTGATATCTATCCGATGAGTGATAAGATATTATCTGCTTATAATAGTTCAGAAGCTTTGGCTGTAGAAGTAAATCTCTTTGATCAAGCAGGTGCTCTGGCGCTAGTGAACAATGCCTTCTATACCGATGGATCTACCTTAAAGGATCATGTATCCAAAGATACCTATGACAAAGTCATTGCTCTGGCAGCTAAATTTGGTGTACCGGAAGCTCAAGCAGCCTTGATGAAGCCCTGGTATATCTATATCTCCTTCACTTCTTTGTCAATGACAGAATCCGGTACGATAGACGAGGCAACTACAAGCGCAAATCTTGGTATCGATATGAACTTCTTAACCAATGCTATGCTTAACGGCAAAAAAGTGCTTGAGGTTGAAGGTTATGGTGTTCAGGGTAAAATGCTGGAAAGCTTCTCTAAAGAGCTCGCTGAGTATCTTGTGAATGAGACCATTGATGCAGTGAATGATTCACTGGCGGGAAAAGATAATACGAATCCAGAAGGACTTGCTTCTATGTTATCCTTATGGCGTGCCGGTGATGCGGAGAACTTCAAGCAATACAATTCCTTTGAATATCAGAATAAGGATATGCTGAAGGATGGCACCACGGACGAGGAGATGAAACTCTTAAGAGAGTTCTACGACAAGCTCTTCATTCAAAGAAATGCAACCATGGCTGAATATATTGAAAATCTCTTGAAGACAGACAGTGGCCATACTTATTTTGTCATTGTTGGTAGTGGTCATTATCTGGGAGATTCGGACATAATAGAGCTTCTAACAGCAAAAGGCTATGAAATCACCCAGATTAAATAAGATATTGTAGGTTGCCAAATAAGTAGCAACCTTAAAACCAGAATAAGCGTGCTTTGTGGCATCTCCGGTACGCGTACGTGCTCGAATAAATGCAAGCAAGCTTGCTTTTACTCATTTAGCTTACACACAAAAAATTAATAAACTGCGAAATGGTATATTTACGAAGGTTCTGAGTATTTTAAATCATTACTTCGTTTTATGGTACATTTCGCAGTTTTTTATGAAAATGATATTGAATGGTCTGTGGATGGTTGTGAAATTGTTGTAAACAGCATAAAAATGTGCTAGAATCAAGTAAATAGTGTGAATTAAAGTGATTCAAACAGGAAGTACTGCGAAGTCCGCGTAAAGGAGCAAATTTCTTGTTCTTCCCGTTTCCCAGCTATATCACAAATGCAGTATGGGATGTTAAGGGTATTAATGATGAGGCAGTTGCAGCAAAAGCAGCCATGCTTCACTAGTGTGAATGTAAAAACCATAATTTATGTCAATTATTTTAGTCAGTTTGTAAAGTTTATCACTTAATACGGAATTATGTTAGTCTGATTAACAGTAGTGGGAATTAGGTTTGTATATGGTGCTGGCTGGATGGATAAATTACTCTATGGATAGGAAGGAACCTATATGACGAAAATTAATCAATTATCCAACAAGATTACAGTAGTAACAGAGGTATTACCATATTTACAAAGTGCATCCTTCGGTATATGGGTTAAAGCAGGCTCATCAAATGAAGATGATAGTAACAATGGTATTGCTCATATTATTGAGCACATGTTATTCAAAGGAACTAAGAAACGAAGCGCGAAGCAAATTGCTGATGAGATGGCACGTATCGGTGGCAATATGAATGCATTTACTAGTAAGGAATGCACCTCTTATTATGCGACTACCTTAAGCGAGCATCTGCCGATTGCAATTGATATCATCGCAGATATGCTTACGAATTCACTCATTGAGGAAAAGGCGTTAAAGAAGGAAAAAGGCGTTATCATAGAAGAAATTGATATGTACGATGATTCACCGGAGGATCTTGTACATGAGATGCTGCAGCAGAGGATTTGGAAGGATCATCCTCTTGGGTATATGATTTCCGGTACAAAAAAAATCGTGCGTAGCGTTACCAGGGAACAGATCTGCGATTTTATGGATACCTATTATGTCGGTGAGAATATGATTATTTCAGTAGCCGGTAAGTTTGATGAAGGGAACGTGCTCGAATTACTGGAAGAGAAATTTAACGGTATCAAAGCTAAGAGTCAAAAGTTAAGTACGACGCAGTGTAAGCCGGAATACAACCGTGTACGTTGTAAACGGCATAAGGATATTGAGCAGATTCATTGTAATATTGCATTTGACTGTATTTCCTATCTGTCAGAGGAGAGGTATGTACTATCGATTCTCAACTCTATCTTGGGAGGAAGTGTTAATTCAAGATTATTCCAGAAAATCAGGGAGAATAGTGGTCTGACCTATTCTATCTATTCCTATGGAAGCTCATACCGGGAGACTGGATTGTTCCATATCTATGCGGCCATGAATCCCTCTCAGGCGCCTGTTGTGGTGAAGAAGATATATCAGATTATTGCTGATATTAAGAAAAAGGGTGTGACGGATGAGGAGCTGTCTATGACAAAGGAACAGATAAAGACAGAGCTGATTTTGGGCAATGAAAGTGCGAAGAGCAGGATGAATTCGAACGGGAAAGCATTGCTTAATCGTGGACGCCTGTTACCGATGGAGGAATTAATAGAAGGAATAGATAAAGTAAGTCTGACCGGAATTATTGATTTTGCGAACCGCTATTTTGATATGGCATCCGCTTCCGTCTCGCTGGTGGGAAATCTAAAGGATGTAGACATGAAGTTATTGGAATATTAAGGATTTAAGCTTATAAATAAAATAATGGGAGGTAGTAGAATGAGATATGAAATCGTAGGTGAGCCATTACCCGTTGTTACCTGTTATGTTACTGCGGGAGAAACTCTGATTACAGAACGTGGCTCCATGAGTTGGATGAGCCCCAATATGAAGATGGAGACTTCGACCAATGGAGGAATTGGGAAGGCACTAGGAAGAATGTTCTCAGGAGATTCCTTTTTTCAGAACCGATATACAGCGATGGGCGGAGAAGGTATGATTGCCTTTGCCTCCAGCTTCCCCGGTTCCATACGGGCTCTGGAAATTGGTCCGGGCAATAACATGATTGTTCAGAAATCTTCCTTCTTAGCTTCCGAAGCAAGCATTGAGCTATCACTGCATTTTCAGAAAAAGCTTGGTGCAGGTCTGTTTGGTGGCGAAGGTTTCATCATGCAAAGATTGTCCGGCCATGGAATCGCATTTATAGAAATTGATGGTTATGCTATGGAATATACTCTTCAGCCTGGCCAGCAGATGGTGATTGATACCGGTTATCTAGCCGCCATGACAGAAAGCTGTACCATGGAAATTCATACCGTTCCAGGAGTTAAGAATATGCTTCTTGGTGGGGAAGGAATCTTTAATACCGTGGTTACGGGACCGGGTAAGATTATTCTTCAGACTATGCCGATATCCAGTGTAGCGAATACCTTGAGACCGTTCCTGCCATCCTCACATAATTAATCCTTATTGAACATGTAATATGATAAATAAGGGTAGGAAGCAGGCCCATAGGCTTTCTTTGTTGCTCCGTTTACGTTAGACAGATTTATTAATTAAACTGCCTACTGTAAGCGGAGCATATTTGATGAACAACAATAGAAGTCTTATATTATTGATGAATCAGAATTTTATAGGAGGCTTCAAAGATCTCCCCCGGATTTAAACGATTGCCATATTCCCGCTCCTCTAGGCTACCATTAAAATCAGCAGCATCACAACGCCCGTACCAGGGTTCGATGCAGATAAAGGGGGCATTCTTCTTAGCGGGCGACCATAAACCAAAGAGCGGAGCATCAAAGCTGACTGTCAGATACGGCTTTTTATTGCTGTCGGCTAAGGAAATGCAATGGAATTGGTTTTCCTCTATGATTAAAGCATCACGATCAAAGAGATGGGTATAGATTGGCAGGAAGCCGTCCTCGGTAGTCAGAATATGCTGCTCGGAGAAGGGTTTTTTCACCGCCAGTCCATTCTCGTCAACGAGCAGGTAATGAATGGGTTGATCCGAATCAAATAGGATATAGTGGTCCGATTGCTTTTCACCGTCTTTCAGTGGACATAGGAAAGCCGGGTGTCCTCCAATTGAGAAAAACATTTCATCATTGCCGGTATTAGCCACCCTCCAGATCGCGGTAACCTGATTTTCCTCCAGACGGTAACCCAAATCCAGACGAAAATCAAAGGGATACACTTTCTTAGTATCCTCGGTAGAATCCAATGAAAACCAAAGCTCGTTGGTCGTCTGGCTTATACGATTAAAATTCATATCACGGGCAAAGCCATGCTGAGGCAGAGAATAAGTCTGTCCCTGATAGGTATAGGTTTTATTTTTAAGAGATCCCACCACGGGGAAGAGAATTGGGGCGTGACGTTTCCAGTAAGCGGGATCGGCATTCCACAGATACTCCGTGTTGGTAGGGATATGGAAAATCGAAGTGAGCTCAGCACCCTTTTCCTCTACTTCAATCTTAATGATATTATTTTGCAGTGAATAAACTGACATTTATAAATCCTCCTTCGGAAGGTATTTTAACACAGACTCATTTTAGCATAAGAGAAATCGCATTACCATAGCTATTTCATGAACGATCCAATAATACCAATCTTTCCGAAAGGATTAAATTGAATTTGTCTTGACAATCATAATAGGAATGATATAATAAGCTTTAGTTATTAGTTTCAACTGATATAATTTTTAAAACGTTGACGAGAAGAGTACTGTGCAAAGTAATCCAGCGAGAGATATGATTGGTGTGATTATCTTATTATGAAGCATAGGAAGACCAACTCCGAGTGACCCCAATCCGGTCCGGTAATTCCGTTATCATTGAATGAAGTGGGTGCTATACACCAACAAGGGTGGAACCGCGACGTATTATTACGCTCGTCCCTTTCGATAGGCTTAAGTGCAATCGGAAGTGAGGCGTTTTTTTTATGCCTTTATCTATGATTGCATTTCATAATGGCTCTCATCCTATGGGATGGTGGACTTTTTTCTGAAAGGGAGAATAAAATCTCCCCCAACAGCTAATAAAGTGATTTAATCATGAAAGGAGATTTTTATATGAAAATTACATTAAAGGATGGCTCTTTTAAAGAGTACGACAAGGCAATGAGCGTATATGAGATTGCGGCAGATATCAGCGAGGGTTTGGCGAGAATGGCCTGTGCCGGAGAAATAGACGGTAAGGTAGTGGATCTTAGAACAAACGTGGATCGGGATTGCAATTTGAATATATTAACCTTCAACGATGAGGGGGGTAAGGCGGCTTACCGACATACCACCTCTCACGTATTGGCTCAAGCAGTTAAGAGACTATATCCGGAGGCAAAGCTTGCAATCGGACCCTCTATTGATACCGGTTTTTATTATGATTTTGATATCCCTTCCTTTGATCGTGCAGCGCTCGATGCATTGGAAGCTGAGATGAAGAAGATTATTAAGGAAGGTGCGGAGCTGGTTCGTTTTACCCTTCCCAGAGCTGAGGCAATTGCCTTAATGCAATCCAAGAATGAGCCTTATAAGGTTGAATTGATTGAGGATCTACCGGTAGATGCAGAGCTTTCCTTCTATCAGCAGGGTGATTTTGTAGATCTTTGTGCCGGACCTCACTTGATGAGTACAAAGAATATTAAGGCATTTAAGCTGATTTCCTCCTCCGGTGCTTATTGGAGAGGCTCAGAGAAGAACAAGATGCTGACTCGCGTATACGGAACAGCATATACGAAGAATGCTGAGTTAGAGGAATATCTTGCTTACCTTGAGGATATTAAGAAGCGTGATCATAACAAATTAGGTCGCGAGATGGAGCTGTTCACTACGGTAGATGTAATTGGTCAGGGACTTCCGTTATTGATGCCCAAGGGAACTAAGATTATTCAGACTCTTCAGAGATGGATTGAGGATGAGGAGGAGCGTCGTGGTTATGTAAGAACCAGAACTCCTTTGATGGCAAAGAGTGATCTCTATAAGATCTCCGGTCACTGGGATCATTACAAGGAAGGTATGTTCGTTCTTGGTGATGAGAAGGTGGATAAGGAAGTGTTCGCTCTACGTCCTATGACATGTCCATTCCAGTATTATGTATATAAGAATAGCCAGAAATCCTACCGTGATCTGCCTCTTCGATATGGTGAGACTTCCACCTTATTCCGTAATGAGGACTCCGGTGAAATGCATGGTTTGACCCGTGTACGTCAGTTCACGATCTCTGAGGGACATTTGATCGTTCGTCCCGATCAGATGGATGAGGAATTTAAGGGGTGTTTGGATCTTGCAAGATACTGTTTAAGAACCTTAGGTGTAGAGAATGATGTAACCTATCGCCTCTCCAAATGGGATCCGAACAACAAGGAGAAATACATTGGGACGGAAGAAGTATGGGAAGAAACCCAGGGTAGAATCCGCAAGGTATTGACTGAGCTTGAGATTCCTTTTTACGAGGAAGAGGGCGAAGCTGCCTTCTATGGTCCTAAGGTGGATATTCAGGCAAAGAATGTATATGGC
>JAEZKA010000074.1 GCA_023436225.1 Bacillota bacterium
TTCTCCTCTGGAGAACCGCGAGGTCGGTGATTTCGTCTCGCGCCTCATATGGGGCAGGGAAGGGGAGATCACCGAATACTGCGCCATGGGCGTGTTCGACGGCGAAGAACTGGTGGCCGGCACGCTCTACCACAACTGGCACCCGGAACACGGGATCATCGAGCTTACGTCCGCATCCACGACAAAGCGGTGGCTGACGAAGAAGGTGGTGAACGCGATGTTCCACCTGCCCTTCGACATGCTGGGGTGCCAGATGGTCGCCCTCCGCGTGTCCGAACGCAACACCAACATGGTTCACATCGCCCGCTCATTTGGGTTCGCTGAAGTCCACATCCCCCGGCTGAGAGGCCGCGACGAGGGGGAGTTCATCTTCACGCTCACCGATGACCAATGGGCCGCATCACCTTACAGGCGAGGGTAGATAATTGGGCAAGAAAACTCCGAAGGCGCCAGATCCGGCAGCAACAGCCGCGGCGCAGGGACAGTGGAACAGCTTCACGGCCCAGCAGACGCAGGCCATGAACATGGTCAATCAGAACTCGCCTTGGGGTTCGCTGACCAACACCCAGTCCGGGACGACTACGATCATCGACCCGAACGGGAAGCCTATCCAGGTTCCGCAGTACACCCAGAACGTCACACTTTCTCCGACGCAGCAGGCCATCTTCGACAAGGGCCAGCAGACGGAACTGAGCCTTGCCAACATCGCAAATGAGCAGGTGGGCAAGGTCGGGGAAATCCTCGACACGCCGTTCCAGTTCGACAATCAGGCTGCTGCAGACTGGGCCTATGACCTTGGCGCCTCCCGTCTCGATCCCCGCTTTGCGCAGGAGCAGGAGAAGCTTCGCACCCAGCTTATCAACTCCGGCATCCGGCCCGGGAGCGCCGCCTTCGACCAGCAGATGGCGCAGTTCGGCCAGACCAAGAACGACGCTTACAACCAGCTTATGCTCACCGGCCGCTCACAGGCGTTCAACGAAGCGATGGCGACCCGGAACCAGCCTTTGAACGAGATCATCGGCCTCATGTCGGGCACGCAGATCCAGAACCCGACATCGACCTTTGCACAGGCTCCGCAGGTCGGCGTCGGCGGCGTGGATTACACCGGACTGGTCAATCAGAAGTACCAGGCTGACATGCAGGCTCATCAGTCGCAGATGGGCGGCTTGTTCGGCCTTGGCGCGTCCCTCATCAAGGCCATTCCGTGGTCCGATCGCCGGCTGAAGACGGACATCAAGCGCGTGGGCACGCTGGATAATGGGCTCGGCGTCTACTCCTACCGCCTGAAGGGCGAGAACCACTATCAGATCGGCGTCATGGCGCAGGAAGTGGCAGAGGTCCACCCCGAAGCCATCGTTCACGACCCGAGCGGCTTCATGAAGGTCGATTACCAGAGGGCGGTTGCATAATGGCTGTCGGGATCATCACACCGTTTGTCTGGGGCGACAGCGGGGAGAAGCTTACCCCTGAGGAAGTGGCTCGCCGTCGCAAGATGCTCGAGGCGCTGACGGGCAAGACGGACACGTCCCCGGTAGGCCACTGGACGCAGGGCCTTGCTCGCGTAACGGATGCGATCGGTGACGTTCTGCAGGATCGCCGTCTTGATGCTGCCGAGACGAAGAACAGCGAGACCAACAGCGACCTTATCTCGCGCCTCCTGGCCGGGACCGGCGCGCCTGCTGGCCTTCCTGCCGCTGCTGCGACTTCTGGCGTTGCGGGTGAGCTTGCGGCTACGTCTCCGGACCCGTCCGTCTCCGCGCCGATGACTGTTGACCTTTCGGGAGACAAGCAGGCTTTCATCGATACCCTGCTTCCCGCGGCGATCGAGGAAAGCAAGCGCACAGGAGTTGATCCCCGCATTATCGTAGCGCAGGCCGCGCAGGAGACTGGATGGGGACGAAGCGCGCCGGGCAACAACTATTTCGGCATCAAAAGCCATGGTCAGGGAGGCGGTCAAACCCTTGCGACGAACGAGGTCGTCAACGGCAAGACCGTCCGCATCCGTGACAGCTTTCGCACCTTTGAGAGCCCGACAGATAGTGTCCGGGGTTACGGTGACTTCATCCTCCAGAACCCGCGCTACCAGCCCCTCAGGGAGGCGCAGGGCTTGGACGCACAGCTTCAGGCTCTACAGGCTTCCGGCTACGCTACCGACCCGAACTATTCGCGCTCGGTCGGCGCTATAGCGAAGTCGATCAATCTCCCGAATGAGGTCGCCGCGCTCACGCCGGAAGCCGCTATCGAAGCTGTCGCTCCCGGTTCCGGAATGGTCGATCCTTCCGCCGCCGCACCTGCTTTCGATGCCGGCCGCTTTGGCGATCCGATCAACCTAGCCGAAATGCCGCCATCGGCCGCACAGCTTCCCGGTGCGCTGATGGACCAGGGCGCAAGCTATGCCCCGACCGCTCCCGCTCTTCCCCCGCCGACTACGGTACAGGATCGTCCCGTTTCTTCTGTAGCGGAAGCCCTTGCCGCTCCCGTGGAGGTCGCACAGGCTGGAGGGC
>JAEZKA010000094.1 GCA_023436225.1 Bacillota bacterium
CTACAGCTTCCTTCAGATTTAGCCTCACGGCTAACACCCTTGCTGTTCAGCTATACACTTCCCACTACCTAGGTGTGTTAGGGACTTTCACCCTTAAGAGCCCGCCCATGGCGGGCAAACCAAAAAAATGTGCTGCAATCTGCAACACATTTAAAGTAGCGAAGGACGGATTTGAACCGCCGACACCGCGGGTATGAACCGCGTGCTCTCGCCAACTGAGCTACTTCGCCATATTAATTTACTCTCACGATATCGAATGTACTATGATCTTCATGAAAATGGGACCTATAGGGCTCGAACCTATGACCCTCTGCTTGTAAGGCAGATGCTCTCCCAGCTGAGCTAAGATCCCTTTCGAAAAGTACTTTTTTATTATATTCATTGGAGCGACTTTTGTCAAGAGTACAAACCAGAAATTCTTTTAATTTTATAAAAAATTCAAACATTAGAAAGCCTTAAAATGCAGCACCAGGATATAACTATGAAAATCCAATAACCTCTGGTTATCCATCCTTAATAGGGAGAAGCCATAGAGTACCCTTCAGGAATTTCTATGGCTTCCAATTTCTTTATAATATCATTTTAATAATTTAAGAAGTATGATCATTACTACAACAGGAGTCCACTCAGTTGATCCTGATATACGATATATAGCTCATGCAGTGCCCGTGTAATTGCCACATACAGAAGCTTTGCATCCTCATCACAGTGACGGTAGCTTTCTTCATCCGGGTTCCAGAGAATAACCGCATCGAACTCCAATCCCTTCGTCATATGAATTGGCAAGACCATGGTACCACTGGAAAAGGTCATATCCTCCATATTATCTCCCATTTGTTCGATGTCGATATGCTGGCCAAGGAGCTTCTTCACCTTCAGCGCCTCTTCTACCGTTCGGCATATTATCGCGATGGTATCATATCCACTCTCCCGGATGCTTTCCACTAACTCCACCGTCTGAGATACTAATCCCCTATCTCCTTCGGTTTTGATCAATGCTACCTCCTTCCCGTGACGTATAATCGGTTCGATATCATAGGTTTTGAAGGTACATTTTCGAAGAACCTTACTAGCAAAATTCGAGATCTCAACTGTATTACGATAGCTCTTGGCAAGTACATAAAAACGGTCCTTCTCCGGTTGAAATACCTCCCGCTTCAAAACCTCCCAATCGTTCATACCCGTATCATAATAGATATTCTGGGATACGTCCCCCATGATGGTGTAGGTGCAATTCTTAAAGATTCTTTTAAAGATCTGAAAAAGCATAACTCCAAAGTCCTGTGCCTCATCGATAACAATGTGACTTACATATTCATAGTCCTTGGTCATCTTGATTCTTCGCTTAATATAATTTAGCATGCCCAAATCATAAATGTCCAGATGCTTATCCATAAGCTCACTTATGAGTAGCTCAATCACCTTCTCCTCCGCCACTCTCATTCCCTGTTCGACATACTTTTTACGGTTCAGCTGTAAATCATTTAAAAACCCTAGATACACTTCCATGAAATTATATTTTTTATTTCTGACACCAAAATAATTCTTATATCGATTTACCTCTGCCTGTAAATCCTCCTTACGAAGCTCTGCTTCTTCTCCAATGGATTTCAGCTTGTAGGTAAGGCGCTTATTTAATAGATCAATCTTTTCCTGTAACGGTAGTTCCTCAAAAAAATTAAGAAAATATAGAATCTCCTCCTTCGAATAAACCACCCGTCGATTCATTTGAACAGAAGCGGTATTGATTGTTTCTATCTCATACTGCTTCATGTACGCAATCAAAGCATTGATGAAATGAATGGAGCCTTTGAATTGCTTTAGAAGTGAGGCTTCCTGTGATGACAATTGCTTATTCAGCTTTAAGAAGCTGTTGGTCAGTGTATATTTCCCTTTTTTATAATCAAAATCCTTATCCAATAAATCAATCAGGAAATCCTCCATTGTCATCTGATTCACATTATAGACATCCAAATTGGGTAATACTCCTGTGATATAATTGAGAAGCATCTTATTGCTGCCTATGATGAAGAATTCATCCGATCGGAATTTCTCTTTATAATTATAAAGAATATAGGAAATTCGATGCATTGCCACCGTTGTCTTACCGCTGCCCGCTACTCCTTGAACGATGACATTGTGCCAGGGAACATCGCGGATGATTTCATTCTGCTCCTTCTGTATCGTCGCAATAATTTCACCAAGAACCACCTCTTTGTTCTTACTCAGGTATTTTGTAAGGAATTCATCATTTGCAACGACATCCGAATCATAGAAATCAATCAGCTTGCTGTTCTCTATCTCATAGGTTCTCTTGAGGAAAAGCTCTATCTCAATCCGGTCTTCCATGGGAGTTGCATAAGAGCTTTTACCGATATCACTTTCATAATACACACTGGATATCGGCGCTCTCCAGTCAACAATCAAACTCTCTGTAATGTTTTTGCGAACCCCATTCTTCCCCAGATACAGGCTATAGCTGCCTTTATCTCCCTCCTCTCTATAATCAATACGTCCAAAGTAGGGCTTTTTCAAAGCAAGTATATTCTTCTTCAGTGTCCGTTCAACCTGTGATTTCATGTCAAGTCCAATGACCAAATCGTTATGGAGCTCAGGATTATCTGACCGATAGTTATCATATAATTCCTTTGTCTCTGCTGCAAGGTCCTTAAACTCCTGCAGATACTTGTCAATATTTTGTTGTATTGCTTTAAGGCAGTCATCCAGATGTTGTTCCTCCAGCCTTCGTTCCAGGCTGGAGGAACGGCTTTGGCTCTCCGGATTCGCTGCTTCTTGATTTTTTGTTACTTCTTGCATGATAGCCTCCTTATAAATAATCACACTAGGATCCAGTAGATTTATAATGTCTTACTCCGCATCTCCATAACAGATAGCTGGGGATTAGAAATAGACATCCCAAAATCGGCAGGAACATATACTGCCAGGAATGGACTCTCCCAATCAGAAAAAGGAAGGGGTAATATTGGAACAGAGTATAGGGCACCAGAAAGGTACAAAACTGAAGTACCTTCTTACCATAAATACCGATTGGATATTTTCCGAATTCCCTGGCACCATCGGTCAGAATGTTCATGAACTCCAGTCCTTCCAGAGTAAAAAAGCAGATACTGGCATAAGTTACAAACAGGCAGCCGAAGATCACCGTTCCCCCGATAATCATCAGAAGTAAGGTGATGATTTTACTCATATCCCAGCTTAACCCTGAAGCGGTAACTCCATAGGATAACATCAGAATCGCTTGTAACATTCTTCCCAAGCGAGTAAATTCAATCTTACCCGATATCACTAATAAAATAATACTTCTTGGTCGGAGCAATATCCGATCAAATTCTCCGTTACTGATCGTAGAGGCAAAAAGATCAAACCCTCTCATGAACATCTCCGCAAGGGAATAGCTCATCAGTATGATGGAAAAGCATAATAGTACCTCACTGAAGCGAAAGCCCTTCACCTCATGAAAACGTTCAAACATGAATAATATTCCAAGGAATACATTAAAGGACACCAGAAATTGACCAATGGTAGTTAATAGAAAGGACAGTTTATACTGCATTACACCCTTCAGATGGATTCCGAAAAACTTCATATAAAGTCTCATAAAAATCTCCTATCAATAAACATACTTACCCTTTGAATTAGTTTGTGCCGAGGAAGATGCAGGCACAACCCCCGGAAGAACAAGGAGTTTGCACGGGTGGGCAAACTTCGCAGTTTTTACCCATAGATTTTGAACTGTCATATCTACCCTTTGATTTAGTTTGTGCCGAGGAAGACGCAGGCACAAACTTGGGAGTATGAAAATTGCCCTTTATTTTCATATTAACCTCCTTGCACTACAACTCTCTTAAGCGCATGCTTCATTAGCCGCTTTCCAATCCATATTAATACCAATATCCAAAATAGCTGCAAAGCCACTCTGGCAATTATCTCCGTTCCGGTAATATCTCCGGAATAGATACGAAGCGGTATATTCTGCATCGAAGCAAAGGGCAGAAGCTCTACCACCTGTCTTATTCCCTCCGGAAGGAAGGGAATCGGAATGACTGCACCGGAAAAGAACTCGATCAGTGACACAGATACCATCTTGACACCCATTGGTGAGTAGGTGAAAAAGGTAGTTATATAGACCAGCATGCCGAAAGCGATTACTACTAGGAAGCCTAATATAGTTGTGATAAGGAACCATAGGAACGCACTTATGTTGTCGGGTAGGCTTATACCATAGGGCTTCGGTAAAAATGCAGCAAAGACCAGAATTGGCATGCATCGAAGGACTGCCTTAGCCAACCGGTTCGCCATGGTCCGGTAGAACCACATGTAGTAGATATCCAGAGGCCGACAAAGCTCATAGGCAATTCCACCCTCTGTTATCGTCTGAAAGATATCATTTTCAAAAAACCATCCCATAAAAAGAGCTAAAAATGCCTGCTGTAACCATAGATAGGAAGACAATGCCTGAAAGCTCATAGGGAAGGCATTCGGATCCGCCTCATAAAAGGCCTTATAAAGCAGCAAACTCATGATACCCCAGACGAATTGAGTAGCAATACCGGCAGCCGCAGCTGCCCGGTATTGTAGACCAGCGATAAATTTAATGCGAAAAAGAGAAACGTATTCTATTGGTAAGAACTTTTCCACTGCTTCTCTATTCAAGATAATCAACTCCCCTCCTCAGTTCCTGCACACACAAAGAAACCCTACCGTTGTATCCAATTGCTACCAGAACGGGTTTATGGGCATGACAATTTCCCTCTCTTAAGCTTAAGAGTGGGTATCTGAGTAGTATTATATTTGGTATTGATGATAAAGACTTGCAACAACCTCGTCGATAGAAGGACCATCAACCGACAGATCAATCACTTCTACCTGCGTTGATATTCTCGCTATCGCATCGGACACCGTCAGTTTTGATAGATCAATATCGAATAACGCTAACTGATTGCTTACGGAGACAGCCCGCATACCTTCACCAGGTACGATAGTACCTCCACCGTGCTCTACTGTAAGTAGCTTATTGGTAGCAAACTGCTTTCGGATATCCTCCAGATTACCATCCATTAGGATCTTCCCTTTACCAATCAGTATAATCCTCTTCGTTAAGGTCTCGATATCCTGCATATCATGAGTAGTAAGAATTACCGTTGTTTTATGGACTCTGTTCCGTTCCAGTATAAAGTCTCGGACAGCTAATTTCGATACCGCATCAAGACCAATGGTAGGCTCGTCCAAAAATAAGATCTTTGGGCTGTGGAGTAAGGATGCTGCAATCTCGCAGCGCATTCGCTGCCCTAAAGAAAGCTGTCTGGCCGGTGTTCTTACAATCTCAGAAAGATTCAATAAGGTAACCAATTCCTCAAGATTATTATTGTAGGTTTGTGTAGGAATTCTGTAAATATCCCTCAGAAGCTCAAAGGAATCAATGACAGGCACATCCCACCATAACTGGGAACGTTGACCAAATACTACTCCGATCTCCTTCACATGTGCTGTTCTATCTTTCCAGGGAACTCTTTCATTGATGCTGCAATACCCGCCATCCGGTGTCAGAATACCACTTAACACCTTGATCGTACTGCTTTTTCCTGCACCATTGGGACCGATATACCCGACCATTTCTCCATCCTCAATCTGAAAGGAGATATCATCGAGTGCTTTGATGCATTCATACTGCTTATGGAACAAAGCCTTGAATGCTTCAGAAAATCCGGCGTTGCGCCGGCTGACCTTGAAGGTCTTAGAGATGTGTTCAACCTTGATCATGTTATTCCTCCTGGTAGTAATATTTTTTCAAATAT
>JAEZKA010000057.1 GCA_023436225.1 Bacillota bacterium
TTAAATAAAGTGATTGTAGCTATTAGAGCTTTCCAACTGTCATTCTTGTCAAAATGACCAAATGAATTCTGTAGCTCTATTTGAGTTTCTACGCTTGCCCATTCACATAAGAAACGGCCTGCATGCCATGTATCATATTCCGTACCATTTATTGCCTTCTCATGCCACTCAATCATCTGAAGAAGGAGTTGTTTCATATTGCCATCTCGGACTTTTACCACCCATAATTCATTTCGTAGTATCTGTTTCGCTGAATATAGTGCTATAAACCAAAACATATTAACCGATTGCAAGAAATTTTCCTCGGATAAAGGATTTCCTTGAGGAGCCTTGCTGTATTGAGGCATAATATATTTTGCAATATGGTCTTTATCAATCAGCACCTTCACTCCTCGATAAAAATTATTCGGTATTATTTTATTCTTAACCATATGTTTTAAATTATCTAAAGTGTGAATAACAAAATCAACCTGCCACCCTCCATCAAATAATGTAAGACATTCCGGATCTCCCCCATCTGTCTCTGAGACAAATGAAGTACAGATGTCCCCAAAATTGCTAAGCCATTCCTGATTGGAAAGATAATAATTCTGTTCTGAGGTATAGAAGATAATATCCATATCCGACCACTCGTCTGCAGGATGATCCTCACGAGCACGAGAGCCCACAACAAATGCTGCTCTTATATCTTCCACTGTTTGTGCCCAAGAAACAAAGTTTCGTTCAATCTTTTCATAAAATATTTTTGAATCCAACATAACAAATGCCTCCATTATCCTTAAATACCGAAGTATACATGGAAATCTTTTATTTTAATTCCACATCCCTATAGGTTGCATCAAATGTTTCGATATGTCGTTCGTTAAGAAAATAAAAATAATACCATCTTAACAATTGTATCTCTAGGGGTGCACATCTGAACACTCCTACTAAAATCCTTTATTTTCAGTTGTTTGAGCCGGCAAAAATAACAATTTTCATGTCAATCGACATCTCGACAAATCGGAATTCCCCCCTATAATAGGATTAAGAAATTATCTTACTTTTTTATGAAGATATAGGGCATATCCTCCTGCCACCACAATAATAAACAACGCTGTAATATACTTCCAAACATTAAACGAGGAATCGACATTTTCAACTGAAAATTTCGATGTAATATCTACCAAACTGTGTGTGATAATGCATGGAATCAAGCTTCCACTCTTATAGAATACCATAGCAAATGCGAAACCTATTGCAATTGCATACCCAATTTGTAAAAAAGTATCTAACGTTGCATGACCTGTAAGTAAATTCATAATATGTCCAGTACCAAAAGTCACTGCAGATATTATAATAGCCTGTTTTATGCTGTCCTTCTCGATCGCTTTATACAAAAGCCCTCTGAATATAACTTCCTCAACATAACCAACCAAGCCCATCGTAATAACTGCATAAATTTGATGTAACAAATCGTAACGCATAGATAAGCCAAACCATAAGTTCACCGAAACCAACAGTACAAATGGTATGAAATATAAGTATTTCTTCATATCCGTTAAGCCAACTAATCCATATTTTGTTCCAAGTTTGTTTTTTGCAATAAAGATTGTTATGGTAATTGCAATTACCAATAATCCTAAAAAAGAATACGGACTTGCATCACCAAAATTATTTCTAAGCTTCCCCATTACAACGACATAGATGATAATCCACAACACAGCAAACCATATTTCACTTTTCTCATATAACTTTTTCATCAAAGAATACCCCTCTCTAATAATAGCAATCCCTTTTATTTAAAACTTCACTGCTGAAAAACCCTCAGCGTTAAGCCAAGAGTTGGCACCGCAATATGAATACTCTGCGTCGTTAATTTCTAACAATAAAAAAACAGAATTATTGCATCAACTACGACTATGCTGCTCGTATTCGAATATTTCAACCATTTTCTCCTGAAAATACTGTCATGTCAAAACTACATTAAATTGTTGAATACATTTTCCATGATTTTCTCACATTTTGTTTTTTCATATTCCATCGCATTATTAGCAAGTAGACTTGCATATCCATGCGCTACTATAAACAGATTCAAAAACAACTCCTTTGCTCTAGCTTCATCACATCCAGTTCCCATAGAAACCATATGCAGGATTTCAGATAATTCTGCACTATCTATCAACTCGTCAAGACTAAAACCATTAAATTGGTTTGTTTGAAAAAGAAACTGAAAAAGTTTCTTTTCTTCATAGCCAAATCTAATATAATTAAGTCCGAGTTCTATTAATGGAGACACATTTTCAGTTCCCTTCGGCATGATATACTCTGAATGATACATATCTGCTTTTTCATAAACAGACTTTTTTATCTCTTCTATTGAAGAGAAATGATAAAGTATTGGTTGAGTTGAACATTTTAATCTTTCTGATATTGTTCTGGCGCTCATTTTTTCTATACCATCATTTTTTACAATATCGAAAGCAGCATCGATTATCATTTTTTTATTGATTTTAACCTTTGGCGGCATAAGTTCTCCTTTTATAATCCATGTTATATAACATACACTATATATACATATATGTCAACAAAAAGATAGTGTATTTCTCATACACTATCTACTCAAATCTCCAATGAAAGAAAAATTAGATATAGCCATCCAAAAGCATTTGACTTGTTAAGATCGCAATTCAGCTTCACTACTGTCTTTGAGTGCTCCATCTCTTGGCCATCTTTAAAACTATCGTAACCAAAGTATTTTTTTACGTTTCTCCAGAATTCATAACATTACTCTATCATTCATAAATCTAACTATAAATCTCAATCACTTGAAAATTATCCTTCATCCTCATCAAAACCCTGTATCATGAAATTGTTCCAAGCTACATTTGAGCTTTCTAACTGTTTCTTCTGCATGATTCGATTCCTATCACTTAGAATTGCTAGCATCTCATCTGCAATCTCCTCAAGAGGCGGATGCTGATAATGTGACAGATATCCAATCATTCTTTTAGCTGTAAAATCTGTATTCAGATTCTTAGTAATGGCATCACAGAACTCTTCTGGATAACCTCTTCTAATCATGATATCGTATAGTTCCATACTTTTCTCTGATCTTGCTTTCATTTGCTAATTACTCTCTTCCGGCATCACAGCCATATTCTAAATCAAAAATCTGCTCTATCTTCCATTCCACATGATTATTCCTTTAAAATCTTATCCCACACTTTGGACAATACCCAAAATCCTCGCTTGTCATAAATCCACACTGTCTGCATCTCTTATATGAATAACCGTATCCCTGATTCTGCACACGGCTCAAATGCTGTGACAGGATTATCATTTTATCCTCTTGAAGCTTTCTAATAATTGCCTGAAACCAGAAAAACTTATAACAGTTTGAAGTGTTATCAAACAATCTGCTCAGATAACCGATATTCAATTCTTCAGAATAAGGTAACTGCATAAGTCTTTCCTCCGATTTAATTACATAAATCAACAACATGATATCATAATTATAAGCTAAACAATGTATCCTATCAATCCAAATTAATTCAAATTTATTATTACTTTTTAATTAATTCGATTGTAGCTCTTTCCTAGAACGAAGTGCCAGCTTGCTGACACTTCGCGCCTGAGCGGATTGATACCTTTCCGCGAGGTGCGCATCCTGCACGGAGTGCTTTTTATTGTATAGGACGAACTTTCCTTTACAATAAAAAACCACTTCCTACACCATCCTAATATAAAAGCAACTCCTAAAACCGTACCTAGCATGAGAGGGTGAGGAAACTGCTTGAAAGTATATAATTCCATTTATTCCAAGTACATGCTCCCAATAACCTCGATATCAATAATGGCTACTCGAGTTGTGGAGACGGTATGTCTGAGCCGGTTCTTCTCTTGGAAGCAAAATATGTCGATTTAAGTTGACTATGATACTATTTTAGTATATTGTGGGATTCACACTATACTTTTGGAGGGTTAATCAACGAATGAAGAAATATTTTCAAAAATTCACTACCTTAAAGGCAAAAATTATTACCATGCTGATTGTTATTAGTTCAGTTCCTCTCCTAATTTCGGGGACAAGCTCCTACCTAACTTCATTGAATGTATTAGAGAGAAAGCTTGAGACTACTACCAAACAAACAACGCATGAGGTAGCACGCGGCTTAGATAATTACTTTGCTGCAATGTCAAACATAATGAAAATACTTTCAAATGATACAAATGTTGTCGAAGCAGATAATGCTACATATTTTGAATTTGCAAAAGGTCTAATTGCCAATATGGAAAAAACGGATGCTTCTATCATTAATATTTATGTTGGTACTGAAACGGGAATGTTTTATACAGATCCTAAATTAGATCTACCTGCCGATTTTAACCACAAGACTAGGGATTGGTATATTCAAGCGATGAATCATCCTGGAGAAATTATTATAACGGATCCCTATATCGACGCTGGTACGAATAATTTGGTAATATCTATCGTAGCATCCGTTCAAAAGGACAATAATAGCATTGGTGTTGCAGGTATGGATATCGATCTGGCCACATTTTCAACATCCTTATCTGACATTACAATTGGGGATGGCGGATATATTTATATCACAGATCCTAGTGGACGAATGATTGCACACCCCGATCAATCCTTAATTGGTACGGATGAAGCTACAAAGCTATCTAATTGGGAGGATATATCAACCAATTCCGAGGGTTTTTCGTCATACGTATATAACGGAGATAGTAGATTTTCAAGCTATAGTACCAGTGAACTTACAGGCTGGAAGGTTGTTGCTTCCATGAATCATTCCGAGTTAAGTAAGGATACCAGTACAATTAGAACCACTATTATTAATGTATTCTTGATAACCCTGATTGCAGCAGTCGCAGCAGCGATTCTCTTCAGTATTCCGATATCACGTAATATAAAGAAGTTACTGGCAGCCTTTGATCGTCTTGCCAATGGGGATTTGACAGTGAACATATCCATTAACTCAAAGGATGAGTTCAACCTGTTGGGTCAGCATTTCAACGAAATGGCAACAAACATATCCGGCCTAATCCGTGAGGTAAGCGACGCTTCCAACATTGTTTTGGACACATCTGTAACACTTGCCAATATGTCGGAGGAGACAAATTCTTCTCTTAGTGAAGTAGCAAGAGCTGTGGAGGAAGTTGCAAAGGGAGCTACGGAACAAGCACAGAATGCTTCGGATGGAGCATCCAGTATTTCAGATTTATCGGATCAATTAAACTTAATTGACGAATCTACCAAAGCAATGAGCCACCTGGCAAATAACGCAACCGATCTCACAAAACAGGGATTAAATCGTGTAGAAGATCTGAAAGAGAAATCCGACAATACCATGAGCGCCACCACTAAAGTTTCTGAGTTAGTTTATGAAACCAGTGAAAGCATGAAGCAGATTGATGCAATCTCTAATACGATTGACGCTATTACCGCTCAAACCAACCTGCTTGCATTGAATGCATCCATCGAAGCTGCGAGAGCAGGCG
>JAEZKA010000008.1 GCA_023436225.1 Bacillota bacterium
AATGACCTCCTTTAAAATAATATGAAACTTATTTTAAAGGTTTACCATATGTAAATAAAGTGATAAAATGTAAAAAAGGAAAGAATTACCTAGAGCAAGAGAACCACTGCGCAAGCAGTTTAGTGCTTGTTATAATATGTGAAGCAAAGATTGTTTAAATAAGACACTGAGAAATAGTAATTTAGCGGGTTGGCTTAACTACCGATTATCATTGAATGGGAAGGTGCAAGTATGAAAGCTATAATAGTTTATAAATCAAAAACAGGATTTACGAGAAAATATGCAGAATGGATTCAAGAAGCGACCAAGTTCGATATCTTGAATTATGACAATGCCTCAAAGGTATCTCTTTCTACTTATAATTTAGTTATTTTTGGAAGCCGAATACATGCAGGAAGAATTGATGGATTGAAAAAAATAAAAGCATTACTGTTAGATAATGAAAATGCTCAATTGGTGGTTTTTGCAACTGGAGGGACACCCATAGCAGCAGAGGGTGTTATTAGTTCAATGTGGAAAGCAAGTTTTACTGAGGAAGAGTTGCATGTAATCCCACATTTTTATATGCCAGCAGGTCTGAATTATGAGAATATGAATTTAGGCGACAAATTAATTATGAAAGCACTTGCTAAAATGTTGGCTAATAAAAAGGATAAAAATTCAGTAGAATCTGGTTGCGAACAAGCTATCGGAGCTTCATACAATATATCCTCTCGAGAGTATATTTCACCATTATTAGAATATATAAAAACACTTGTATAGATTACTTAGACTGAACATAATGTGCATAATTAGAACTTACTAATTTTCAATTTGTCTGACTGAATAAATTAACATGATGCATGACTGATATAATACGCTATTTTTGGATATTACGAACAAATATTATAAACTTCTTAAGGAGAACAATGAAAAAGAAACAGAAAAGATTGAAAGGGGCAATTATAGTAATAATAATTGTTGGGATACTATTTGGAGGGTTTTACATATATACCTTAGATTACTACCGAGTTAATGCAATGGATATTGAGAAATTAGAAGCATCGCAAGTGAGTATTGATAGTGATGATCAGCGGACCATTTTTTATCCAGATGATGATATTGACCGAAGCACAGCTTTGGTTTTCTACCCTGGTGGCAAGGTAGAATATACAGCTTATACACCTTTGCTTGTAAAACTTGCTGAAGAAGGTATCACAGGTATCCTTGTAAATATGCCATTTAACCTTGCGGTATTCAATATTAATGCGGCAGACAAGATATTTGATCTATTACCTAATATAAAGAATTGGTATATTGGAGGTCACTCCTTAGGTGGTGCCATGGCAAGCAGTTATGCCAGTGACAATAGCGAGAGTATAAAAGGTCTTATTTTATTGGCAGCTTACCCTGTAGATGATATTTCTATGCCTGTTCTTGCGGTTTACGGTAGTAACGATGGCGTTCTTGATATTACAAAGCTTCAGAATATAAAAAGTATCGTTGAGATTGAAGGTGGCAATCATGCATACTTTGGTAACTATGGAGAGCAGGATGGAGATGGTACAGCATCGATTACGAGAGAAGAACAGCAAGAGGAAACAGTAGCAGCAATTATGGATTTTATTAAGAGCAATCAGGAATAGGAAGACTGGCTTTATGAAAGAAAAAAAGATGCTCTTGGTCAGGAAATACCCCCATATGTATTGACTGTCATGACAACGAATGGGGAAGACCGGTACATGATATGTCAAGCTGTTTGAAATGCTTATATTGGAAGGGGACAGGCAGGGCTTACATGATTAACCAGCCGTTAAAGTTTGCAAAAAATAGAGTTAAAGGTTTGTTATATACAAGCTTTTAGCTCTATTTTGATTTTGGATATTAATAAAAGATATGAGGAATATTATGGCAATATTACTAAGCGTGTATTATAATGTAAAATAAAGATAAAAATGAATAATTGATAATACATAATAGAGGGAGTTATTATGTATCATTAGAGATTTGGGGATAGAAAAGAAAGATTTTATATGAAAGGACGCTGATAAAATGAAAACAAAAAAGCAAGAGGAATTGGTAAACGAGTTTCTGTCAAGGCTTGGAGATGAAATCCGACCCGTTTATCAAGAGATTATCCAGTATTTATCTGAAATCGGCTATAATCCGCATAAACAAAGATCATATATAATATTTAAAAACGATTTACATAATAAGCAGATGGCTAAAATGGGTATCAGGATCAACAAAGACCAATCCTCATTTTTCGCTTTGAGGTTTTCGGCTTGTGGAGGGTATTCAAAAAAATTCACTGAAATTGTCAGGTCAGCGCTTGCTGAACGAAATTACAAGGAAGCGAAATGCATGTATAATAGCTGCGATTTTTGCCGAGGTGCAGCCCCTACGCATGTTTATACATATACCTTTCCAGACGGTGAGAGTAAATCACATTGCGGCGCAGTTGCGCTTGAAATACCGGACATTACAGCGGATGACATCAGAGAAATAAAATCTCTTATTAAAGAAGAACATGAGTATTTATTAAAACATGAGGCAGGGATATCAGAAAGATGATTCTTGGCTGTAGATAGATTACATACATATCCCACAACGGAAAGCAGGTAAAAGGCATGATATGGGAACCATGGACAGGATGCTACAAAATAAGTGATGGATGTACAAATTGCTATTATTATGGGCCATATTCGAAACGATGTGGCCAAAATGAAGTTGTTAAAACAGATGATTTCTATAAACCAATTGAAACGGTTTATATGCCGCGAAAAAAGATTACAAAATACAAAATGGAAGGCGGAAAAACCGTAAATACCTGTTTTACAACGGATTTTTTTATTCCTGAGGCCGACGAATGGCGGATGGAAGCATGGAATTTCATAAAGCAACGGCCGGACTTAAATTTCATATTTATTACGAAAAGAATACACCGTTTTCCTGTATCTTTGCCTGAGGATTGGGGTGAAGGATATGATAATGTCTCCATCGGGTGTACGGTTGAAAATCAAGAGCTTGCTGATTATCGGCTGCCGCTGTTTACCTCCTATCCCATAAAGCATCGTTTTATTGTATGCGGACCTTTACTGAGCGATATCAATCTGACACCATATCTTCACGGTATAGACATTGTGTCAACCAGTGGTGAGACCGGAAGAGATGCGAGGGAGTGTGATTATCGCTGGATTATGAATATAAGGGAGCAATGTGAAAAGGCTGGTGTTTCATTCGAGTTTCGAAGCACAGGATCAAAATTTCGAAAAGACGATGTTTTATATAAGATTAATCCGAAAATGCAGCATCGTACAGCAAGAGAGATGAACATCAATATTAATGATGTTGAAATTGGGAGACCCTAGTTTACTTTTGAAGATAGATTATTATTAAGGAGGAATAAATATTATGGATGATGAATTGAAGGTCAAAATGTACTCATTTACGGTGGATTGCAAAGATCCAAATGAATTAGCCAAATTTTATGCGGCGCTGCTTAAGTGGGAGGTAATGTCTATCGATGAAGAATGGGCATGCGTATACGCTCCAGGAACCAATCAGGGAGCATATCCTGGTATATTGTTTCAACACAATCCTGAGTATATACCGCCTGTGTGGCCTGGAAAGCCTGAAGCTCAGCAGCAAATGGCGCACTTAGACTTCGCAGTGAATGATTTGGAAAAGGCAGTTCAACATGCAATCCATTGTGGAGCAACAATCGCAGATGAGCAATTTTCTGATAACTGGAGAGTTATGTTTGACCCCGCTGGTCACCCTTTTTGCTTATGTCAAATGAAATCAGTTATCGAGAGTGCCCATTTTGCGCTGTTATAGAAAATTACATAATTGAGAGGAAATTCACAGTATAACGATTATTATTATACTGAGTAGGAGAGGAAATAATGAGTAGTTTTGGCTTTAAGGAAATGCAAGCGATACAAAAGGAATTACAGGAGAAATATATGGAGCAATGGGGTGGGCTATCTCCGGAAAAAGGAAGAGATAAACTGCTTTGGATGATGATTGAAGCGGGAGAGATAGCAGATATTATCAAAAAGGATGGAGATAAGAAAATCATAGATGATGAAGAAGTACGAAATCATTTTATTGAAGAAATTTGTGATGTTTTTATGTATCTAAATGATGTAATGCTTTGTTATTCTGTTACGAGTGAAGAAATCGAAAAGGTATACCTGGAAAAACATCATAAGAACATGAAACGGTGGTAATAGATTATTCGCTAATATGAATTAATATAGCTGGAATAAGGAGATTTTATATATGATATTATTTATTCAATGCATAATACTTTGTATCCTATTTACGATTTTAATTCTGCCTGCACAATATCGGAATCCACTGACCCAATTTGCATCATATCCTACTGCAATCAAGAAACGTATTTATGAATTACCACAGTATAAAGATTTTATTGCATCCGTTGAACGCAAGAATTGGAAACGAAAAATATTGGGCACATTGCTGATCGTGATGCTTTTAACTGTGATCGTATATTTTTCGGGGAAACGAACTTTTGAAACAGCTTTCTTCCATGTGTTCCTATTGTTTTTTGCGGTAAATATGTACGACTTAGTTGTTCTTGATTTAATTATTTTTTGCCACAGTAAAAAGCTAATGATTCCTGGTACGGAAGATATGACAGAAGAATATCGAAATCCAATGCACCACATAATAGGGGCAATAAAAGGATGTGCGATAGGTACAGTAGCTGCCCTCCTATCCGCTTCTCTTATTGCCATCATTGGGTTATTCGGGTAAACCAGTAGACAGGGATTATTAATAGTCATAGCCAGATAATACAGTATATAGAATATTTAAAAAGGAAGGAATTATTATGAAAAGATTGATTACAGAGGCTCTACGAAATCAGTTTAACTCTACTTTTCATATGGCGCGTGTCCTGGTAAAAGTATGTCCAGAGAATATCTGGGCATGTTCTTATAACGAGGTGCCATTTTGGCAGCAGGTTTTTCATTATGTTTATTATATAGATTTCTGGATGCGTGAAAAGTATGATGACAATGAGTGGCGGACAATGATTTTTGATGATGCCTATACCACTGACTTGTATGCAGCCAGTTATGAAGGATTATTCATTGAGCAAGATAAAATGTTGGAGTATCTTGATGTGATTCAAGCAAAAACTACGAAGATCTTTGATCAGCTAGATGATGAAAAATTGAGCGTATCCGTTTTTGAGAATGAACCACAGTTTACCTATGCGGATGTGATTATTGGACAAATAAGACATATCATGTATAACATCGGATACCTGAATGGCATATTACGAGAGCTTGGTCTGCCGGAGTCAGACTGGTATGCTTATAATGAGCCGGAAGGATCGTAACGTATAAAGCAATATATATTCTAATGGAGGATAAGAAAATGGGATTTTCACCCTTTGGTGGATTTGGCATCATGTTTACTATTATACCGGTGATCGTGTTCATTGGTTTTGTATTAGTATTTGGTATTATCATTTTACGTTTAATACAAGGAGCACAGCAATGGAAAAGAAATAATGCTTCCCCGGTTCTTACGGTGGATGCGACCGTTGTATCAAAACGGACGGATGTTCATCATTATCATAATAACACAGGAACAAATAATATGCACCATAGTTCATCATCAACTACATATTATGTAACCTTTGAGGTAGCCAGTGGCGACCGAATGGAATTTCAAACAATGGATACGGAGTTTGGCTTACTCGTAGAACAGGATGCGGGAAAGCTGACATTTCAAGGTACACGTTATTTGGGATTTGAGCGTAATCGATAGAAGGGCAGTCACAATCAAGCGGCGAGCCACCTTAGTATGATATTCTATAGAAGAAGGAGGTGCTATCATGCACGCATGGGAACAAATTCAGCAGACTATAGAATATGTTGAGAATCATCTGAATGAGGAAATTAATATTGAAGAACTCGCAGGAATTGCTTCATTGTCGCCTTTTTATTATCAGCGACTGTTTAGCCGTCTGGTCAAAAAACCGGTTGCCGAGTACGTAAAGCTCCGCCGTATGGCAAAGGCAACGGTAGATTTGCTTCAAAAAGATAAGCGTATCCTAGATATCGCACTAGATCTAGGATTTTCCTCACACGAACACTTCACCCGGACGTTTAAGGATACCTTTGGGATGACCCCGGATGAATATCGCAAGAATCCGGTAACCTTAAACCGTATGACAAAACCGGAGCTTTTGCTCCATTATGTTTTGATTGATGAGGGGGTGCCGTTGATCACAGACGGAATTGTTCTGGAGATAAACAGACAGCAAATTATGGATCCAATCTATTTCACCGGGATGAAAGTAGACATGCCGGTTCAATATGTAGAAGGACTAGGAACAGAATCCGGTGCAGACCCGTTGGATACCCTTTGGCGGAGCTTACATGAGCAGAAGGAAGCAACACTGGGACTTTCTGCGGACAGCGAGGAGCTGGGCGTGGCATATCCGTGCTTGAAGGAAGGGTATTTTAGCTATTTTGCAGGTGCAAGGTCCGGACAGGGAGAAGCCCCAAATGGTTTTATGCAATGGGAACTACCACTGGGAAAGTATGTCATATGCTCCTTTGAAGCAGAGAACTTTGAGGCTCTTGTTATGGATGCTCTTTATAAAGCGCAACAGTATGTCTACAATACCTGGTTGCCAAAACACAACCTGCAGACTGACGTATTCTGTGCAGAGAGGTATGCAAGCCATTCCTCTGAAACGACAAGTATGGAAATCTGGCTAAAACTGATTGATTAGATTTACATAAAACACCGTGTAGTATCAAAAAAGCCACACGGTGTTATTTTTTATATTATCCTCCTTGTATTAGGAGGTTTTTTGTTGAATTCAATTGATTGATGTAAATAAATGTTATATAATTTTATCTAGAAAATATTAACAAGTTGCGAAGCACATAGTAACAATAGTACATATTCGGAGGAGGTCTCAATGGTAGCTTCAAAAGGATGGGAATGGGAAAAAGTGAATCAGTCACCTTGGTTAAAGCCAACGGATGATGTCTATTATCTGGCGAATAAATGGTTGGAGCTGGGGTATAGCAAGGTTCTGGATATTGGAGCCGGATTAGGACGGCATTCCATATTTTTTGGTAAGCAAGGCTTTGATGTATCTGCCATCGATATAGCGGAATATGGAGTAAATCATATAAAGGAATGGGCCCAGAAGGAAAAGCTATCGATTGATGCCAGAGTTGCGGATATGGTCTCGTTGCCCTATGAGGATAATTACTTTGATTGTATATTTGCCTATCATTCTATGTCACATACGGATACAGAAGGGTTAAAGAAAGTAATCCGTGAGATTGAACGGGTACTTAAGCCAGGGGGCGAATTGTATACCTCCTTGTGTTCAAAGGCTTCCTGGGAATTTAGTGAATACGGTTTTGCAAAAATAGATGATAATACGGTATTATGCAAAGAAGAAGGCCCGGAATATGACGTACCACACTTTTATGCGGACCGGGAGGATATAGTAAGCTTATTACATAACTTTGATATCGAGAGAATACGCCATGTAGATTATTGCTATCTAAATAATCAAAGAATCGATTGTAAGTATTACTATATTAATTCATATAAAAAATAGATGTGCTGTTATTCGGTACACGGTAGCTAGAGTTACAAATAGGTATAGACATGGAAGTATACTCAACTTTCACATAAAATAAAGCAAGTGTAGGATATTAAATCCTGCACTTGCTTTATTTTTCCAAATACTACATTTACTAATTCCATACAGTGTAATAAAATGTAAATATAATTTAGCTTAATGTTGTAAGGGAATTACCAAAGAAATTCTGCGTTTTCTTAAAATATAATATGTTATAGCGGAGATTGCTCCAAGTAGATTCATTTTATTTGCGAGTAGAAAGGAGGTTTTCCATGTTTCTTTTACATACTGCACTACGTAATATCTGGCGCTGCAAATCCAAAAGTATACTGACCATTTGCGTATGCATCTTTATCCTTTCGCTTCTTAATATATATTGGGGTAATATAGAGAGTAATCGAAAGCAGTTAATTGATCTGTCTGATACGATCCCGATTTATTGCAGGATTAGCAATCTGAATGGGTCGAGGATAGCAGGACTGGATATTAGGGATGTAACGGTTCAGCATCTGGAATCGTCTTCACATGTGAACAATCTTGTCTTTACGGTTCGACTTATGGCGGGAGAGGGAGCTTTCTCAATCGATGATTGGAAAGAAAATCTGGATATATCTATATTGGGGGCAAATTCTGTTCAAGGTGTGGAGGGATTTAGCGAGGATCAGATTACGATGAAAGAGGGGACAAGCCTTGATTTTCTGAAATCCTCTGATAGATATTGTATTGTGAGTCAGAGATGTATGGAAGAAAAGCAATGGGATGTAGGAGATAAAGTAAATTTGAATTTATTTTATTATTTTCATAAGGATGGATATTCTCTGAAAATAGAACCTTTGGACCTGGTTTCATTCGAAATAATTGGTACGATGGAGAGCGCCGCTTATGATGAAAGCGGATATCTTCCTACAGAGATTGTGCTACCGGTGGAAGCGGTGCGGGAGATTTATCGCTCCAGGGAGATTTCTTTTTCCGCTGATTCGGCTTTCTTTTATCTGCAGGACCCGCTCAAATTAAACGAATTTAAGAAAGAAATGAGGGGATTCCGCCTATTGCCTCAGTCCTCCAGTGCAAGAGATAGTGACAAAGGGGAGGCATTAGCTGTAAAGGATTCCGTATTTATTACTGCAGCTAATCGCTTGCAACAGGGAATGGGAACACTTTTACGATTTCTGCCTATGGTTCTGATCATAGTGATAATGATTGGATATATTACAAGTTACCTTCTGGCATATAACCGGAAGAAGGATTTTTCTATCATGCGATCCATCGGATTTCGGCACAAAGACGCCTATATGGTGTTTTTACTGGAACAGCTTCTGCTTGCATTCTGTGGGAGCCTAATCCAAAGTGCCTTTTCCATGATTCTTATCACTCACAATGGACCAGTACTATTTGTTGTGAATATTGGATTTTTCATCTGCTTTATGATGGGGGTAACGATTGCTGTCGGGAGGATTGGCAGAAGCAACATTATGGAGGCTCTTTCGCAGAATGATTAAATAGTAAGGAGGAAATGATTTGGAAGTGATTCGGGCGGAGCAGGTAAGCTATACCTATAGTACAAAATATCAGAAGATAGAAGCAGTAAAGCAAATCAGCTATACCTTTGAGATGAGGAACATGTACGCCATTACCGGGGAATCAGGAAGCGGAAAAAGCACCTTTTTATCCCTTTTAGCAGGTCTGGCACTTCCAACCTCCGGAACGATCTATGTAGAAGGTAAGGATCTGAGAACCTTAGACCTCGATGCTTATCGAAAGAACCAGGCGTCGGTGGTATATCAGGCATTTCACCTGTTCCCCTTACTCACGGCATTGGAAAATGTCATGTTTCCCATGGAATTAAAGGGAGTTAAAAAGGAAAAGGCAAGGGATCAGGCGAAAATTCTATTAAAGAAAGTAGGACTTCCGGATAAAATATGGAGCCAATTCCCCCAGATGATGAGCGGCGGGGAACAGCAGCGGGTGGCAATTGCTAGGGCTATGGCGTCTGGAGGAAAGATACTGTTGGCGGATGAACCGACAGGAAACTTGGATAGCAAAAATGAAAAGAAGATTGTGGAGCTTTTAAAAAAATTGGCTCATACAGAGAATTATGTGGTGATTGTAATTACTCATAATCCAATGGTAGCCGCAGAAGCCGATGTTATTCTAAGGCTGAGGGATGGTGAATTGCAAAGAGGTGAGGAATATGATTAGGAATAGTATTCGACAGCTGATACGTACACCTCTAAAAACCATTCTGTTTTTCTTATTGATTATGGCGGCAGGAATGCTCCTCTCTCTGGGTGGTTCCTTATGGGTAACGAATAACCGCAACATCGAATCCTACGAGCAGTCATTTGCAACGATCGGCACCGTGGAACAGAAGGCAACGTCGATTGCGCAAATAGAAATATGGGATTATTTTAATAAAGAATATCAGATCGTTCAAAGAGCGGTATATGGAGAATTAATTCCGTTATCTGTTCTTGATTTTAATGGTGCGGACTATATTCAAGAACCGGAAAAACGTCCGTCTTTTGGTTCGTATAGCCCAGAATACAAATTAGAAAAGGGCTTATATTCCTGTTCCGTTATTGAAATCACTCCGTTAGAGAATGGTACTCCAAATCAGCCGATTTCGGTAAAGATATCGCGGGTTCTTTACGGAAATAGCCTTAGGGAAGGGCAAACCATAAAGATATGTGATGAATCATTGGTTAATCCAAAGCCGCTTTATCAGGGAAAGACTTATGTTCTCTATGTTAATGAAATTCCAATAATGAATGGAGATAGTTGGGTAACGGAATATCATCCGGATTCTATAATTTTTTCGAGGCAATATTATCCTAATGGAACACTTGTACCAAGTGCGTTGGAAGAAGATTTCCTGTATTATGAAGTTACAGAAGATTTCTATAAAGAAGAAATTGGAAAGCGTTTTATGGAGTATATAAAAAGCATGGAGCAATTTGAACATGCCCTGCCGGTTAGTGGAACCAATGCGACCATACTCTTAATGCCTTTTTATGAGAAAGAGGCTTATATCGATCAGGGGCGAGACATTACAAACAGTGAGTATGAGAATGGTGAAAAAGTATGCCTGATTTCACAGAAATTTGCCGAAAATAATCATCTCCGGGTGGGGGATGACATACATTTACAGCTCTATTATGCAGATCATCGAGCTACAGCATCAAGCAGTTACTTTGATATTAGTATAATTGCAGCATTAAATGCAAAAGGGGAAGCGTATCCCGTGTTTGAGGACAGTTGGTATACCGTTGTGGGGATCTATGGCATGGCTTCCGGTGCTAACAATGGGACCTATGGATTGGCAAAAAATGAGGTGATTATTCCATCCAAATCAATCAAAAACAGCGATATCAATAATATTATAGATTATGGTCCAATGAAAAGTGATACCACGTCCTTTCAGATACCCAACGGATCGGTGGAAGAATTCATGAAGCAGTGGGGAAAGCTTGGGTATGATCAGTTGGATATTAAATTTTATGATCGTGGGTACTCCACACTAAAAGCCGGAATGGATAATATGAAGAATATGTCCATGGCTCTAATCGCTGTGGGATTTGTCATGGTGGTCTTTCTATTACTGTTCTTTAGTCATATATTCATTACAAAGCAGATAAAACGTACTGCAATTGAGCGATCTTTAGGAATGAGAAGAAGAGAATGTATGGGTTCTCTATTGATAGGAATCTTTGTTATTCTTCTACTGGGAAGTGTAACGGGAAGCGTTATGGGTGGGGTCATTTCGCTTGGAATTTCCCGAAAAAGTGTAAGTAATTCTTATTATAGTACGATGTATAGTAGTGGCATGGTAGATAATCAATCTGACACCAGAACAGATATCAATGATCGGGATCAGGAAGAAGACATACCGGTAGTTATACTTATCTGTACGTTGTCCGTAAGTCTAATCATCCTCTTGGGTACTGGAATATCGGTATATAAGATAAATCGCAATTTAAGAAAGGAACCGATGGAGCTATTAAGTCGGCAAAAGGAGTAGAGATGATTTAACAACTCGCCTAACAATTTTGATTCAGAGCAGTTAAAGTTTGCAAAAATGATAACATAGTTTAGGCCTTTTTAGGAAGACAGGATATGTAAAAGCGAAGGTAAAGTATGCAACTTTGCACTTAATATTAGTAAAAGGGATAAATTGTGATAGTTAAAGTTTGTAAAAAATATTGACTATGAAGAGGGGTATTTACAAATGAAATTAAAAACTAGAACACGGTTGATACCCTTTGTGATGTCAATCCTATTCTTGTTTTCTTTCGTGAGTTGCAACCGGAGTAACCTAAGCGATATCCATACGAAATTACCTTCATGGATGGGATTACGATAAAGGTTTATTGGTGAAATTTGACTAAAATAAAACATGTTTGCTATAATAAAATATAATATATAAGAATATTGGGGGAGAATAAAATGCCTTTAGTTCAATCAAAGTGTACTAACTGTGGTGGAGAACTGCAAGTAGATTCAGAAAAAGAAGCAGCAATATGCCCTTATTGCGGATCTGCTTACATCGTTGAGAAGGCTGTACAGCATTTCCAAGTAACAAATAACAACATATTTAATGGGGCCAAAATCATTCAAGAAGATGGCTTTAAGAAGCTTATTGAGGCGGCGGAAGGGTATGTTAGATTAGGGGACTTTAAGTCGGCAAAATCAACCTATGAAAGAATTTCTAAGGAATATCCACAGAAAGGCGAAGGTTGGTTAGGGTTAGTAAAACTCGAAATTGACATAGAAAAAAAGAAATTCGATATTAACCTAAACTACGAAAGCACTTCTATTGATAATGTAAGGAAAATCGGAACGCCCAATCAAATCAATGAATTAGAGGCATTATTAAATGTATTACATCAAGAATACGAAAGACGAAAAGAAACCTTTAATAAAACTGTTAGATCAAAATTTAAGTCTTTAAATGACTTATATGACTACTTAAAGGAGAAGAACATCGGTCTCGAAGATAAAGATATTAAAATCTTTGTTAATAAAAATCGTGTCATTATTCATTACGAACCTCCTGCAGGCAATATAAGAGTAGAGAGAGAAATTGTCGACTTTAATCCAGAGAAGGGTAGCTTAGTATTATCAGATAAACTTTGCCAACGCTATATTAGAGGTAATGCTAATACACCTCCTGATTCTTATTACAAATACCATCAACCGTACCCGTTTAAGGGAACAATTAAAATTACTGAAATAAAAGATAGTAACATTTTACTATCAAAGGAAGAGCTGACATATGATTCTGATTGGAATCGGGATATCGCTTGGCATGAAGAATATGTGCTCAAACCGTATACTGAGAACAAGTCAGCAGGATGCTATATTGCGTCATGTATTTATGGATCATATAATTGTCCGGAGGTTTGGATCCTGCGCAGGTATAGAGATTGCTATCTTTCTATTTCTTTATGGGGGCGCTGTTTCATTAAAATATATTACATAATAAGCCCGAAGGTAGTACTGTTGTTTGGTAAATCAAAATGGTTTCATAACTTTTGGAGGTCAATTCTTGACCGCAAGATTTATAAGCTCAAACAAAAAGGTTATCAGGACACTCCATATAAAGACCAATGTCATGATGCCGGGGTCTAAAGCCCCACATATAGTACCTTGAAAATTTAATATTTTACAGTAAATTCATGCATTCCAACCTTAATAGAGTTATAATAATAGTAGCTTATGAAAGGTGGTATGCT
>JAEZKA010000012.1 GCA_023436225.1 Bacillota bacterium
GGTTTGCCTACAGCTTCCTTCAGATTTAGCCTCACGGCTAACACCCTTGCTGTTCAGCTATACACTTCCCACTACCTAGGTGTGTTAGGGACTTTCACCCTTAAGAGCCCGCCCATGGCGGGCAAACCAAGAAAAGGGCTCCGCAAATTAGTGCGACAGCCCTTTAACTTAATATCCCCATATAAAATATAATTTGAAGTCATGCTGACATCACGAATAAATAGTTTTAAAAACAGCGGAAGAAGAAGATTCTTCTCAGACTAATCCGATCAAATTCCCAACGGTTTCTTCTCCAGCGAAAGCCCTGTACAAACTGTCCGTCAACAAAGGTAGGAAAGAACCAAAATTCATTTCCGTTAAACAACCAGATATAAGTGAAACGGAATAAACATCGTCTCATCTCCCTACGTATATCTCTTCCGCCTCCTGGTCTTCCAAACCTTTCATCACCGGGGAAAGCACCGAAACCGGTCCTGCCACGCTCATCTGGCTCTCCCATCTGTCGGCGATCCATCCTAGGTGCTTCAGGTATAAAATCCGGTGGTGCGGACCTCGGCTGATCCTCTCTTCTAAACTGTTGTGGCATATTTGGCGGTGTAGGAGGAAATCCTCCGGGACCCATCTGCTGTTTCTGTACATTATCCTGCTGTTTCGTATTGTCTCTATCTAGATTAAAATTATCGTTATACAAGCTGTTTACCCCTTTCAGTGCAATAATTCATACATTATACTATGAATATTGCACTCAAAAGGTTATAGTTTGTGGATAGATTTCGTAATCAATGCTTGAAGAATAACTAGAATTCTTTTTTACGATAGACTCCTACCGAGATCGTATACGATACCACTAATGCAAACAATATTACTAAAAGACCAAGAATTGCAGCATTCTGCGCCAGCCTCTCAGCGAAAGTGATCAGTTGCTCAGGAATAATAATATCCCCCGATTTAACCGCATTACCAACAAAGTAAATAATACCAAAAGGTATTAAATAAATAGCAAAGAATATCAATCTTGCTTTCTCTACTCCGAGCTTTGTGATAAAAGGCATTGCAATACAATAAAACAATATTACAATTGCTCCCCCAATTAAGGAGCTTTGCACTCCAGACAAAAAGTGATTATCTTTTTGTATTATTTTTATTACAGTCGTTATTGCTGTACCTAACAAGGCACCCAGAAGGGTAAGAAGCAGCATGATGATATATTTTCCACGGACGATGTCCTCTCTTGATACGGGCATGGTCAATGCATAAACATCCCACTTTGCCAGTTCATCATAAGAATATACACTTAAGGTAAGTATAGCAATCAGCATCGTGAACATACTGCTAAAAAAATTTGCATCCGATGTAGTAAAGGCCATGAAGCCATACAAAACAGCTAGAATTGCAAATATCTTTACATTCTTCTTAAGATTAATAATATCCTTTAATATCAAACCTGTCATTTAGTTCAGCTCCCTTCCTCTACTAATGAACAGCATAATCTCCTCGATAGAGGTTCTGTCTACTGTATAATGGTGATATTGCCTCATAAAAGCTTCCTTCTTCTTTATTATAATCTCAGCTCCGAAGCTATTCTCACGCATCCCTACCACATAGCTGCGGTCGATAGCGGATATTTCATCCCTCCCACAGCGGATGATACCATACTGGTAAATCAAATCATCCTTGCTCTCACTAAATACAATCCGCCCCTTATGAATAAAGGTAACATAATCTGCAATCTTCTCGATATCACTTATGATATGGGAGGATAAGAGTATGGTATGATCCTCCTCCTGAATAAACTCAAGGAAAATATCAAGAATTTCATCTCGAACCATGGGGTCAAGCCCGCTGGTTGCTTCATCTAAAATCAGTAGCTTGGAGTGATGGGATAAAGCAATTGCAATTGACAGCTTCATCTTCATACCTCTAGAGAACTCCTTGATATTTTTTCTCTCCGGCAATTCAAACCGCTTAACATAACCGGCAAACTTTCCACTTTCCCAGTTCTTATAAATATTCTTCATGACAAAATCTATATTTTTTACATTGAGATTATCATGAAGACTGCTGCCATCAAATACTACTCCTAGGGCTGCCTTCACATTGGTCGGAAGGTTTCTAGAAGAGTATCCCAGGATACTTACCTCTCCTTCACCCGTCCCAATTAGGTCTAAAATAGCCTTTATTGTTGTAGTCTTTCCGGCACCGTTCTCTCCTACAAAGCCCATGATGGACCCCTTCGGAACCGAAAAGCTGACATTATCCAAGGTAAAATCCTTATATCTTTTAGTCAGGTTTTTGATCACCAATGCATCGGATACCTGCGCGCCTTCTTTTATTCCTTTCTTATTCTTTTCATTTAGGGACACTGCTCCAGCAACTGTATTGTTCTCTGCTGAATAAGAATTAGGCATATTTATTCCTCCTCATAAATCATTTTAATAATCTCCTGTATTTCCTCCAGACCGATCCCACCTGCTTTTGCTCCAGCAACTGCCTTACCTAGATGTTCCTCCACAATACGAAGCTGCTCTTCTCTGACAAATTCCATGTTTTTCTCTGCAACAAAGCTGCCTTTTCCTATCACCGTATATATGAAACCATCACGCTCCAGATCCTCATAGGCTCTTTTGGTAGTGATCACACTTATTCTTAATTCCTTCGCCAGCATACGCATCGAAGGCAATAAGCTCCCAGCCTCAAGCTCACCGATAATTATCGATTGCTTCATCTGTGAAGTGATTTGTTCATATATTGGTTTCTCACTGGAATTGCTGATCAGTATATTCATTCTTACCTCCTACACCGTGCATATAATTGTTATATTGTATATACCCGTTATGCACACTATAACATCACCTACAACTTATGTCAAGGATATTTTTGTAACAATAGTTAGACTTGATTACAAAAGGAGCGTTTCGGATAACCGAAACGCTCCTTCATTAATATAACTAGATCAATTTCTAGACTGTAAATTTCTTTACCTCATTAACCAAATTATCGGAATTAGTATTAAGGTTTACAGCTGATTTATTCAGCCCCTCAACCGAAGCAACCTGGTTGGATGCTGTCTGATTAACATTATTTGAGGAAGCTGCAATCTCTTCCAGTACTGCTGATATATTCTCGATTGCACCGAGTGTACTGACACGTGCCTCTTCAATATTTGCCACATTATCTGTAATAGAGCTTAATGAAACCACAAGCCTCTCCACACTGCCATTAATGTTTGCATAGGAATCAGTGGTATTCTTAACTGCGCTTTCCTGAAGTGCTAATACCTTCCCCGCCTTACGTGCTGTCTCAACTGCAGTAGTCGTATCCTCCTGGATACTACCGATAATCTTCTTAATATCATTTACTGAAGCCTTAGACTGCTCTGCAAGGGTTCTAATCTCGCTGGCAACAACGGCAAAGCCCTTTCCATGCTCTCCGGCTCTTGCCGCTTCAATGGATGCATTCAATGATAACAGATTCGTCTGATTTGCAATATCATTAATTACATTAATAATCTTATTAATTGAGGAGGATTTCTCAGAAAGCTTCTCAATGTCTTTAATGATGTCTGTCGTAATTTCGATGGTTGACTTCGTCTGTTGGTTCAATTCCTCCGAGATGACAGTACCTTCCTTGACACTTAACTTGGTACTAGCTGCAATCTGGCCGATTTCCTTTGTGTTCATACTCACAACCTCTATCTTCTGGGACAGACTGTCCATCTGTGCAAGGCATTCCTCGGCATCCTTAGCTTGTTGATTAATCCCTTGTTCTATCTCATTCATAGCAGAAGAGATATCTTCTGATGATTTGAGGAATAATTCGGAGGTCATTGATACATTCGATGCTGATTCTGACACCTCACCACTTAAGGTCTTAACATGCTGAATCAGATCCTTCATCTTACCAAAGGTAGTCTGTATCTCATTAATTAGTATATTAAACTCATCCTTACGTTTTGAATCGAACTGAACGGTAAGATCACCCTTTGCAGCTAACTTTAGCTTACTGATGATACCCCTAATTGTCTTATCAATTCCAGTAGACAACCAGGCTGCAATTACGACCGCCGCAAAGCAGGCAATAATAACAATAATAATTGTAATCTTCTTAATGGAATCTGCTTGACTTGTTATGGTAGACTTAGGCATTAATGCACAGAGAGTGGCACCTGTTTGGCCTATTTTAGTAAACATAAACAAATAGCTATCACCCTTATATTCTACATACTTGAATCCGTTTTCATCTTCTGACGCAAGTGTTTCCTGATAAAATGCTTCGTTGATAAATACCTTCTCTGCTTTCAACGCTTCTACATCAATATTCGGATCCTCTTCCTTTAATGAATAATCGATAATCTCTCTTCCATCCGTAGTTACTAGCCCTATAAAACCGGATTTGTCAAACTTCAAATCAGCTAGGATATCATTCACTACATCAGACTTTGTTTCAATGATAACCAGGGCATCCCGATTGATGATATTTCTGATCAAACGCATAGAGTATTCCCTGCCGTCCGTTTCGAGCTTTTCATCCAAAAAGGCGTCTTCACCATCCCATAGCATTCCCGAAGGACCTAATTCTTTACCAAGCTCCGTAGCTCTGAATTCTTCTACTATTCCTGCGTCATAGATCACACCAGAGGACGAGATAGAAGTAACATTATCGGACAAAAAATAAATATTCTGAATGAATTCATCTGTAATCTGCTTGGCCATGAGTGAAGATGCGATGGCCTTTCTGTTCATGTTTGCCTCAAATTTATCATCGAGATTAGAAAAATACCTGCCTATTTTATCATCATTTGCATACTGTATTGAAGTTGCTTCAACCGATTCGAATCCAAAACGTAAAAATTCACCGGCCATAACAATTGAATCTTCTGTTGCCTTCTCATAGTTGCTTTGAATACCCTCCGATGCCTTTAAGAAGGATACCACTCCTAAAATAATAATAAATATAATAGGTACCAGGAAGGAGGCAATGAGCTTAAACCTAAGGGTTGAGATTAATCTCATCTTAGAAGCGTTCTCTACGAATTCCTTCCTCTCTGCTCTTACTCTTTCTTTCGCGGTTAAGACCTTCTTCTTAACATCCTGCTTCCTATCACTATGGTAACCATTCTGAAGCTTATCTCCTGTCTTCGGTATCCCTGCTCCCTCAGATGATGTCGGGTTATCCGTAATCCCCTTGCTTTTTTGTACCTTCGTAATAGTCTTTAACTTTTTTGCTAAGTCTTCACCAATCTTTGCCATTTTTCTCCTCCAGAGTTCTTATGCTTGTTCATCTTTTGAATTCATTTGCATCCGTAGGACACATGCTTTTATAGCCATATTATAGCATATTACAACACATTTTGCCAGCGATTTAGTATATTTTTTTACAATTTTCGCATTTTCGCACAAAAAATCACACAGCCAGACTTTGATAGAGATAGGCAGAACGCCGACTGGTTTTATACTCCAATATAAGCCTTTAGTAATCTCAAGGTATTTTCAAGCCCTAGCTTATGAGTTCGTTCCATTCCATGAGAGGCATGAACACCCTGTCCGATTAAGGCTCCGCGGATATCATTCCCTGCACGGAGAGCGCTGGATACGTCAGAGCTATAATGCGGGAAGATATCGATAACATAATCGATTCCATTCTCTTTCGCTAATGCAATCAGATGATTTGTCATTTCATAATCATAGGGGCCCGAGGAATCCTTTGCACAGATTGTAACCGTATACTCAGATCCATTCAAATCATCACCAATTGCTCCCATATCCACAGCAATAAATTCATTGATTTCTGAAGGAAGATGGCTTGCGCCATATCCGACTTCTTCAAAATTACTGATTAGAATCCGTAGCTTCTTTTTCGGCAGACATTGCTGTTCAGACATCTCCTTCAGCATTCCGAGTAGTACTGCCACCGATGCTTTATCATCCAAATGTCTGGACTTCACAAAACCAGTATCCGTATACTGGAATTTGGCGTCAAAGCTGATGTAATCACCACTGTTAATTCCTAATGCCAGTACGTCGTCCCTGCACTTCACTATCTCATCCAGTCGAATCAGCATATTACGGTCCGTGCGCTCGATGGTTCTTGCATCATCATAACTATGTACAGAGGAGCTCTTGATTAGAATTGTTCCTGTATAGGTCCTCCCATCCCTTGTATGTACCTGACAATAAGCTCCCTCCACGCTATGCATGGTATACCCACCGATTAGGGTGAATTTCAAAGTACCGTCTGAATCGATAGAACGTACCATTGCACCCAAAGTATCGACATGAGCGGATAGGCCTAAGGTTTCATCTCCCTTTCCGGGCACTGCTATGATGAGCCCACCCTTTTGATTATATTCACAAGGATAGCCATAACACTCCACTTCTTTCCTTACAAACTCCATTATCTCCTTTGTATAGCCGGAGGGACTTGGAATATTCACTAATGACTCTATTGTTTTAACTATATAATCCATTGTATTCATCTTTTAATCTCCTATATCTGAATTAATTTTGTTATCTAATATTTATACCGATTGTTATTATTAACCTAAATACATCGTATCACTTTTCCTTATATATTATTTTGCGCTCTCTATAACCTCGGTTTATGCCGATTATCTTCTATTTCTTCATAAAATCTTACCTCCTGCATATTATCTCGCTTCTACTATATTAAGGCATCCATAGTAGCTTCGTTTATTATATCGTACCGATACATTCTTACATCATTTATCACCTCCAATTTAGCACACACTTCTCATAAATTCAACTTACTTAAGATGTATTGATGTCCGTCATATGTTAGCCGTAGTAATTCTAAGAAAAAGATAAACTCCTATAAACTCTATATTGCTCAATGAACGATAATATATTATGATACAGCTGAGAACCTTCCATGTAACTAAATTTTTTATAAATGTTGAAGATAATTCAGCCCCTCCCTCGTTTTCATGAATCGAACAGGCATATTGGGCATTCCAAAGCGTGCAATCGTAGGAGGGACTTATGAAGAAAATATTCAAGTTTATCATTATTGCAATATTATTTTTACTATCCTTAACCCTGTTTAATCAGGTAGTAACCTTTATTGGTAAGGGTGGTAAAGGCCAAATGGCTAAATTGGTATAAAAAATATTAATAGAATTGAAGACATTTCAGTTCAATACTCGTTATTATTATCGAAGGGTGAAGGGAGGCGGAAATAATTAATACCGAGATGTATTATGAGTATCTGATTGATACTTATCAGAATTTAATATTCTCTATCTGTTATAAAATCGTAAAAGATTATTTTGAAGCTGAGGATCTTGCCCAAGAAACCTTTCTTTCCGCCTATAAGCATCTACCAACCTTCGACAGACAGTATGAAAAAGCTTGGCTTTGCCGTATTGCCACCAACAAATGCCTTGATTTCATAAAACGGGCAGACCGACATAGTATACCTACCGAGGATGAATACTTCCTCGCTCAGAAAGACAAGGAGCCTTCACCCGAAGAGAATGTCCTTGATCTGGAGGTAAAGAGGCAATTATCAGAGCGATGTAACAGCTTAAAATCACCATATCGAGAAATAGCATTTGATTATTTTTACCGGGAGCTTTCCGCTGCAGAGATTGCCAAAAATACCGGTAAGAATTTGAAGACAGTCCAGACCCAGATCTACCGGGCACGGGCAATGTTACAGAAGACCTATCGAAAGGGGGCAATTATTAATGAATAATAAGCCACATGTGACAACAGACGAGTTAATCGCTTTCGAACAAGAGACCATGTCCATGGATGAGAAACAATCTTTTTTAGAACATATTTGCTCCTGTAATCATTGTTCTGATCAATTGACAGCTTTTATGACAGCGGACATTATCCCTGCACCAAGGGACATGAAGGAAAATATATTAAAGGCAACCAAACGCCCCGAGATTCAGATAGCAATTAAATCAAGAGAAGCCTCGAAACGAATACAACTCCTGCTCTACAGCTTAAAGGTTGGTACCGCTGCGATTGCTGCAATCGCATTATTGATAATCAGCATGAATTTTCAGACTAATCTCTCCCACGCAGAGAGATTCACAAATATTAAAATTAACAAAACAGAAGACAGTGTTTCCTTAACAGATACCATAAGGGATAATATGAATAACTTTAGTAAGAATATATTGGACTTCTCCAATAACATCATCAAAATGGAGGTAACTGATCATGATCAGAAAGAAGAGTAGTTTTTTAACCTTTTGTTTTTCACTGCTACCGGGAGCCGGTCAGATGTATATGGGATTTATGAAACGCGGTAGTAGCCTGATGGCATATTTCTTCTTTACCATCTTCCTATCCAGCTGGCTAGGACTTGGCCCCTTAATGTTTTTTATGCCAATTATATGGTTCTTTGCTTTCTTTGACACCCACAATCTCCGTTCTACACCGGACGATGAGTTCTATGCAATAGAAGATAATTTCATTCTTCTTCCAGAGTATGCCAAAGAGAAAGCACAGCTCATCAAAGGGAAATACCGTAATGTTATAGCAATCGCACTAATCGTAATTGGTGCCAGCATCCTATGGAATAATTTTATCGATATTATCGATGAAGTTGTGCCTGACTTGGTGTACAACGTTCTATATCGCTTTGGCCGATTAGTACCTCAGTTATTCGTAGCCTGTGCCATCATCACCTTTGGTATTTATCTGATCCGCGGCAAGAAGCAGGATCTGGATGCAGCCGAAAAGGAGAGCTTTCTGGAAGACAAAGGGGGGTTATTATAATGGCTAAGACACACAGAGTCGGCACCTTTACCTTAGGTGGTATGCTGATTATCTTTGGTATCCTATTTCTGCTTCGAATATTTAATTTGGGCATCACCTATGATCTGATTTTCAAGCTTTGGCCTACTATTTTCATTTTCCTAGGCGGCGAGATTTTGATTGCAAACTTCAGACAGCAGGGAGACAAACTGATCTATGACAAAACTGCTTTTGCCTTGATCTTTGTTCTATCCTTCTTTGCAATGGGAATGGCAGTAATCGACTATTGCATGAATATCGCGAACACCCACATTACAATCTATTAATGAGCCAACTACTCCCACATTTGATTAAGAACCCTCGCTCTAGCTCGAGGGTTCTATTTTTTTGTACAAAGACGTCGCCTCTGGTTTATGCATCATGCCTGTGGCTGCTTTGTTTCGATGAAAACCCAAGAATTTTTGGAGTAGGTTATCCACATACTATATAAAAATGAAAGGTGGTAAATAATGATGGGTGTATCTCATAAAGGAGCGATTTCCCTTGGACTTCTATATATTCCGGTTGGTCTGTACACCACAACCAGAGATAATGATGTAAAATTCAATCAGTTATGCAAGGATACGAAAGAACGAGTGAAATACAAAAAATATTGCCCCAGCTGCAACAAGGAGGTTCATACCGAAGAAATCATAAAAGGCTATGAATATGAACCAGATAAGTATGTTATCATGACCGAAGAGGAACTGGAAAAGATAAAGACAAAAAAAGACAAAACCATTCATATCATACAATTTGTTAACCTATCCGAAATCAACCAAATCTATTATGAGCGAAATTATTATGCCATCCCGGAGGCTGGGGCCGAAAAGGCCTTTGAACTTCTCCGTTCGTCCATGCTCCAGGAACAAAAGGTTGCATTGGCTAAAACGGTCATCGGTACTAAGGAGAACCTAATTGTATTATATCCGACCACAGAGGGCTTAATAGCGAAGACACTGTTCTATCAGGATGAAATTGTAGCAATACCCAAACAGATTGTTGTACCCGAGCTAAGCGAAGCCGAGATAACGATGGCAAAAAGTTTAATCAACTCCATGACCGGTCCATTTGATGCTTCGGCGTACAAGGATGAATATCAGGAACGCCTCCGAGATGCTATTCTTCAGAAGATACATGGGGAGGAAATCGTAGCGGTTGACAATAACGCTCCGAATAATGTCATCGATCTTATGGAGGCTCTACAGAAGACTCTTGCCATGTCCCAGAACGGGCAAAGTAATCAGACCTCTAATCAACAACTGAGCGGTACGGCATGATGGATCTGTTTGAAGAAAAGAATATTAAACCAATGCTTATTTCCGAAATGAAGGCTCCCTTTAATGATCCGGAATGGATCTATGAGCTTAAGCTGGATGGAATTCGTTGTATTGCCTATCTCGATTCTACAACTGAGCTCCGCAATAAGCGAAATGACCGCTTATTGCCTAAGGTTCCTGAACTGAGCAATCTCCATCGCTTTGCTAAGGAGCGCTGCATTTTGGATGGAGAACTTGTTATTCTCCGTAATGGTGTCCCTGATTTCTTTGAGCTTCAGAAAAGGACTTTAACCACCAACAAACTCAAGCTTATGCTTTCCAGCGAGAATTACCCTGCTTGCTTTGTCGCCTATGATATTCTATATCGAAAGGATACATCACTGTTGGCTCTTCCTCTATTGGAGCGCAAAGCTCTTCTATCCGAGACAATCAATGAAGACCCCAAGCTTGCTATCAGTAGATATATTGCAGAGAAGGGTATAGAACTTTTCGATCTGGCTAAGCAACAGGAGCTTGAGGGTGTCGTAGCCAAGAAAAGTAACAGTAAATACTATCTAGATAAACGTACCAAGGAATGGATTAAATTCAAGTTCCTCACGGACGAGGATTTTGTGGTATGCGGTTATATACAAAAGGAGAAGGGGATTACCAGCATAATTCTTGGACAGTATCGTGGTTTGGAATTAGTCTATAAAGGACATGTTACCTTCGGAGTGAAGTACGGTGATCTCAAAGAGCTGGAGACCATAGGACAATCCCCCTTCCGAATCCTACCTCCCGGTAACGAGAATGCAATATGGCTTAAGCCCGAACTGGTCTGTGTAGTACAATATATGCCCAATGATAAAGGCTCACTTAGACAACCGGTATTCAAAGGCTTCCGTGAGGATAAAAGTACCTATGATTGCCAGATTAAATCATAGGACTAGTTTACTCACATTTATTTACATGAAAAGGGAGTTGAAAGCCTACTACTTTCAACTCCCTTTTCATATCACAATATGAAGAGAAGAATTAGCACGATATTAGATAGTGATATCTAATTACTGCTACTGACGAAAACAATGATATACTATTTGAAATATGACACACCGGATTCAAAGATGAATTGATTCTGATTACCGGTAATGTTTATTGCAACTCCAGATCCACGGCGTTCTGAATGTGCCATCTTGCCAAGCACCCTTCCGTCCGGGCTGGTGATGCCTTCGATTGCATAATAGGATCCGTTGGGATTATAATCTTCCTCCATCGTAGGATTGCCCATTAAGTCCACGTACTGAGTAGCAACCTGACCATTCTCAAATAATCTCTTTATCCATTCTTCGCTTGCTACGAATCTTCCTTCTCCGTGGGATGCCGGAATGGAATATACTCCGCCAAGCTCAGCTTTCATTAACCATGGAGATTTATTGGTAACTACTTTTGTGTATACCGACTTGGAGATATGACGTCCAATGCGATTCATCGCCAGAGTCGGAGTATCCTCCCTCAAAGGGGTAATCTCCCCATAAGGTACCAAGCCCAATTTAATCAATGCCTGAAATCCATTACAGATACCGAGCACCAAGCCATCACGCACATTTAGTAAATCACTTACAACATCCTTTATCTTATCGTTCCGGAATGCCGTTGCAATAAACTTTCCTGAACCGTCAGGTTCATCCCCAGCGGAGAAGCCACCTGGGAACATCAGAATCTGTGCCCCCCTAATCCCCTCTGCAAAAGCATCCACAGATTGAATGATGTTATCCGCCGACAAATTCTTGAATACAATAGTTTCCACCTTTGCACCTGCTAATTCAAATGCTCGTAAGGAATCGTACTCACAATTTGTACCAGGAAATACTGGAATAAATACCTTTGGCTTTGCAATCCTATTTTTCGATACATAAATCTTCTTCGCATCATACAGCTTCGTCTTAAGCTGCTGCTCCTCTATCCTGGAGTTAGTAGGATATACCGTCTCCAGGGTATTCGTCCATGCAGTCAGTGCTTCCTCCACCGTAATCTTCGTATTCATCAGACCAAATACGCCGTCCTCCGTAATTGTTCCGATTACTTTATACTCTCCCTCAGTAAAACCGTAATCCCTTAAGGTATTCACGTCCTCAATCGATAATTCTGCAAGGATATCTCCATAAGCAGGAAGGAATATCTCTTTCTTGGTAAGCTTATCCTCTAGTTTTACACCCAGCTTATTTCCAAAGGCCATCTTACTGACAGCTTCAGCGATGCCTCCATAACCCACTGCATAGGCAGAGAATACCTTGCCAGCTCTCATCAGCTTGGTAAGTGTGGTATAGAGTGCTGCTACCTGTATATAATCCGGAAGATCGTAATCATCCCTTCGAATACCGAACTTCACCAGCACATTCCCCGGCTTTTTCAGCTCTGTTGTAATGATATCCGCAGTCGTCGCAATATCAACGGCAAAGGATACAAGAGTCGGGGGGACATCAATATCATTGAAGCTGCCCGACATACTATCCTTTCCACCAATGGAAGGAAGCCCCAGCTTCACTTGTGCATCATAGGCTCCAAACAATGCCACTAAAGGCTCTCCCCATCGCTTCGGGTCATTTCCCAGCTTACGGAAGAACTCCTGAAAGGTAAAGCGAATCTTTGTATGATCACCGCCTGCTGCCACGATCTTCGCAACGGAGGATAAAACTGCATAGACAGAACCATGGAATGGTGACCAGCTGGACAGGTACGGGTCGAAGCCATAGCTCATCATGGATACCGTATCACAGCTTCCATTCAGTACAGGAATCTTTGCTGTCATCGTCTGAATTGGAGACAGCTGATACTTGCCGCCGTAAGGCATTGTTACGGTTCCTGCACCGATTGAGCTGTCGAACATCTCAACCAATCCCTTCTTAGAGCAGACATTTAACGATGAAAGGTTTTCAAGCCAGATGTCCTTGATATCCTTATTGAGGTCTACCGATCCTTTCTCCAAGTAACTATCTTCCCTGCAGGGCACACTTACATAAGCAGTTGCCTCCTGGTGAGCACCGTTGGTATCCAGAAAGGCTCTGGAGATATTGACAATCTCCTTTCCTCTCCAGTTCATGACCAGCCTTGGTGACTCGGTGACTATCGCAACGACTACAGCTTCCAGATTTTCCTCTTCTGCAAACTTTAGCATCGCATCTACATCCTTTGGATCCACTACAATCGCCATTCTCTCCTGGGATTCGGAGATTGCCAATTCGGTACCGTTTAAGCCTGCATATTTCTTTGGAACCTGGTCAAGGTCAATACAAAGTCCTTCGGCCAACTCACCGATTGCAACGGATACACCTCCGGCACCAAAATCATTACACTTCTTTATTAAGCGGCTTACCTCTTCTCTACGGAACAATCTCTGAAGCTTACGTTCGGTAGGCGCATTCCCTTTCTGAACCTCAGCTCCACAGGTAGCAATAGACTCTGTTGTATGGCTCTTGGAGGATCCGGTTGCACCACCACAACCGTCACGTCCGGTTCTTCCACCCATCAGAATGATTACGTCACCAGGGTCCGAGGTCTCACGGATAACATTCTTTCTGGGGGCTGCACCCATTACTGCACCAATCTCCAATCTCTTTGCCACATAGTTTGGATGATATACTTCATCAACTAAACCGGTCGCAAGTCCGATCTGGTTGCCATAGGAGCTATAACCTGCTGCTGCGCCGGTACAAATCTTTCTCTGTGCAAGTTTCCCTTTTAAGGTATCTCTTATCGAAACGGTCGGGTCTGCTGCACCAGTAACACGCATAGCCTGATATACATATCCTCTTCCTGATAAGGGGTCGCGGATTGCTCCTCCCAGACAGGTGGCTGCACCACCGAAGGGCTCTATCTCAGTAGGATGGTTATGCGTCTCATTCTTAAAGAACACCAGCCACTCCTCCGTCTTTCCGTCAATCACCACCGGTACGATAATGGAACAGGCATTAATCTCATCCGATTCCTCCATATCTGCCAACTTCCCATCCGCTTTTAGCTTCTTCATGGCAAGCAAAGCAATATCCATCAGAGAGACATATTTATCATCTCTTCCGGCATATAACTTCTCCCTCTCGCCCAGATAGCTCTGATATGCTGCATAAATTGGCTGTGAATAATAGCCATCTTCTATCTGTATATCCTTAAGTTCCGTTAAGAAGGTGGTATGGCGACAATGATCTGACCAATAGGTATCCAGTACCCTGATCTCTGTCATAGCTGGGTCACGCTTCTCTTCCTGCTTAAAATAATACTGGATATGCTTAAAATCCTGAATTGTCATAGCTAAATTCAAGGATTCATAAAGCTGTTTCAATTCTCCCTCCGTAAGGTCTGTAAATCTCTCTAGGATTGCTACTTCTTCCGGCTCCTCAAATTCAGTCACCAAAGTCTTGGACTTACTCTCTCCCGCCTCACGAGAATCCACTGGGTTTATGCAATAGCTTTTGATATGTTCAAACTCGTCTTCGGTGATATTACCTCTTAAGATATAGGTGGTAGCAGATCGAATAACAGGCTCCTCCTTCTCATCGAGAAGCTTGACACACTGTTCCGCTGAATCCGCTCTCTGGTCAAATTGTCCGGGAAGATACTCTACCGTAAAGATGCGATCCTTTTCATCCGCCTCAAACTTCTCCTCATACAGTAAATCCAGAGGTGGCTCCGAGAAGACCGTACCCAGTGCTTTCTTATAGGTCGCGTCACTAATATTCTCTATATCATAGCGAATTAAAACCCTTACTTCATCTATGCCGTTCATTCCCAAATAGCTACGAAGCTCGGTTCTTAATTCCATTGCTCTTACCGCATACTGGGGTTTCTTTTCTACATAAATTCTTTTTACACTATTCATACAAATCTCCATTCTACTGAAAATCCGGTAATTTGGGTCCCATCGTTTTATACCTTTTACTTTATCAATCTCTTGCATTATAGCATAACATGTCTTATAATCAAAATTAATAAATGTTAATCTTTTTATTAGGCTAACTAATAGATAGAGATTGTTTATTTTTAATCGAATCTATTAAAATATAAAGGAAAAGACGGCCACGATGGATGAAAATCAACTAGCCTGCATGCTGTCTTCTCCCCTTATGTTTTTGGGTGCCATACTTAGCGTTATCCATTTGTACTTTCATACTTCGAAGGCGAATGCCAATTTGTTAATGAATACGGTGGTATTTCTGCTAATTGGCATCTCCTTTGAACTGCTCCGCAGAGTCACTTATTTCAAGCAAATAATATCATTATAATATATAAATCACAGAGAAAAGGAGAAGCACATGGATATCAATTATGAATTGTATAAGGTTTTTTATCATGTAGCAAAAAGCTTAAGCTTTTCGGAAGCAGCAGAAACCCTATTTATCTCTCAGTCTGCTGTCAGCCAGTCAATCAAGACTCTGGAGAAGCGTTTGAATCAGACGCTATTCATCCGTAGCACAAAGCGTGTTGCCCTAACGAAGGAAGGCGAGTTATTACTTAAGCATATCGAACCTGCAATTAATCTGATCAGTAGAGGTGAAAATCAGCTCTGCGCAGATCCAAAAAGTGGTGTGCAGTTAAGAATCGGTGCCAGTGATACGATCTGTCGTTATTATCTTGTACCTTATCTTAACAATTTTCATAAGAGATATCCGGGCATTCATATTAAGGTAACCAACGCTACTTCCTTGCAATGTGCAAAGCTTTTGGAACGCAATGATGTCGATGTAATTGTAACTAACTCTCCCAACCCCGGCTTAAATAATCTGATGCAAATCCTTCCGGTCAAGGAATTTCGGGATATTTTTATCGCAAATCCCAATGCTTTCCCCTTAACCGATCGTCCCATTAGCCTTCAGGAGCTTCAGCAAAATCCGATTCTGATGCTGGATAAACGTTCTACAACAAGTATGTTCCTACACAACCTATTCCTAGAGAATTCCTTAGATCTAGTACCAGCTATCGAGCTTAGCAGTAACGATCTCCTGATAGACCTGGCAAAGATTGGTTTAGGCATCGCCTTTATCCCTGATTTTTGTGTGAAGGAGCTTAGTGACCTGGCTGTCATTCACACCACTACGGAAATTCCCTCCCGTATGCTGGTTGCTGCATACAACACGGATATCCCTCTCTCAGATGCTGCAAAGTACTTCATCGATATCATGACCGAGAATTCGAAGGAATAAGAGTTTTCGCTTATCAAAAAAACCGAATAAGTTTTTTTTCAAGATTAAAGCCACAGACCGATTGCTTTGCTTTTGCAAATGCTACAGTCTGTGGCTTTTATATAACCATACGAAAGCTTTAGGTTTATTTACCTAACTCCTTAATACGGCGTTGGATAATCGCATTATAGTTAAGTACTTGACGCTCATATTCCTCATTCATATACCTTGAGGTAATCATAAAATCTGCAGTGGCTCTATTATTCGCCACTGGAATATCATAAACAGCTGCAATACGAAGCAGTGCCTTCACATCAGGATCATGGGGCTGCGATTCCAGGGGATCCCAAAAGAAGATAACAAAATCAATATTTCCTTCCACAATTCTTGATCCAATCTGCTGATCGCCGCCAAGAGGACCGCTATTATAAGCCTTTACCGGGAGCTCCGTCTTATCTGCAATCATTCTTGCTGTCGTACCTGTTCCACATAAAAAGTGATTCTTTAAAATGTCTTTATTCGCCTCTACCCATTCCACTAACTCTTTCTTCTTACTATCATGAGCAATGAGTGCAATATGCTTTTGTTTTTCAATCGTAAAGTTGATATATTCATCCTGCAGCATATAGATAACCTCTCTTCCAATTCAATGTTTTCATATAAACTCTCCGCTACGTAAGATGCGCCTATAAAACCGAGCGAATTATTATGGAATACGTGTGCGGAATTCACTGCTACATTTATCATAACGAAAATTACTCTCATTTGCAAGAGCATTTAAGATTTCTCTTTCTTCCTACGGAACACTTCGATTACCGGAAGCATGACAGCTGCAACAATCCCGGCCGAAAATCCTGTATTGTACAGATTCATTCCACCATGCAGAATGCCGGAATTCAACACGACTGAAGAATTGATAAATCCAGCGATTACGCCATAAATCCATCCGTAATGTCCACCGATCGGGGCTAAACCCGTTCCGAATAAAGCGGCTAAGAGAATATGCGGATCATTAACATTCCAAATCTTTGTGATACTGCCGATAAAAACCCCAAAAAAGATTGGCAGGATATTCTTAATGTGTTTACCATATGCTCCGAAGCACATAACCGTCAGAATTCCACCCATGGTAGGCCCGTTCAAAGCACCTCCTACGATAAGAACATATCCCATCGCAACCAAACCATTCAAACCCATATTAAAGAGTGTTGTACCAAAGTCCTCCATAAGCACAAAGTCACTTTTCGCTACTCCGGAGTAGGTAAACAGCCTCAGGATAGGTTTGAACTTTTTCCCGTTTAATATAAAACCAATTAGTAACATAGAAACTAATATCGATGACAAAAATATACCAAACAGCATATTATTCCCATCACTCCAGACTAACCGAGTGTAGGATACAAAACCATAGGAACGAAAGATGGATACATAAATCGTACCGAGAAGACCTGCAGTGAAGCCAACATTATATAGATTGAAGCCCTTATGAACGTGAAACAGAGATGCGGATAAGGGTGGCAATAAAAATCCAATACTGAGGCCTGCCACAATACCAAAGATGACTTTAAATGGTAATGAGATATCTAAACCAAAGAAAATCTCAGATACGATAGGAGCCAGACTAGTTCCAAAGAATGCTGTGTGGATATGCTGGGACAGCTTTTCTTTCTTAACCACGGCATAGACTATAACGCCAAAAATGATGAGCCAGATATTAAAAATGTTCTTACCAAATAGAGCAAAGCCGCCCATCAGATAGATGGCTGCGATGGAATTCCCACTGATTTCGATCCTCAACAGATACAAAATTGCTAATGTAACCAGCATAATGACGCCTGAATTGACAAAAGAAGCGCCGATACCACCAATTTCAATATAGTCGGTTATCAGAAAATCCGGTTCTATTACAATCCGGTAAAGTCCTTGCAGAATTGCCTTTGGTGTATCCATAATCAAGCCGAAGGCAACAAATAACAGTGAATAAATCGTGAATATACTGTATTTCATACGGTTTGAAATGATTGGTATTACCTGCTCTCTCTGTTTAATACTCATAGAATCTCCTGTGCATTATTTATTGTATTTCTAGACAAATTATAACACAGCTACCCTTGTGGAGCAATTTAATACAGTAAAATACTAATTTTTTTATTGGTTATCATCCCATAAATAGCTAACCGCTTTCTCAGCTTATATTGAATGAAGGAGCTCAACCGTACAAGGAACTATCGTTCCTGTACAGCTGAGCTCCTGGTTCTCTTACGGCAATACGACTAAATGATCTCCTGCCTTAATGCATCGATTATATTTTCCTTCCTTACCTTATGGCTGGAATAAAGCATCGCAATCCCAACAATCAGAAATACCGATATGATCACGATACCGATGCTGGTAAGCGGAAGAATAAATGCGAATTCAAAGCTATCCATCAGTACTTTGTAAATAAGATATATGACAGCAATACTGATCGGCAATCCATAGATCAATGCCTTCAATCCATAAAAGATACTTTCGTAATTCAACATACGACGAAAGCTCTTTGGTGTGATGCCAACGGATTTCAGCATTGCGAATTCTCTTTTCCGAAGAGCAATGCTAGTGGAAATGGTATTGATGATATTCGCGATACAGATTGCAGTAATCAGGATTAAGAATGCGTAGGTAAATACATTGATTAGAAGCATCATCTGCTCCTCCCGTTGACGATAGAGAAATAGATTATATAAGCTTAGCTTACTCACGCCAACGTCTTCTTGCACCTTTTCCATCGCTTCCTGAAGCTTAAGAGGCTTGCTACTGTTGAAGAATACATTTGTATTTGTCATCTCCTGTGCGATATCGCCACCTTTATTAATCATGGCGTCAAAGTCATGCTTTGAGATGATAATATGAAATGCCGCTCCACCTCCCGAGGACATAATCCCCATCGGCAGCTGGTCCGTCGTACCGGCAACCTTAACCTTACCAAGTTCTATTTCATCATTTTCAATCGGAAGATACAAGTCATATTCCTTACTAACCTCTGTCTTAACCACCTTCGTCAGTACATATTTATCGGCTGCAGCATCCTTAAAGGTCACCTGATCGATCACAATTGCAGACGGAATATCGGTCTTTCCAAAAAGCTCGTAATCAAAACCAATCTCTTTCGAATATTCCTTTAGTGCTTCATCCTCCAACGCATTTACAATAATCTGATAATTGTATTTTCCAGCCTCACCCCCGATCTCTCCTTCTGGTTTTAGATAATCGGCTACTTCGGTTGCTCCAAGCCAGGTACTGGCATCAATGCTATCCAAACGGGAATAATCCGTTATAGAATCAAGGGATGTAATCTTACTCACAACATCGTTTCTCTCCTGAGTCGTACCATTGACCGTCGCTGTGATATCAAAATTGATACCATCCTGTGTCACCGCGTAGGATTGTCGGATCATTTGAGTGAACTGGGTCACAACCAAAAACAGCATCATACTTATGATCAAAGAGAAAATTGTAGCCTTATATCTACCTCGATTCCTCTTCAGATTCTTCAGCCCCAGATCACCTTCAATACCAAAGAGAGCACGCGTAAGTCTTGAGGTCTTCACCTGCCTTTTCTTGATTTTCACCTCTGTTGACTGACGAATTGCATCAATCGCTGTGATTCTCGATGCTTTCCTAGCCGGTATATAGGTTGATATCAATATCGTGAGAGCTGATATTACAAGAGAGGCAACCAGAGAGGACGGATATACCTTTAGCAAAAATCCACCTGTAAAACCCATTGCTCCTTTTATTAATGGATTAATAAAGATATAGGTTATTCCTAAACCAAGATAACCGGAGGCAATACCAATTGGTATACTTACCAGGCCTATGACAGCACCTTCAAAAAATACGGAATTTCTCTTCTGACGTCTGGTGGCTCCAACACTTGCAAGCATACCCAGATATCTAGAACGTTCTGCCACTGAGATCGCAAAGGCATTATATATCAGTGCCACAGAACCAATGACGATAATAATCATAATGATGGCAGATAAGGTATATAGCATTTTTCTTACGGAGTCATCGGCAATTACTCCCATGTACCGCAGTAATTCATTGTTATATTGGATTGCATTATCCGGTAGAATTTCTTTTGCTTGATCGAAAAGCTTATTATTGACTTTGTCAAAGATTACCGATACATCAAACCGCTCAGATGACATTAATCCATTCTCATCCAGATAAGAGATTACTGTATAACCCGGAGCCCAGGTGTATTCCCAATTCGGTCTCCTTATGATACCCACGATGGTATATTCCTTAGAGAGCCTCTCTGTAAGATGTTCGGCTACCATATCTCCATCCCATATGAGTCCTTGAGCCTGCCCAAGCTCCTCGCTCACGGCCTCAGAAGTAGAAACTCTATCTCCTATCCTAAGCTTCATTATATCTCCAAGCTTATAATCTACTCTAGCATTCGTAATGATGGCCTCCGATATTACCAGTTCCTTGGAATTCTCCGGTAGCCTTCCCTCGATTATATTAATCGGAACGTTCTCAAAACTGGCCTTATCATACTCCATTACATAAAGATATGGCTTATTAATGTTATCGCTACCCTCCAGATAGGAATATCCAAGATCTCTTCGTAGCATTGACGCTTTGATTCTGGAATCGGATTGTACGGTATCTAGCTGCTCCAGATTCACATCAAGGAATTTGGCATGCCATTCTCCATTCTCATGGATACACTCCCTAATCATGATATCGACAAAGGATAAGCCTAAGGTAGCAACCGCTGTGATCATAGCCGCAGAGATTATGGTACCGATAATGGTCACCAGGGTTCGTTTCTTGTTCAGCATCAGCTGACGCAGGGTTAATTTATTTACAATATTCATGGACGGGTCACCTCGTTTTTCATGATTCGTCCATCCTCAATCGCAATAATTCGGTCTGCTTGTAAAGCGATTCGTTCATCATGGGTAATAATCAATAAGGTCTGCTTATAGGTTCGATTGAACATCTTTAATAGCTCGATTATCTCACCGCTGTTCTTACTATCCAGGTTACCGGTAGGCTCATCGGCCAGCATAATCGCCGGATTATTAATCAGAGCACGGCCTATGGATACACGCTGCTGCTGTCCTCCGGAGAGTTGATTTGGCAGGTGCTCCAAACGATTTTCAAGATTTAACGCCTTCACTATATTCTTAAGCTGTTTGCCATCCACCTTATGTTCATCCAAGAGTAAGGGAAGTGTGATATTCTCTTCTACACTAAGTACCGGTATCAAATTATAGAACTGATAAACGAGCCCGATCTGTCTGCGTCTAAAAATTGCAAGCTGCGTCTCATTCAACTGGTATATATCCGTATTATCAACATATACCTTCCCATCGGTGGGTCGATCCACTCCGCCCAGCATATGAAGCAGAGTTGATTTACCGGAACCGGACGGACCAATAATAGCAACAAACTCCCCTTTTTCGATGCCAAAGCTTACATCGTCCAGAGCCTTCACTGATGTCTCACCGGTACCATATTGTTTGGATAAATGTTCGACCTTTAATATTTCCATCATAACCTCCATATTCTCTCTGGCATTCATAACTTCAAAGCACAAAGTCGCGCTTAGCCAGTTCCACTATTATTTGTATGACCTAAGTCTATCCTAACGACATGACTATCCGGTGACTGTAATATTACAGTTTTGTCACATTTGTGTATGATTAAAGCAATTCATACCCTGAGGTATGTAGGATTGGAATAATGTTGTGTCCCCAAGGTGTCGAGAACGCTATTGGCACAATGTAAGATACATAAACTGGTTTATCGAATTTACTAAATTACCTGCTTATAGAACTTTATTACAAACCGGGTCTCTTCGAAGGGTCGACTGGTTACAGATATATCTCCGTTCTGATTTTCAATTATACTTTTTGCCATGGCCAGTCCGATTCCCACACTATCTTCACCTGCATTCTTTCCTTTATAGAACCGCTTGAAGATATAGGGCAGGTCCTCCTTTGCAATTCCTTTGCCGTTATCCGTTATGATAATTCCTGTATAGATGGGATTATCTTCGGTCTGTATCATAATCGTACCACCTTCCGGGGTATGCTCTATACAGTTCTTCAATATATTAATCAGTGCTTCTGCCGACCAATTGCAATCACCCAAGAAGGTTACTTTTCCTATATCCTCAATGATAAGCTTTTGATCCTTTAGCTCCATCACAATGAGCAACGGCTTTAATGCCTTATCAATCAATTCGGCAGCGGTTACCTTATCCTTCTTGAATCTAATTGTTCCAGCATCCATCTTCGACAATTTCAGTAAAGAGGTCAATAGCCATTCCATTCGCTTCAGCTGAGCATCCAGGGTCTTTGTGAACTCTTTTCGCTTCTCTGGCTCCAGCCCCTCACTGCTTAGGACATCTGCCAGCACTGTCATGGAGGTCAAAGGGGTCTTCAACTGATGGGAGATATCTGAGATTGCATTGGCCAGCTGCTCCTTCTCCCCTTGAAGCTGATCCGCCTGCTTGGATAAAATCAGTGTCACCTTATAGATCTCATTCTTTAAAATACTAAGCTCACCCTCAACACTATCCCGTAAATCCAAGCTATAATCACCGCTATAGATACGACGAAGATATCCGGATAGCTCCTTGATATCCGAATATCTTTGCCTCGTCATCCATAAAGAAATCAGGGTTAACAGCGCCGAGGTCAAACCGATCCCGGTACCCATGATCGGATCAATGAGAAAACCAATTCCGGTTCCCAATATTGTAATCCCTAAAAGTAGAAATAGCATATGGCAATACGCTTTATTGCGCAGCATTTTATCCTCCTTCTGTGCGAAAGCATTACTAGCACGCCCTCCTGATACTTCCTAAAGCATCCTAAATCTTATAACCGAGTCCTCTTATTGTCTTAATGATAGTCGGGTTTTGAGGATCCTCCTCCAGCTTGTCTCGCAAACGTTTAATATATACCGTTAAGGTATTATCATTCACAAAATCACCTGCAACATCCCAGATACCCCCCAATAGCTGATTCCTCGTAAGCACCTGACCTTCGTTATTCGCAAAGGTCAGTAGTAGCCTATATTCCAAAGCAGTCAGGATCACCTCCTGCCCATTTTTATATACCTTAGCATCCATCGTATTGATCCGGATGGAATCCAATTCTATGATATGCTTTGCGCTATTCTCCTTCTGATATCTGCGAAGCACTGTCTTAATCCTTGCCTGTAGCTCACGAACACGGAAGGGCTTCGTAATATAGTCATCTGCTCCTAACTCCAACCCCATTACCACATTGACTTCCTCATCACAAGCTGTAAGAATAATGACTGGTATATCCCATCGCTCCCTTGCCAGCTTACAAAGCTCATAACCACTGCCATCGGGCAGTGTCAAATCAAATAGGCAAAGATCCACCTTCTGTTCCTTTAATGCCCTCGACCCTGATGCAACATCCTGACACAATAGCACCTCATACCCCTCTTGCTTAAGAGCATATTCCAGCCCCAACGCAATGGTATTGTCATCTTCTACCAGTAAGATTTTCATTATGATCCCCCTAATGTCGTTCAATATTACCAAATTAATCATTTCTCTCATTCTATAGCATATTATACACCGTTTCAACCACTCTAACGATTTAATAGCAGTTGATTAATAATTTCCTATGTTTACCATAGTGTAATCCTAATATTGCAGTTCTTCCCCTAGCGGAATGTTTATGTGATCTGATGCATTTTCCTGTACTTTAAAAGGCTGTCCGCTTATACGGACAGCCTGCAGTTTATGACAATAGCTCGTTCACGAAGTATGCTTTCTATTGTTTGAGCCAAGAGCATATACATAATCATTGTAAGAGATACCCATTTTTGGTATCATAGATTGTATGACTGCTTGCCACTTCCTTAAGCCACTCATCAATTCCATCTTTTATGAAATATTGTTTGTTATCAATCGTGAAATAAGGAAATCTCATACCTGAAAAGAATCCGTACTGCTTTAATTGATTTTCTTCTAATCTAATTATAGCATTGACTTCTGCTTCAGACATATTCAAGTATTTTGCCGCCTCAGACAAATCCATAACGTTTACCGTAGCATTCGCCTCAATTGCATTTGCTGTCTTAATTGCCTCACCGATTAGATATCCACTGATAACAATGGAGACACTGACCAGTATGGCTCCAATTCCAAATAATATTTCTTTTCGGTTCAATGAACTATCCCCCAATTTGATAAATAATTTACTGTAGATTTACTCAATTCCAAGAACCGTATTAAAGGCTGCACCTGTGGTATATGAGAATGTAATGGTATCACCGATATCATATTTGATGATATTGATATACTCACTCACCTCCACATCAAAAATCTGGTCGCTGTTATTGAGTAAGATCAAATAATGCGTATTACCATCAATAACACAATCCGAAATCTTTGTAATTATACCGGTTGCTTTGGGAAGCTTTGTAGTATCTGCTACGCTGATGCCACTGGATTTCATCAATTCCAGGTACGTCTTCTCACAATCGCTCACGGTATCCCCGATTGCAACAATCTGATATTGTGCGATGTTAACCATGGCATATTTCTTTACCAATCCGGCCGCATCCTTAAGTGCTATAAAATAAGTGGGCTCACCTCCGATATTCAAAAGCAGAGGGAAGGTAGCCGTATAGCCAAGATGCTGTACCTGCCCTTCGGCAGAAGCCATAGCAGAATATTCTTCGGCACCGGAGATAGAATAATATCTGGTCTCTGCGGTACGTTGATTCATCAGCACAAATCCGACATTGGATTCATCTGCGCCTACGCTGGTTACACCGGTATAAACCCATACATCATCCTCCATCGCGATGTAGTTGTAGCCATCCGTTGTCTGAAGAGCATCCTTCTGACCGAAGACGGAATTCCAATATCCATGTCGCAAGGTTCCGTAATAATCATACAGGGAAATTAATAATTCTGCTGAGTATACCTTATCTACCCAGGTCGGAACATCCTCTATTGCATAATCCGTTAATTCACCGGTTACCGCATTCACCATTACTGCTCTGCCTATGGTCTGGCCACCAAACAATCCGATGGTGTAGTCCTTCACCGGGCAGATCCAGTATGGAGTTCCATTATCATCGATTTCAAAGTTAATACTATCAAATACATAAGTAGGATAATTAAAACGAAGATAGCGATAAATATTCCTTCCAAAATGATCGGATTCGGAATATCTTATTCCCTTTGTTAATTTCACCAATTCTACATTCTGTGTCGTCATGTCGATCTTGATATAAGCGGGAATCCCTTTCGAACGATTGGTAAACCATTTGATGACACTGCCATATCGAAGAGGAGTTACGCGTACCGGCCCCCCCTGATAATTCACCTGAGTATAATTGTTACTTACTTCAAACTGGGATACATATTCTGCAATACTCCCCATCTTTCTTGATCCAAGAAGGACCGCCGAATCCTTATCCAGAATCGGAATTTCTTTATAAGAGATTTCTTTGATGTCATCGACAAAATTACGATCATTTATCGTAAGCAGCCTCTGATACTTTTTGGCATTCACAATCGGTGAGGATAGGATACTGCCTATTATAAAAATAATCAGCATTACACCGGTTAAAAGGCCGAGACCGGTGGTCAACACACGAACGAACCTCTTTCCTCCCTGAAGGCTGTTCTTCTTTCCTACATAAGATACCGTAGCTGCCACTATAGTAGCAATGATTAATGCTGCTAGAATGAACCACCAAAAACCGGGTGAATGGATATTAATTGCCGGTAATGAAATATAATAATACAGGAATGCAATGATCCCTAATATAATAAATATAACAAATCCTTTTAAAGCTTTTTTCATAATTTCTCTCTTCCCTCCTAGTAATACCTTACTATTACGTCCAATATTGATTGTTATTATAGACTTTATGTATTAATAATACCAGAAGCTTGAATGTTATTCATTAATATTAGATTATAATTTGCATCTATTGTCTTATCCCATTCGCTTATGATACTTCCAAAAGTTTATTGTCTCCTGTAGATCTGCCTCATCTTCAAATAACTCCTGCTTCTTCGCAACCTCAATTGCAAAGTCCACATAAGCATTCGCTCTGGCCGTTACGATATTCCTATCTACTACTACATCCAGTTCTGTGGAGTGGGTAGACTTTATTCCACGAAGTATCTCAGTTTCCTCTAAGATATCCACACCTGCACAGATTGCACCGATGATAATTCCCTTTTCGTTCGCCTCCTGTAAGAGCATTGTCAGTCTCTCTGACCTTACGTTGTTGATATTGCCACCGGTCAGTATTATACTTTTTGCATTCGATAGCTTCACCTCATCGATTGACTGATCCGCAGCCACTCGAAAGCCCTCCATACAGGTGATTTCCATACCATCCGGGGTACAGAAGCTCATCTCTTGATTTGTGAATTTCATAAAGTAATTCAAAATCACAATTTCATAAAAGCAACAGTCCTCATAAATAATAAAGTAATTCATTCTCCCCCCCTATCTTACTCGTGGATACATCGGATGAGTCTCTTTAAACTGTACCAAATCCCATAGATTACCGTATAAATCCTTAAACACAGCAACAATACCATAATCCTGTTCCTTTGGTTCCCGAACGAATTCAATACCGATTGCTTTCATCTCATTAAAATCTCTCCAAAAATCGTCTGTGCCAAGAAATAAGAAGATACGCCCTCCGGCCTGATTCCCGATAAAAGGCTCCTGCTCGGACTTTGATGCTCTTGCCAGAAGTATCGTAGTACCCATGGATCCCGGAGGCGAGACCACAACCCACCGCTTATCCTGTTCTGGCTGGTAAGTATCCTCAACTAATGTAAAATGCAGCTTCTTGGTGTAAAATTCGATTGCCTCATCATAATCCTTAACCACTAATGCGATATGTACTATTGATTGAACCACATTTCAACCTTCTTCCTTCGTTATTTTATACTATTTATTCATTTTCCAATGTTATCCTTATGTGGTAGTATATATATTCCAGAAGAAAAAATCAATCTCTTTTACATTAATAGAGTCAATCATCCATTGGATAAACCAGTAGCCCAAACCAATCTGAACGCTGCTGCATCTACACATAGGCTTGGGCCACTGAACTAAATCGTATTTATTTTCTAGTAATATTATTTACTTAGATATTCCAGACGCTCTGTTACCTGCTTCATCATGTCATTATATTTGTCAAGCTTTGCACGTTCCTCAGCCAGCTTGCTTTCCGGAGCCTTGTTCACGAAGTTCGGATTAGCTAACATTCCGGTAACACGCTTCAGCTCACCTTCCAGACGCTCCTTCTCCTTAGTCAGTCGTTCGATTTCTTTATCAATATCAACAAGATCTGCGAATGGAATATAGATGACTGCACCGGGGATTACTGTCGACACCGCATCCTCCGGGATACCAGCCTTATCCTGTTGAACAAGAACTTCGTTTGCATATCCAAGGGTTGCGAAGAATACCTTGCTTTCGGTGAAAATATCACGAAGCTTTTCGCTGTCAGATACCACGATCACGGTAGCCTTTCTGCTCGGCGGAACATTCATCTCGGCACGAACATTACGGATGCCCTTTACTGCTTCCTTGATTAACTCAACTGCTTCCGCTTCCTTCGTATACTCGTACTTTTCATTGTATACCGGCCACTTGGAGATCATGATGGAATCGGTCTCCTTCTGTCCTGACATTTCCTGAAGGGTACAGAAGATCTCTTCTGTTACGAAAGGCATGTACGGATGTAATAGCTTAAGGGAGGTAATGAGAACATGCTTTAAGGTCCAGAGCGCTGCTGCCTTTGTCTCATCGGTTTCACTGTATAGCCTTGGCTTAACCATCTCTACATACCAGTCACAGAATTCTTCCCAGATGAAGTCATTAATCTTCTGAGCGGAGATACCGAGGTCATAATTCTCTAAGCCTTCTGTTGCCTCTGCCACCAAGGTATTTACCTTAGAGAGGATCCATTTATCAGCGAAGGTTAAGAGACTCTCATCGATGGTCTCACCTATGCTTGCCTTCTCTAAATTCATCATAATGAAACGGGATGCATTCCATACCTTATTCGCAAAGTTACGGCTTGCTTCTACTCTCTCCCAGTAGAAACGCATATCATTACCGGGGGCATTACCGGTAATTAAGGAGAAGCGAAGTGCATCCGCGCCGTACTTATCAATCACCTCTAACGGATCGATTCCGTTACCTAGAGATTTACTCATCTTACGGCCCTGGGAGTCACGAACCAGACCATGAATTAATACCTTGCTGAAGGGTTTCTTACCCATCTGTGCATAGCCTGAGAATACCATTCGAAGCACCCAGAAAAAGATGATATCATATCCGGTAACCAGCACATCCGTCGGATAGAAATAATCAAGGTCCTCAGTCTTCTCCGGCCAGCCCAGAGTTGAAAACGGCCATAATGCGGAGCTGAACCAGGTATCCAGTGTATCCTCATCCTGTCTTAAGTGGGTAGATCCACACTTCGGACATCGGGACGGTTCTTCTTTCGCTACAATAATCTCTCCACAACCGTCGCAATAGTATGCCGGGATTCGATGTCCCCACCAAAGCTGCCTTGAGATACACCAATCTCTGATATTCTCTGCCCAATTGAAATAAATCTTGTCAAAGCGCTCCGGTACAAACTGAATATCCCCGGTCTTTACTCCATAGATTGCCGGCTTGATCAGCTCATCCATCTTAACGAACCATTGCTGTTTGATGAGTGGTTCAACGGTTGTGCGACAACGATCATGAGTACCAACATTATGAACATGATCCTCAACCTTAACCAGAAGTCCTAATTCCTTCAGCTCATTGACCATAACCTTACGAGCCTCATAACGATCCATACCAGCATATTTACCACCGTTTGCATTGATCGTCGCATCATCGTTCATCACATTGATTTCAGGCAGGTTATGTCTCTTACCTACCTCAAAGTCATTGGGGTCATGGGCCGGTGTAATCTTAACCACACCAGTTCCGAATTCTTTATCTACATAGTGATCGGCTACAACCGGGATCTCTCGATTCATCAGTGGCAGCATAACTGTCTTACCAATTAAATGCTGATATCTCTCATCATCAGGATGAACAGCGACTGCGGTATCACCAAGCATGGTCTCCGGTCTGGTTGTTGCAACCTCAACAAAGCCTTCTTCCCCGACGATTGGGTATTTGATATGCCAGAAGTGTCCTGCCTGCTCCTCATGCTCTACCTCTGCATCGGAGATTGAGGTCTGACATACCGGACACCAGTTAATAATTCTGGAGCCCTTATAGATCTTTCCTTCATTATATAGCTTGATAAACACTTCATTTACCGCTTCCGAACAGCCCTCATCCATGGTGAAGCGCTCTCTGTCCCAATCACAGGAGGAGCCTAGCTTCTTCAGCTGGGAGATAATTCTTCCGCCGTATTCCTTCTTCCATTCCCATGCTCTCTCAAGGAATGCTTCTCTACCGATATCCTCTTTGTTCGCGATACCCTCTTTACGCATCTGTTCGATAATCTTCACCTCAGTTGCGATACTAGCATGATCGGTTCCGGGCTGCCACAGTGCATTATAGCCCTGCATTCTCTTAAAACGAATAAGGATATCTTGCATTGCATTATCTAAGGCATGACCCATATGAAGCTGACCGGTGATATTCGGCGGCGGAATCACAATTGTGAAGGGCTTCTTGCTGCGGTCAACCTCAGCATGAAAGTATTTCTTCTCCTCCCATTTGTGATAAAGCCTTTCTTCAATGTCTTTTGGATCATAGGTTTTAGCCAGTTCTTTTTCCATTGTAATCTTCCTTTCGATATTGATCTATTTTAAGTTATCGTTCTAGGGACGGTACTTTCATAGGGACGGTACTTTCATTACGAAACTATATTCTCATTCCGATTATAAACTTCAAGTAACACTATGCTTCGATTTCGAAGCCGAATGCAGTCCTGCTTCTTATCAAAGCATGTGTTACTAAGAAGTTTATAAAGTCATACAAATATAGCTTCGTAATTAAAGTACCTGTTCATCGTAATAAATAATTAAAACCTGAACATTATTAAAAAGTATTTCGTCAACATAATTATTTTCCCGACTTTAGCTATTCCGAATTCTCTTATAAATATTATCTGCTATATTCTTAAAAATGATTACCTGAAAAAGAACCAGACGCTGCAAGAAGGGGAGTGAAGCTACGAACATTAAAAGGTATGTGTTTAACGAAAATTCTTCGTAGTAACTTTCACTGATTTTGAATCAAAAAAGGTTCTTCGTCAAAAGGACGAAGAACCGTGGTACCACCTTTATTTATGATAATAAGATTGTTTCATTGATCTCATTATCAACTCTTATGTCTATAACGGGACTTCCCGACATCTCTTACACACCCAAAGGCTTCAGAGCTGTTGTTCCGGAGCTACCTTCAATAAGCTTGCCTTAGACCACCTTTCAGCCGGTGAGTAGTCCTCTCTGATAAGCTTCCTTTATCTAATCCTCTCCATCAATACATTTCTCAATATGAAATATTAGTTCTATACTATTCGAGGTTTTGAATAAAGTCAAGTAATTTTTTGATGAAATACCGCACTATTGCCATATATTGATTTTCAGACTTATTTCCGGTAATTTATTTGCAAAATTTCTTCCATCTATATGCGCATAAGAAACACACACAAGCTCCAAGCAGAGCAATTACCGCCCAGCTTGTTATCGTAAACTGCCATCCATAATTTTCAGAGATCTTTGCAATGCCATAGCTTGATAAAGCGCTGCCAACATAAGTAAAAAAATTCATTATTCCGGAAATGTAAGCCACTTTTCCCGTATGTTCAAAACGGTTTGGTATCAGACCGATTAGTATCAAATTAATTCCAAACATGCATCCTGTAATGATGGCGGCCAGAATAATTGATACTACAGCATGATAGGAAGAGAAAACCGATAATGCAATGGATGCTGCGAAGCCGGTAAAAAATATGATAGCCGAACAGATTAATTCATTTTTTATATATCTTCTCTGGATATAAGCCGTAAGTTTTAAACAGAAAATGCTAAAAATAGGTAATACAACAGTAGAGAAAATAGATACTGAGCTTTTAAGCTGAAAGGTCTCAATTAAATAGGATGGCATCCATGTGGTAACTCCATCTTTCAATGTGCCTTGTAAAATAATTGCCATGATAATGAAAATGAAACCTGATGGTATGATAAGACTTCTAATCGTCGTTCCTGATCTTATAGAGGAATTAATGGTTGTTATTTCTGTTATGCCATTTTTAACAACATATTGCTCTATTTTATTTGCTCCCCATATCCAAAACAACGAGATTGAAATTCCTATTATCCCGGCAATCCAAAATACAGCTTTCCAACTTGATATACTAATGATAAGCGGCGATAAAAGATAGACTGCGATAGTCCCTAGCGAACTTGCAATCATTACTGTAACACATGCATTATTATAATCATCACGCTTCAGATAGGCAGATAATATTCGAACCATGGGCGGCCAAATCATGGCTTGAGCAAATCCATTCAAAAACCAAATGATCGCCATAGCTTCTATATTACCTACAACAGGCATTAAAATATTTAATACTGATGAGATTATCAATCCACCAAAAATTAATAGCTTAGGAGACATTCGGTCCCCTATATACCCGCTTATTAATTGTCCAATTCCATATGAAACGAAGCTTACCATAGTTACAATCGATGCAGTGGATTTTAATATTCCTTCTTCCTGAATAATTTCTGAAATTATTGCAGTATAATTGATTCGTGTGACATAACTAGTAAAATATACCAGAAAACATAATGCCGTCAGGATATGAATCACTTTTGTTGCTACTACTTTTTGATTCATAATAAACTAGTTCCTCGCCAATCCTCGTTTGCTTCAATTCCCATTATAGTAGTTATAGTAGGTGCAATATCTATAATATTCGCTGAGTCCATTTTATCTGTATCAGCATTCGGTGAAACTCCGCTTATCATGATCGGAATATGCATATCCCTTGGATCATCGGTTCCATGACTGCAGTCATGACCACCGTGATCAGCAGTTACGATTATTTTATATGTATTTCCAATTGCATGATATACTTTTTCAATACAGTCCCATGCATTATACACTTGTCTCTCATATTCCTTACTTTCCCAACCAAATTTATGTCCCACCTCATCGGTTGCACCTAAGTATAAGAAAACAAAATCCGGTGAAGACTCCGTTACATATTGAAGCGCTTTATCTGTTAATATATCATCTGATTTCAGATGATGTTTATATGAAACGAAACAACTAAAGTTCAGTGACCCGGGCTGCGATAAATCTCTCAATTGTTCCCAATTGTAGAAGGCAGCAGATGTTTTATTGAATTTTTTCATCTGTTCTATCAACCCCTCCACCGGTCTGACTTGCGGGACGTAAGTATTGGTTAAAATTCCATGACGTTGTGGTGTGACGCTATGAAAAAGTGACATATGACAAGGAAGTGTTACAGATGGCATTACTGTTGTCGAATATAAATTTGATACACCATCTTCTAACATTTTTAGAATTACTTTATGGGAACATGTCTCTACCGCTTCAGAAGCCATACCATCTACTAAAATTAATATAACTTTTTCACTCATATAAAAGCTCCTTTTCGTTATTGTATAGTATGATATTATTACTTTTATAAGTTCTATAAATATTTTCATCTAAATCGTCGCTGGTTATATAGGTAAATGACGTATTTGTATTGCAAATTTTTAATAATGCGGTTTTTTCATACTTTGAGCTATCCGCCATAATAAAAACCTGGTCAGCAATCTCAAGATATGCTTTTTGAATTGCTACTGCCTCGGGTATAAAATCTCCCACTCCGTACTTCAGACTAATCGCAGAAGGAAAAAGAAATAATTTAGAGACATGTAATTTTTGAATTGTCTCCAGTGCTAATACTCCATAAAACATATCTTCCTTCACTAGATACTCTCCACCGATTAAAATAACGTGAAAGCCTTCCACTCCCTTTAGCATTTCAAAATTTTTAGCAGAGTGAGTTATGATCGTCAATCTTTTAAAATTCTTTTTTAAAACATGCACAAACTCAACGGCAGAGCTTCCGGCATCAATTGCTATAATGTCATCTTCCTTTACAAGTAGTGCTGCAATCTTAGAAATCTGCTCCTTTTGCTCCTTGTATTCAATTAATCGCTCTGATAAACTCGGATACTTATTCATATTCGACAAAGCAATTGCACCACCATGAACTCTCTGTAAGTGGTTTTCTTTCTCTAAATAGATTAGATCCCGTCGTATTGTTTCGGTTGAAGTATGTAGTTCGTCAACCAATTCTGATACTAATACGGAGCCTTTTCGATTAATATGATCTAGAATTACAGAATACCTCTCATTCACAAACATTCGCAACCACCTCCACACAAACACACATTATCACACATTATCACCAATGTCAAATTGAAAATCACATATAATTAATGTGCTGTTAAATTAATGTCATGATGCCGGGGTCTAAAGCCCCACATATAGTACCTTGAAAATTTAATATTTTACAGTAAATTCATGCATTCCAACCTTAATAGAGTTATAATAATAGTAGCTTATGAAAGGTGGTATGCT
>JAEZKA010000021.1 GCA_023436225.1 Bacillota bacterium
TGAATAAATCATCCAATCAACCATCCTTTCTTCACCTCCGAATGACAGTATATCATTCATCGATGCACTTGTAATAGTTGCTGGATTTTATTTGCCTAAATCTGCTGGTTATAGTTTACCACTTACAACAATGAAAAATTATCTAAAATCTTTCGTATACTTGTAGCCATATATGCCTTTTCTCCTATAATTTCTATATTTCATTTCATGCTATTTTTACTCATCCAAATAAAAAGTGTATTCTCCCGCTTGCATATTACAAAACTCAATATAAAAAAACCCATTTTTTTCTTCTGCTATTTGAATATATGGCACAGACTTAGAATTTAACGGTAACAATACTGCCATCGGTGGTTTCTGCTTATAGGAATCCTTTTTCTCAATCTGTATCATCAGCGACATTGCATTTCCATCCAATATAATCTTCGAATCTGGATTATCCTGTGATATCAATACAGTCCTTCTTTGTCTTTTCAGATGATCAATTGCTTTATTTCTTGCAATCATACAGCAATAACATGCAAAAACTCTTCCCTGATCTTTATATCGTAATATTCCTTTTTTCCAAGACAACTAATAACGTATCCTGTACCAAGTCCTCTACCGCATCTCAATCAATGTAGTTCCCTAACATGATTGTATTTTCAATCGTCTTTCTTATATACTTACTGATTAATTCGCAAAATCGGTTTGCATCTACCTTTTCATAAATAACCTTGCGATACTCAATTTCTATTTGATCTTTTAATTCTTCATAATTAACCAAATTCTTCACCCATTCGATACAGTTATTTGGTTAATTATAACATTCTTTATATTTTATGGCAACATATTCTATTTTTCGCCAGATTGTTATATTATGATAATATTAGAAATTCTTTAATACTTAAAAATTTAATTGGAATATTATGGATATAATGATGATGATAATTATTAATTACCTTAACATGGCAAAAGCTGCATACGCTCAGATAATTTGATTGATACAAAATATTATGCTTCCTTATCTGTTGAACTTTGTAAGCCTTCCACGCAGGATACATTCGAATATTTTGACTGTATTTACATTACTTCAATCGTTTGCTTCTACAACCGGAAATCTGATGGAATATCAATCCTATGAAGATGATGTTAAAAGATGCACTTTGCAATTACTTCAAAATGATGCCTTATCCTACTATGCAATTCACCTATATGACAGTTCCGAGATATATGCAAACAAGAATATGTTTCTGAATGCGAAACTCCTGGTTGAAGAGGCTAACCTAACCCTGTCCTCACAAAATGTTTTTCTTTCATATATACCTCCTTGATTTTACGAGATGTGTTTCAACTTGCGAGCTCTACCATTCGCAGACACTATGTGTCCTGCTCATATCGCGCTGTCGTGCTATACAACTGGTTCTTAATCTGACCAGTTGTGAGCAACCTGTCAGCTTCTGTCCCTTCTGTGCATCGCTCGCAGAACACGCAAAAAAAGCACCTACATCTAGTTTTCAACTAAACGTAAGTGCCTTAAGGGTCTTTATTGAACCGGCTGTCCCTTGTCTGACACACTTTGACACAGGCCATAGAAGCCATCTGATTTACTTATTTGAATCCATACAAACTCATTGACATCCTATATTGTCCAATAGGATCGTTGTAATGTTATGTCTTCGTTGGACTAATTTGGATCGTATGGAGTTCCATAACTCTCCCTAAGCCCATACACTAATTAATGCTCTTCATCGTCGGGAACAGAAGTACATCCCTAATCGAATAAGAATCAGTCAGAAGCATAACAAAACGATCAATACCGATACCGATACCGCCAGTCGGAGGCATACCGTATTCCAGAGCTGTTAAGAAGTCTTCATCCAGCTGGTTTGCTTCTTCATCTCCGGCTGCTCTCAGTGCTTCCTGTGCCTCAAAACGACCTCTCTGATCCAGAGGATCATTTAACTCGGAAAAGGCGTTCGCCATCTCACGTCTTGTAATAAATAACTCAAAACGTTCCGTATAATCTGGATCGCTTGGCTTTCTGCTTGCAAGCGGTGATATCTCAACCGGATGCTCTGTGATAAAGGTCGGTTGAACAAGGTTCTCTTCTACATATTCCTCGAAGAACAGATTAATGATATCGCCTCTCTTGTGTCTTTCCTCATATTCTATATGACGCTCTTTCGCAAGAGCTTTTGCTGCTGCTTCATCCGGTATCTGACTAAAATCAACATCTGCATATTTCTTAATTGCCTCAATCATTGTCAGGCGTTCAAAAGGCTTTGATAAATCTATCTCTACACCATCATAATGAACAGTAGTTGTTCCGAGTACCTTCATTGCAACTGTACGGAAAAGATCCTCAACTAAATCCATCATACCGTTGTAATCAGTATAGGCCTGATATAACTCCAATAGTGTGAATTCAGGATTATGTCTTACGGATAAGCCCTCATTACGGAATACTCTACCAATCTCATATACTCGTTCCAAGCCACCTACAATCAGTCTCTTTAAGTATAATTCCAAAGAAATTCTTAAATGAAGATCCTCGTCTAATGCATTGTGATGTGTATTAAAGGGCTTTGCAGATGCACCACCGGCATTGGGAACCAGCACAGGTGTCTCAACTTCAATAAATTCTTTACCATCTAAATAATTACGGATTTCTTTGATAATATTGGACCGCTTTATAAAGGTGTCGCGGACTTCCGGATTAACGATTAAATCGATGTATCTTTGTCTGTATCTGGTATCGGTATCCTTCAGCCCATGAAATTTCTCAGGTAAAATCTGAAGACTCTTGGTTAATAGAACGATTTTTTGTACTTTTACCGATACTTCTCCTGTATGAGTTTTGAAAACTTCTCCTTCAACACCAACGATATCACCAAGGTCATACTTCTTAAACTCAGCGTAAGGCTCTTCACCAATCTCGTCTCTTTTTACATAGACCTGAATATCACCCTGAACATCTCTGATATTGCAGAAAGAGGCCTTGCCCATGATGCGTTTCGACATGATACGCCCAGCAATAGATACGATTTTCCCTTCAAAACCTTCAAAATTATTAATAATTTCTCCAGAATGATTGGTTACATCATATTTCATAGTCTGGAAAGGATCCTTGCCGCTTTCCTGAAGCTCTGCCAGCTTTGTTCTCTTTATCTTCAATAATTCATTAATATCCTGATCTGTTTGAACTCGTTCATCAGCCATGAATTTCACCTCTTATCACAGTAAACGTACTTTCTAAATCTTATCTCAGGTTTATCGATTTGCTTAGTAAAGATCGTTTACTCTATCTCATTAATTTGATTTATCTATCTTTAATATCTTATACTGCATGGTTCCTACATGAGCAACCACATTAACAATATCGCCAACCTTTGCTCCAATTAATGCCTGACCTAAGGGAGATTCATTCGAAATCTTTCCTCTTAAACTGTTGGCTTCTGTGGATCCGACGAGTTTATATTCCAACTCCTCATTATACTCCAGGTCTAAGATTTTAACCTTGCATCCTATATTAATGGCATTAATATCAACTTCATCTTCTACGACTACTTCTGCATTCTTGAGAATTTTTTCAATCTCCTCAATCCTAGCTTCAATATCTCTCTGTTCGTCCTTTGCAGCATCATACTCTGCATTTTCCGAAAGATCTCCCTGCTCTCTTGCTTCCTTAATCTTCTGGGAAACAAGTTTTCTTTGGTTCACTTTCAGATCATGAAGTTCGTCTTCCAGCTGTCTTAATCCCTCATAAGTCAATATGTTCTTTTTTTCTACCATAAAACACCCTTCCTCCATATTGCTTTTTATACAATATACAATACATTCAAAGTATTATATCGTATCAACTGTACATTGTCAACCTTAATCCCTTACGAATCATTCCAGTCCTTTTCACTGGATTTTAGTATATCTATCTTCACGAAAAGTAACTTTTCAACACCCTCACAGTTATAGTGCATCTTACTATGTTATGCATACTAAATATGCGCAAGACGCATTTTCGAAGTATGCTTTTCGCATCCTTTGCATAACCAATTCAAACTCCTATGGTTTTCTCGAGGTTACATAATCGTTACCATGAGAGCTACACTATATCTTATCTTCAATGTAAGCAAATTATTCTCTTCTTTTGTGAATAATACCAATGAGTATTTTTATAAGGTAAATATAAAATCTCAATAACGTAGCTGATCAATATTGATATCATTTCATTATATCGGCTATTATCGAATTATTCTAAACCCTTAAAAATATCCGTAAAATCAAAGGTTGCGAAATAATCCTTTGGAGTCTCTGCTCTACGTATCAGCTGAACCTGGTTATCTTCCTTCAACAAAAGCTCAGCAGATTTTAATTTACCGTTATAATTGTAACCCATTGCATAACCATGAGCACCTGTGTCGTGTATTACAAGGTAATCACCGATATCAATCTTCGGAAGCATACGGTCTATCGCAAATTTATCGTTATTTTCACAAAGTGAACCGGTAATATCATACTTATGGTCACAAGGCTCATTCTCTTTACCCATAACAGTAATATGATGATAAGCTCCATACATTGCCGGTCTCATCAGATCAACAGCGCAAGCGTCAAGACCAATATATTCTTTATAGATATGCTTCTCATGAAGCGCTTTTGCCACCAAATGACCATACGGCGCCAGCATAAAGCGTCCGAGCTCTGTATAGATTGCAACATCCCCCATTCCGGCAGGAACCAGAATTTCTTCGAAGGCCTTTCGTACACCTTCTCCGATTTCCATGATATCATTTGCTTTCCCGTGAGGCTTATATGGAATTCCTACTCCACCCGAAAGATTAATAAATTTAATTTGGACACCGGTCTTATCACGAAGCTCTACTGCCAATTCAAATAAAATACCCGCTAGCGTAGGATAATATTCATTGGTTGCAGTGTTGCTTGCTAAGAAGGAATGGATACCAAACTGCTTCGCTCCTTTTTCTTTTAAGAGCTTAAAGCCATCTATCAGTTGCTCCTTCGTGAAACCATATTTGGCATCTCCCGGATTGTCCATAATTCCATTTGCCGTCTTAAATACTCCACCCGGATTATAACGGCAACAGATAGTCTCCGGAATGCCGACTAATTGATCAAGAAATTCAATATGGGTATAATCATCAAGATTAATGATTGCATTCAGCTTGGCCGCTTTGACAAATTCCTCCGCCGGAGTTGCATTCGAGGAGAACATAATATCCTCTCCCCTGCAATTTAGAGCCTCAGCCATTATGAGCTCTGTCATAGAGGAACAGTCCACACCGCAGCCCTCCTCTTTTAATATATTGATAATATAGGGATTTGGTGTTGCTTTAACTGCAAAATATTCCCTAAAACCTTTGTTCCATGCGAATGCTTTGTTTAGCTTTCTGGCATTTTCACGAATACCTTTTTCATCATAAATATGAAAGGGGGTCGGGTATGTCTTTGCTATTTCCTGCAGTTGTTCTAAAGTAACAAATGGTTTTTTCATCAGGAACCTCCTACTTGCTTTTTATTTTATATTTCTTTCGGGTTAATCAGCTCATACTTACCAGCTTTAATCATATCGATAAAATCTTTGATATTCTCAGCCTTCCTTTTAAATGCGATGCCACTGCGGTATTTTTCTATTCCATGAGCATCACTTCCTGCAACAATCGGCAGTTTATGCTTTTTGGCATAAGCCATTGCCTGCCTGTCAAACTCATCATTACGGTTACCTACATTGATTCCTTCAATGGCATCCACGCAGGTGGGATATAGTCGGATCTCTTCAATATATGCACGTTTTCGGAAGGGATGTGCATGAACCACATACCCACCGGCCTCGTGAATCTGTTTGTATTGTTCTTCCACCGACCAATCCATGATCTGTGGATGCTTCATAAGCCATTCCTTATCCAAACCGTAAATCAAAAACTCAGTAGCTCTGAAGTTAGCCTCCCAGCCAAAGAATACCGATAAGCCAAGCTTATCTCCTTCTGCCTTTGCCTCTTCATAGCCCTTACAAAACAATTCAACTCGTTCTTCCCATGGAAGATTTGCGGGAACACAGCTGTTGCCGTTAAAGAAGTGGTCTGTTACAACAATACCACTATAGCCTGCTTCTTTATAAAATCTTACATGCTGAGCACCGCTCAATATACCGCAGGCACTCACCTGATTTGTATGTAGATGTGTCTCATATAAAAATAGGCTCATAATTTTACATCGCCTTTCATTAATGCATAAATATACCATCATATAAGATGTTTAAATAGATACAATGTTAGATGTTTTCTCGTGTGTCACTGAAATCTCCCCTGCCGTTCAGTTCAAGGGAAGTGAATTTTATATCTGATAATTGTTCCCATTATACATCATTCTACGTATTTTTCAATCACTTTTTTAAATTTCTAAACATCCTATTAATACGATACCTAGATAAACCTCATTTGATAGCTTCACCATGTTGATTACTAAATTAAAGCTGGCGTAAGGCTCAATGGGAAGGCCGTATTATTCGCTATTTAGAGTTTAGTACGAACGTATGATTGTAATACTTCTGGAAAATTGATAATAAATATGTTATACTGTTTCCAATTGAGCAGTTTAATTCATGGAAGAAACAGGATTTTTAACAGCAAGAAATCCCTTCTCTTTTATGGATAAGTTCAACATGACCAACGAAACCTATGATGACACAGTATAATAGGTGATGAAATTAAATATAAGAATATTTTATAGAAGGGGTATTACACCATGGAACAATATAGCGGTAGTCAAATCGTTGTTTTAGAGGGTTTGGAGGCAGTCAGAAAACGGCCCGGAATGTATATCGGAAGCACCGGTCCCAGAGGCTTACATCATCTGATTTGGGAAATCGTTGATAACGGTATTGACGAACATTTGGCAGGTTTTTGTACAAAAATTGATATTACTCTATTAAAGGATGGCGGAATTGAAATATGTGACAACGGGCGAGGAGTACCGGTCGATATCCATCCAACGAAGAAAATTCCTACCGTCCGCGTAGTATATACCATACTCCATGCCGGAGGAAAATTTGGTAATTCTGTGTATAAGGTATCCGGTGGTCTGCACGGCGTAGGTGCCTCCGTTGTGAATGCGCTCTCCAGTAGGATGATTATTGAGGTAAGGCGTGACGGAAAGGTATACCGCGATGAATATCAAAATGGCGGACATCCCATTACCCAACTGGAAGATGGCCTTCTCCCCGTAGTCGGAAAATGCAATAAATCAGACACTGGTACCAAGGTTATCTTTTATCCAGATGATACCATCTTTGAAACAGTGGAATTTAAGTCTGAGATTATTCAGAAGAAGCTGAAGGAAATTGCCTTCTTAAATAAGAATTTACTAATCAACTTTACCGATCAGAACTCCGGCATCACGAAATCCTATCAGGAGGAGTTCGGCATTAAGAGCTTTGTGTCCTATCTAACCAGAGAGATGACACCCCTTCATGAGGAACCAGTCTATATCGAGGGCAAAAGCGGAGATATCGAGGTTGAGGTTGCTTTTCAATATACGGACAGCTATACCGAACAAATCAATGCTTACTGTAACCGCATCAATGTAGTGGATGGCGGTACTCTGGTAACAGGCTTCAAAACCGGACTAACCCGCGTTATGAACCAATATGCCAGAGAGCTTAATGTTCTGAAGGAGAAGGACGAGAACTTTGATGGCAAGGATATCCGTAACGGTCTTGTTGCGATTATCTCGATCAAGCATCCAGATCCTCAGTTTGAGGGTCAGACGAAGACAAAGCTGGGTAACACCGATGCCAAAAGTGCGGTTGAGGATGTATTCTCCTCCGAGTCGCAGCGTTGGTTTGATAAGAATGTCGAAGTACTTAAGACTATTCTTGATAATTCGTTTAAATCCTTTAACGCAAGGCGTGCTAGCGACAAGGCAAGAGTTGCTGTTATGAAACAGCTAAATGATGTAGATACCCGCAGCAAGCTAGCCTCCTGTTCTTCCAGGAAGCCCGAGGAATGTGAATTATATATTGTAGAGGGTGATTCAGCAGGTGGTACTGTAAAGACTGCTAGAAACAGACGGACCCAGGCAGTGCTTCCCCTTAGAGGTAAAATTCTCAACGTTGAAAAAGCTACTCTGGAGAAAATACTTATTAATAATGAAATCAAATCGATGATTGCCACCTTTGGCTGTGGAATCGGGGACGAATTCGACATAACAAAGCTTCGGTATGATAAAATCATCATCCTTACCGATGCCGATGTCGATGGTGCACATATTAGTACACTACTTCTTACCTTCTTCTATCGTTTCATGCCGGAGCTGATACTGGAGGGAAAGGTTTACCGAGGACTTCCGCCTCTTTATAAGGTAGACTATGAAACAAGTGTCAAAGGAAAGAAGGTTAAACAGTCCGAATACTTATTTAATGATTTTGAATTAGAAAAATTCCGAAAGCTCGAAGGAAATAAGATTCTAAGCCTCCAAAGATATAAAGGTCTGGGCGAGATGGACGCTCATCAATTATGGGAAACTACTCTGGATCCTGATACCAGGATACTTGCACAAATAGCAATTAGCGATACCGTGGAAGCAGATGAGATCACAACGATGCTGATGAGCAGTAACGTTCCTCCCAGACGTAACTTTATCATGGATGAAGCAAAATATGCGAAGCTAGATATTTAAGGAGGATTAAGCTGCTATGAAGAAAAATGTTGACCAAGTAATTCAGATGGATTTCTCTGAAGAGATGAAAACCAGCTTCCGAGATTATGCCCTGAGTGTTATTATATCCCGTGCCTTACCTGATGTGCGCGACGGCTTAAAGCCGGTACAGAGAAGAATTTTATATTCCATGATCGAGCTTGGACTGGACCCTGCAAAGCCCCATAGGAAAAGTGCTCGTATTGTCGGTGATACCATGGGTAAATATCATCCTCATGGCGACTCCTCCATCTATGATGCCTTAGTGCATATGTCCGAAGACTTTTCCATGATGCTACCTCTAGTGGATGGACATGGTAATTTTGGCTCCATCGATGGAGATAGTGCGGCAGCTATGCGTTATACCGAAGCCAGATTATCCCTGAGCTCCATGGCACTCTTAGATCACCTTGAGAAGGGTCTGATCGATTTTGTTCCCAACTTTGATGATAGCGAGAAGGAACCCACTGTATTACCAGCCATGATCCCTAATCTTCTGATCAACGGTACCACAGGTATTGCAGTAGGTATGGCGACCAATATTCCTCCCCACAATCCGGATGAGGTAATCGATGGTGTCATCGCATATATGGATAACCCCAATATAACTGTCAGAAAATTGATGGAATATATTCCTGCACCCGATTTCCCAACTGGTGGTCTCATTACCAATCAGGATGATCTGTATGCTCTATACGAAACCGGAGAAGGTAGAATTCGTATTCGTTCAAAGGTCGAGATCGAGAATGGTGATAACGGACGTAAGAATATTGTAGTAACCGAGATCCCATATACGATTTCCGGTAATAAGACAAAGCTCGTGGAGGGTCTCGCCACTCTAATTAAAGATAAAGTATTTGATGAAATATATGATGTACGAGATGAATCCTCCAAGGAAGGAATTCGGATCGTCATCGAAGTCAAGAAAGACCGGGATTTGGACAACCTGTTAAACGGCCTCTATAAGAAGACTTCAATGGAGGATACCTATGCTGCTAATCTCCTTGCGATTAAGGATCAACAGCCGATTGTCTTCAATCTTAAGAGTATTATCAGTGAATTCGTTAACTTCCAGGTAGAGCTTTATACTAAGGAGTACAATTATCTTTTAGATAAAGCAATCAAACGTCAGGAAATTGTCGGTGGTTTAATCAAAGCAACCGATGTAATCGACCTAATCATTGAAATATTACGAGGAAGCTCCTCCATCAAGCAGGCTAAAGCTTGTTTGATAGAAGGTAATACCGAAGGTATTAAATTCAAATCTGCCAACTCCGAGAAGGAAGCTGCTACCCTTAATTTTACGGATCGTCAGGCAGATGCGATTCTGGCAATGCAATTAAGCAAGTTAATCGGTCTTGAAATCCTTAAGCTTCATGAAGAGGATGAAACACTGACCAAGAATATTGAAGAATATCGTAAGATACTTGGCGACACCAAAGAGTTATATAAGGTAATCAAAGGTCGCCTAAGAGAGTACAAGAAACTCTTCCATCGCCCGAGAAAGACCATGCTATCGAATCAATCAGCCGTTGACTATGTAGAAGAGGTTAAGATCGAAGATATCTATGTACTAATTGATCGTTTTGGGTATACAAAATCAATTGATGCCACCAGCTACACCAGAGCCTCGGAAGATAGTCTGAAGGAATTTAATCATATCATAATGATGAAGAATACCGATAAGCTTTGTGTGTTTACTGCAGAGGGCAACATGTATCAGGTAAAAGCCGAGGCGATACCGAAATGTAAGCTAAAGGATAAGGGTGCCTTGATCCATACGCTATGTAAATTAGATAAGGAAAACCCCATCCTGTATACCTCCTTTGAACAACTCTTTGAATCCCAGCTCCTCTTTACTACAAAATTCGGATATATCAAGCAGGTATCCGGTGTAGAATTCGAGACAAACCGTTCTCAGATTGCTTCTACCAAGCTGGAGGAAAAGGACAAAATTATTGCTATTAATCTACTATCGGGTCATGAGGTACTAGCAGGTAACCTTAAGGTAATTATTCTTACAGACAAAGGCCTATCCCTGGGCTTCCCTCTCAACGAGGTAAGCGAATTAAAGAAAACCAGCCGAGGTGTAAAGGCAATCACACTAGAGAAGAATGACACCATCAGCTTTGCAATTGCCCTAAATCAGAACGATGAAACCTTCCAGTACAACGACAAGACACTCAGCGCCAGGAAGGTGCGCATGAGGAAGCGTGGTGACAAAGGACAGAAAGCAGTCTTAGGCTAAACGTAGGGAAATAGAAGCGATTGCCAATAAGAATATCGAATACACTTATTTATCGTATTTTGAGGTAAAAAAAAACACTATTCATAATACCCTTGGATAGTGTTTTTTGTTGTCTTAATGTTATATAGAAAGGTTGATCTATCATAATACTAAGCTCCGACCAAAATCCTTCTCTTTCACCTAGGATAGGCCTATTGTATAGTCAACATGAACTTAATGATCCTCCGAGCCCTGACCGTAATAGGCATTCGCTCCATGCTTACGATAATAGTGTTTATCTAATAGATACTGTGACACTCTGGGTGCATTGGGGTTCAAGGTTAAGGTCTTATATGCCATTTCTGCTACCTTATCCATTACTACCGCATTATACACAGAACCTGCAGGAGTTTTGCCCCAAGCGAAAGGTCCATGATTCTTCACCAGAATTCCCGGAATAGCCATCGGATCATTATCTCCGATCGTTTCCACTATCACTTTGCCAGTATTCAGCTCATAAGCCTCTTCTATTTCCTGCTGTGTCAATTCACGGGTGCAAGGAATATCACCGAAGAAGTAATCCGCATGGGTTGTACCGAATGCAGGAACGGACATACCGGCCTGTGCAAAGGTTACAGACCAGGTTGAATGGGTGTGAACTACACCTCCGACATCAGGATAGTTCTTATATAATACCAGATGGGTTGCCGTATCCGAAGAGGGTTTATAATGTCCTTCCACTATATTGCCATCCAGATCAACAACAACCATATCCTCTGGTTTCATTGAATCATAATCAACACCACTGGGTTTGATGACAACCAGTTGCTTTTCTCTGTCAATTCCGCTAACATTACCCCAGGTATAGATAACCATGCCCTTTTGCTGTAATTCCATATTTGCATCATATACTTCTTTTTTCAATTCTTCCAGCACTGAATTCGCCTCCATTATAAAATTTAGTCAATACGGTTCGAAGCACTTCTATAATTCATTACATTTATTCACTATCTGGCTACTTGTCTCGCACGGTTTAGAATACTTAATTAAAATATAATAGATCCCGTCAGCTTTTACAATACATAAAATATTTTTCAAACTTGGTTTCGTTATTATTACTATTCAGATATTAGTCAAAGTTAATATATGAGTTCAACCAATTTATCTAAAATAGAAGACGCTTTATGTTACATGAATACATTTTCCAATCAATTTTCGTGCCCATTTTATCACAATTTCAATTGGATCTAAATAGCAACTTGGTTTATACTTATTATATTTATTTACTTAGATCTGGTTATAAAAAGACCTTATCTTTGTCAGCTAAGATAAGGTCATGTAGGGTAATGTAAATCAAACTATTATGTATAATCACATTAGTGTAATCTACATTGCTTCACACAAATTAATCTACTTAGAATTCAGTCTATTTACATGTATCGAAAATATCATGTTTAAGTTATGAAATTATCTTACGCTCAAGCAAATCCGATGAACGCTTGATGCTTTCCTTCGTCTTAGTAAAGTCATAATTAAAGTAAGATGCAGCATCCTCTTCTATGGTTGATGTATTCTTAAAATCTGCTGTCTTGAATAACAATTCCAGATGCCTGGAAAATGTGACTAATTGGTCCAAATAAGCTGATAATAACTCCTGCATAATATTAGGTTCAACATTCAATAACGATTTCTCCAGCTCATAGGATGCCTCAGCCAGACCAAAAGCGCCGATATTATTAAACATCTTCTGTAGCGTCTGTGTAATTGACCTCAAGCCTTCGTACTCTCTGGTTTGAAGCATCAAATTCATGATTGGCATCTTAGATTTCATACTTTTCAGAATAGAAAGAAGGGCTTGTGAGTAATTTGGAATATTGCTTAGAAAATATCTATACCCTGCGTTATAGTCAATCTCAGGAACGCAATCAAACATTTCCTGTAACCTACTTTCTCTCATCCAACTTCCCCCCAAAGAGATAACCATCAGCAAATATACAACATATTGTGAATTAAGTTAAATTTTAACATTATTTAGTATTTTTGTAAATAGTAATTTACATTTATTGATAGGCTATTATACCTAATTAACTGCTATTTCGTACTATTATGCTCAATCCTGATATAAACTGACTTATATTGTGTCTACAATTCTACTGATATTAACAATTTTTTGATTTATGTAATATTTGTCGTTATAAATATTTGGGCTAGCATATTTATAAAAAATGTTGTATTATGAATCTACATTTTTGATAAATAATGAAACAAAGCAAATGAAACGGATTTATAGGAGGTAATGAAGTGGATAAAGAAATAGTTATTGTACTTGACTTCGGCGGCCAATACAATCAGCTAATAGCCCGAAGAGTCAGAGAATGTAATGTTTATTGTGAGGTCCTTCCCTATTCAACCAGCCTTGAGCGTATCAAGGAGATTGCACCGAAGGGCATTATTTTTACCGGTGGACCTGCCAGTGTATACGAACCGGATGCCCCATCCTGTGATCAGGGGATTTTCTCGCTGGGTATACCTGTATTGGGTATCTGCTATGGCTGCCAATTGATGACTTACCTACTTGGTGGCAAGGTATCTAAGGCTCCAGTACGTGAATATGGTAGAACAGAGATCAATGTTACTACCACCTCACAGTTATTCCAGAATATCTCCGATAATACCATCTGTTGGATGAGTCATACTGATTATGTCGAAAAGCCGGCTGCAGGCTTCCATGTAATAGCTCATTCAGATTCCTGTCCGATCGCGGCGATTGAAGATACCGAGCGTAACCTATACGGAGTCCAGTTCCATCCCGAGGTGGTTCATACTCCAGAAGGCACTTCCATGCTTCATAATTTCCTATATAATGTATGTAATTGCTCAGGAGATTGGATTATGTCTTCCTTTGCTGATGAGATGGTGAAAAGTCTGAAAGAAAAGATCGGTGACAAGAAAGTCCTATGTGCACTCTCAGGGGGTGTTGACTCCTCTGTAGCTGCTGTTATGATCAGTAAAGCCGTTGGCAAGCAACTCACCTGTATCTTCGTTGATCACGGCCTTCTTCGCAAAAATGAAGGCGATGAGGTAGAGCAGATATTTACCACACAATTTGATGTTAACTTCATTCGAGTGAATGCCCAACAGCGTTTCTATGATAAATTAGCCGGAGTATCCGAACCGGAAGAAAAAAGAAAAATCATCGGCGAAGAATTCATACGTGTATTCGAGGAAGAGGCGAAGAAAATCGGAACAGTGGACTTCCTGGTACAAGGAACAATCTATCCTGATGTAATTGAAAGCGGCCTCGGAAAATCAGCAGTGATTAAGAGCCATCACAACGTTGGCGGTCTTCCTGATTATGTGGATTTCAAAGAGATTATCGAGCCTCTTCGAAACCTCTTCAAGGATGAGGTTAGAAAAGCAGGTCTTGAGCTTGGTATCCCTGAAAAACTGGTCTTTAGACAGCCCTTCCCCGGTCCTGGTCTTGCAATTCGTATCATCGGTGACATTACACCAGAGAAAGTCGCTATTCTTCAGGAGGCGGACTATATTTACAGAGAAGAAATTGCAAAAGCAGGCTTGGATAGAAGCATCGGACAATACTTCGCTGTATTAACCAACCTTCGTTCCGTAGGTGTTATGGGCGATGAGAGAACCTATGATTATACAGTTGCACTTCGAGCGGTTACAACAACTGACTTCATGACAGCAGAATTTGCTGAGCTTCCTTGGGACCTGCTTGGAAAGATTTCAAACAGAATTGTCAATGAAGTAAAGCATGTAAACCGTATCTGCTACGACATAACAGGCAAACCCCCGGCAACCATCGAGTGGGAATGATCGCAGAAAATCCTACAACCCTTATAAATACTGGGTTGTAGGATTTATTTTTTGGGGTTAATATTAAATTATATTAAAACTATGCGCTAACTTGTCTTAATGTACCAACTGCGTTGATATCATTTACTATACTCTCTATTCTAGAGTTATAGAATTCAATTTCACTTGGGTTAATCCAAGATATCCCTAATAAGGATCCATCGTCTGCTCCGTGATGATACTTCTTTGAGGAATCGTATAATTCATATAGTGTCTTGCAAGCATGATATAGTTGGGGATTGTTTTTATTTGTTTTTAATGTAGCTTTATACATTTTAGGGATATTTTCTGGATCAAATTTAGTTCTTTGGCTTAATTGGAAAAAACAAGCCTCTATCAAGGGTCTCATTAACAATACTTTTTTTCGAGCTTCTCTAATGCTATTCAATGGGATTTGAGCGTAAAGACTTACTAATTTACTAAAATCAAATCCCGAAAAAGAATAGTTTTCAATAATATTTTCTTTATTAAAATTAGTACCGGCTGAGATGTTTACCGCATCAATATATTCTTTTAGTTTATCAGATGAGTAATCATCAGCTTTGTAACTTAGCCTATTATTGCGTGAATACAAAGTATGTGAAAAATATGTTGAACGAGATAATATATCATCAAATTGGACACCAATAACTTTTTTTACAGATGCAAATGGTCTAAGTGATATTAGAGCGATTATTTTTGATACTTCGTCGTGATTAATCTCAGCGGCTGATATTAATTCATTGTAAACCTGCTCATCGCTAATCAAGTAATCATTAATGGATAAAGGTGAAAAAGCATTTTTATCAACATTTAATTCATATGCCTTGTAAGATATATTAGATGTAATAAAATTAGCTATTCGTTCTATAAAGGAAATATCGTGTGAAAGAATAAAAACCTGAGTATCTTGCTCTTTCATAAATTCTGCGATTTGATATGATACTATCGATTTTCGGCATAAATCCATACTACAAATAGGATCATCTATCACTATTGTCTTATTGGTGTAAATGATAAAATAAAAGTGTTCAATTAGTGGAAAATAAAAATGTACAAATAGTACCTTAATTGATATCCTCTTCCTAGGAGGGATAATCAATGGAAGCAGCTTTAGTTACTCAGTTGAACATTT
>JAEZKA010000088.1 GCA_023436225.1 Bacillota bacterium
AGTAGTCTTGCCACAGCCACCGTGGCCTAACAAAACAACATTGCGAATCTTTTCCGAAGTGTAAACATTCATTCTGATTTCCTCCAATACGCATTTAGTAAGTAGTAGGGTCAATCACACTTTGCAAAGTGAGCAAAATGTATGCTATCACAATTCAATTCCGGCGGTTTACTTAGTAGCGAGATTAGCTAAGTGTTATTTAGTTGTACGAGTTGGGATTGTTTTGTGACACCCATAGATACCTCTTAGTATATTTTACTAGACAAGCCGAACTTTTACAATAGTTTTATGTAAATATCAACATTCTTATTCCTTTTATACGTTGAACCGTAACGCTTTAAAGTATTGTAGTATTGACACTACAAAAAATACAGAGTATAATGGCAAAACAGAAAAGCCCATATGGATATATAAGTGAACAATATGCTATAATAAATTGTTGTGTGTCACGAGAGTGAATGATATTTGCACCAATAGCTTATTTGAAGGAATGTATAAAGAGTCGGAGCGATTCATGATTTAAGATCTCTCTATTATATATAGAAGATTTCATATGATTGTATGGCAGAAACCGGAAAAATGTAAAGAATATTGAAATGAGATAGATAGAAAGGGAGTTTAAATGTTATGATTATTGTAATGAAGCCACAGGCAAAAAAGGAATCAATAGAAAGAATTAAGAATTTAATCGAGTCAAAGGGATTGGATGCCCATATATCTGCCGGTAAGGAAGTCACCATTATTGGTGTTGTCGGAGATAAATCGAAACTCAGAGACCAAAATCTTGAAATTTATGAGGATGTTGATAAAATTGTATCTGTTACCGAGAGCTACAAGCTGGCTAACCGTAAGTTCCATCCCGAGCCCTCAAGAGTTAAGGTAGGAAATGTTACAATCGGTGGTGGTGAACTCGTGATTATGTCCGGACCCTGTGCCGTTGAAAGTCAGGAACAGCTAATGCAAACTGCAATAGCAATTAAGAAGGCCGGAGCACAAATTCTGCGTGGTGGTGCCTATAAGCCCAGAACCTCCCCCTATGCATTCCAGGGCCTTGAAGAGGAAGGACTTCAATATATGAAGGAAGCTAGAGAAGCTACCGGACTTCCTGTTATCTGTGAGGTGACCAGCTTAAATGCCATTGAGGCTGCCGTGAAATATGTCGACATGCTTCAGATCGGTGCCAGAAATATGCAGAATTTTTATCTTCTTAAAGAAGCAGGTAAATCCGGACTTCCGGTATTGTTAAAAAGAGGTCTTGCCGCTACCATTGATGAATGGTTAAACGCCTCAGAATATATTATTGCAGAGGGTAATCCGAATGTTGTTCTCTGCGAGCGCGGTATCCGCACCTTCGAGACAGCAACCCGTAACACACTGGATATCAGCGCCGTACCGGTCATTAAGGAAAAGAGTCATCTCCCGATCATCGTTGATCCAAGTCATGCAACCGGGGTAAGAGCTTATGTAAAGCCCCTAGCTATGAGTGCCGTAGCAGTCGGAGCAGACGGGCTTATGATTGAAACTCATCCTAACCCCTCCTGCGCTTTATCCGATGGACCTCAGTCACTTACTTTTGAGCAATTCGAGGCGCTGACGAACGATCTTAGACCCTTAGCAGCATTAATGGGCAAAAAATTCTAGCAAGCATTAATAGCTTATTATTTATAAGCCATCACAAAAGATTAGCTTACAGACTACCAGAAATATAGCTGTAATAGCATACTACATATCATACCATTTGTTATCGATAATATAAATAGGAGGCTTTCATGAGCGACTTTGAGAGTGATTTTAGGAGCGATTTTAAGATTGGGTTTATTGGTTTTGGGTTAATCGGCGGTTCCATCGCCAGGGCACTAAAGAAGATTAATCCGAACTATTATCTTATCGCTTATGATTACCATAAGGATAAGCCGAGCACCGATCTGCAGGCCGCCCTTAACGACCATGTACTGGATCAGGTAACCACTCTCCTATCGGAGGGTTTTCCTGAGTGTAAGCTTTTATTTTTATGTGCTCCGGTCCTATCGAATATTGAGTACCTTAGACAGTTAAAGCCTTACCTTAGACCAGATTGTATCTTAACCGATGTCGGAAGTGTTAAGACGAACATACATGAAGCCGTGGAGGAATTAGGATTAGAGGCACAATTTGTGGGTGGTCATCCCATGACCGGCTCCGAGAAGACCGGGTATGCGAATTCCTATGCTCTCCTTCTGGAAAATGCCTATTACATCCTGACTCCAACTACAAAAACACCGGACCATATGACCCAGCTCCTTTATCAGCTGGTGAAGCATATGGGATCTCTACCAATTATACTTGATGCCAGGGAACACGATAAAATAACTGCTGCCATCAGCCATGTTCCTCATATCATTGCAGCACAATTAGTAAATTTAGTTCGTGAAGCGGATGATGAAGCAGAGAAAATGAGAGCACTTGCCGCAGGAGGCTTTAAAGATATCACCCGAATTGCCTCCTCCTCTCCTGTTATGTGGCAGAATATCTGCTTAACCAATGCAAACGAGATTAAGGAATGCCTTGACCGCTATATCTCTACTCTTCAGATTGCTTCTGAGGCACTGAATAATCATGATGGAGATTATCTATATCAGATGTTTGATACGGCAGGGGAATATCGAAGTGCGATACCGAATAAATCCATAGGCTTAATGAAGAAGCTTTTTGAAGTGTATCTGGATATTGTAGATGAAGCAGGTGCGATTGCGACGATTGCGACACTACTTGCCAGCAACCAGATCAGCATAAAGAATATCGGGATCATCCATAACCGTGAATTTGAAGAAGGAGTTCTTCGGATTGAACTCTATGATGAAGATGCCCAGCAGAAGGCGACTACAATGCTTCGAAGATACAATTATCGTATCTATGAGCGTAATTAGCGAATAGCTAAGTTGGGTATTGTATTAAAACAAATTAAGATAAAGGAGAGTCAAGCTATGAATTTTCAGAAATGCGGACCATTAAAAGGTGTTATCAAGGTTCCAGGAGATAAATCCATATCCCATCGCTCAGTAATGTTCGGCGCCCTGGCGCAAGGAACCACAGAGGTAACTAATTTTCTTCAGGGTGCTGATTGTCTCTCCACCATTCGTTGCTTCAAGCAGCTAGGCATTGAGATAGAGAATACTCCGTCTTCTAATCGTGTTATTGTTCGCGGTAAAGGCTTACACGGATTAAGTAAACCAAAAGATATACTGGATGTCGGTAATAGCGGAACTACCATGCGTCTGATCTCTGGTATCCTATGCGGACAAAGCTTTGAATCCACCTTAATCGGCGATGAATCAATTAAACGTAGACCGATGAATCGAATTATGACTCCTTTGATCAAGATGGGAGCAGATATTAAGAGTACGAAGGACAATGGCTGCGCTCCTCTCTCGATCAACGCTACAGTGGCTAGCAAGCATACTCTATCTGGTATTCATTACAATTCTCCTGTCGCATCGGCTCAGATTAAGTCCTGTATCTTACTGGCGGGACTTTATGCGGAAGGAGAAACCTCGGTTACGGAGCCCTCCCTCTCTAGAAATCACACCGAGCTGATGCTTTCCACCTTTGGTGCAACAATCAAAAGTTCTGATAATACAGCGACCATTGTGCCCAACCCGCAGCTAATCGGACAGAAAATCAATGTCCCCGGAGATATCTCTTCCGCAGCTTATTTTATAGCTGCCGGATTATTAGTCCCTAATTCGGAAATCACGATAAAGAATGTGGGTATCAATCCGACCAGGGATGGCATACTACAAGTATGTAGACAGATGGGCGCCGATATTACAATGGAAAATATCATCGACAATGGCGGTGAGCCTGTTGCAGATCTGGTGGTTCGCTCCAGTGAGCTAACAGCAGTACAAGTAGGCGGTGAACTCATTCCGACTCTGATTGATGAGATACCAATGATTGCAGTTTTAGCCTGCTTTGCAAAGGGTCAGACCGTAATAAAGGATGCCGCCGAACTAAAGGTTAAAGAATCCAACCGCATCGATGTCATGGTAGATAATCTGACCCGTATGGGAGCTGATATTACTGCAACCTCGGACGGTATGATTATAAACGGTGGTAAACCGCTTCACGCGGCAACGATTGACAGTAAATCCGATCACCGTATTGCAATGTCCTTTGCTATTGCTGCGCTGCTGGCTGAGGGAGAGACCACGATTCTTGAAGCAGAATGTGTGGATATCTCCTATCCGAATTTCTATTCGGACCTGAAGAGTCTTGCTAAGTAGTCCTATATAATGGAAGGATATTAGAAAATAATTGACAATTAGAGATTCTTGTGGTAGCATTAGCAAAAATATATTGGAAGAGGCTATGAAAAGAACTAGTATATATTTTCGAATTCGCAGAGAGAAGATGGTTGGTGCAAATCTTCAAGGACAAAATATAGAACCCATCTTTGAGCCGTGAACCGAACCCTTGATTAGTAGGCTTCACCGGACATCCACCGTTAACCGGATAAGGTATCAGGCATCAAGCCTTGTACTATAAAGTGCAGAGATTTCTCTGAATTTAGGTGGTAACACGGACCGATGGTTCGCCCTAAGCTGTTTCTTCAGCTTAGGGCTTTTTTTATGCCTTACCTTAGCAGTATGCATAATTTGTATGAAGAAATGGAGGTTACAATATGAAAGTAAAGAATTTAATTGGAGATCGTTTTAAGGAAAGACCGGCAGACTGTGTCATTGACAGCCATGCCCTCATGGTACGAGGCGGATATATGAAATATGTTGCGAACGGCATCTATTCCTCCTACCCTCCCCTAAAGAGAATTACTAAGAAAATCGAACAGATTATCCGAGAGGAAATGGATCATATCGATGGACAAGAGGTTTCCTTTCCGGTCGCTCTCCCCGGCTCATTATGGGAGGAATCTGGCCGCTTCGAAAGTGTTGGGGCAGAACTACTTCGTTTTAAAGATAGAAACGGTAGCTCCATGTTACTCGGAATGACTCATGAAGAAGCCGCTGTACATCTGGTCAGAGAGTATGCCTCCAGCTATGCCAAATATCCCTTTATGATATACCAGATCCAGACCAAGTTCAGAGATGAAGCCCGTCCACGTGCCGGACTGATCCGGGTCCGAGAATTCACGATGAAGGATGCTTATTCCTTCCATACCTCACAGGAGGATTTGGAGCAGCATTATTCCCGGTGTCATAAAGCATATGAGCGTATCTTCGCCAGAGCAGGAATACCTGACGTCATCTCCGTTGCTTCAGACTCTGGAATGATGGGCGGCAGCATCTCCCACGAATTTATGCTTCTCACCCCGGTAGGCGAAGACTCTCTGGCGATCTGTTCCGAATGTGATTACAAAGCAAATATAGAAGCCGCAGAAAACATTGTCCTTAATGAGAATACCCTACCCATGGATTCCCTTAAACTTGTGCCTACACCAAATGCTTCTACCATTGAAGAGATTGCTACCTTCTTAACGATTCCGGTAGAAAACACCTGTAAAGCAGTTGTATACCAGAAGGATCTGACAGGAGAGTGTGTAGCAGTCTTCCTACGTGGAGATATGGATGTCAGCGAGGCCAAGCTGACCAATTATCTCGGAGAAAATATTCATCCGGCATTGCTGGATGAGAATTCACCTATGGTCCCAGGCTTTATCGGCCCCTATGGACTGGATCCTATGACATGTACGATCCTTTATGATCAGTCCCTTCGTGGAATAGATCATTTAGTCTGTGGAGGCAATCAGGTCGATTATCACTATACGGGCTTTAACATTCTACGGGATATAGGCGAAGTAGAATACAAGGATTTATCTAAGATTAAGGATGGTGGAATCTGTCCTCATTGCGGTAAACCTGCGATAACACTCTCCAGAGGCATTGAAGTCGGTAACATCTTCCAGCTTGGAACGAAGTATACAAAATCAATGAAAATGCAGTATTTAGACAACAAAGGCGAACTACACTATCCGATTATGGGCTGTTACGGAATCGGTGTCGGACGATTAGCTGCCTCCGTTTGTGAAGCCCATCATGATGAGTATGGTCCAATCTGGCCGATTACCATCGCTCCCTGGCAGATTCACCTCTGCTGCCTTCGCGTTGATGATACCGCTACAAAGGAATTTGCAGATGAGTTATATGAGGATTTACAGAAGGAACAGGTTGAAGTGATCTATGACGACCGGGATGTCCGCGCAGGAGTCATGTTCTCGGATGCAGACCTGCTAGGTGTACCGATCCGGGTTATTGTTAGTCCTAGAAACCTTCAGGAAAATTGTGTTGAGCTTGTAACAAGAGATAAAACCGTGAACAAAAAGGTAGAGAAGTCTCAAATTCTTTCTACACTAAAGGAACTAATTCGTAGCATGAGTAGCATTTGAAGTCGTTGATACCGGCATAGTCAAAGTACGTGAGAAGATGTACATGAGTAATCCAAGCTCCGTCAGATGATCATCACCTTCAAAATGGATGGTATATTGTCCCAGGAGGGAAAGCAGCCAACTACTGCTTTACCCTCCTGAATTTTGTTGATTTCTTGAGATCCTCCCTATTACTCAACCCCTGAAACAAATAGGACTCTTACGAATTTCTTCTTGCCAATTCGCATTACCAATTGCTCCTCCGTAAAGGTTACCTCGATCTGATCCAGCTTCTTCTGGTTAATCTGCACTCCTCCCTGCTTCACAAGACGGCGAAATTCGCTGCCGGAAGGAATGATTCCCGCTTTTAGAAGATGAGGGATTATGTCAATCAAAGTATTATTTGTTGCTGGTATGCGAAGCTCCGGCATATTCTCAGGCAGCTCTCCCATCTGAAATACGGTGTGAAAATAATCCTCTGCCATCTTTGCTTCGTGCTCCGTATGATATAGCCTTGTAATAATTCTTGCCAGCTCCAGCTTGCAGTCCCTTGGATTGCGTCCGGCTTCCATTTGCACCTTAATTTCTTCTATACGATCGGGATGCTCATCGGTAACAAGCTCAAAGTAACGCAGGATGAGATGATCCGGTATCTCCATCACCTTTTTAAACATGACTTCGGCGGGCTCAAAAATACCGATGTAATTACCAAGGCTCTTACTCATCTTCTCTACACCATCCAGTCCCTCCAGTATTGGCATGAATAAAGCAATCTGTCTACTCTTTCCCATACTGCTCTGAAGATTTCTACCCATTAGAATATTAAAGGTCTGATCGGTACCTCCCATTTCAATGTCGGCATCAATTTCAACGGAATCATAAGCTTGCATCAGTGGGTAGAAAAACTCATGAAGCCCGATGGACTCATTTCTACGAAAACGTCCCTGGAAATCATCCCGCTCTAAAAGTCTTGCTACCGTTGTACTGGCTGCCAATTGGATGACCTCCTCAAAGTTCAGCTTCGATAACCATTCACTGTTAAAGCGGACCGTGGTTTTACTTGGATCGATCACCTTAAATATCTGCTCTGTGTAGGTTGAGGCATTTTTTCGAACCTCCTCTTCACTGAGTGGTCTACGGGTTTTGGATTTGCCGGTAGGATCTCCGATCTTCGCAGTAAAATCACCGATAATGATCACTGCATGATGTCCCAATTCCTGTAGCTGCCTTATCTTACGCAGAACCACCGTATGCCCCAGATGAATATCCGGCGCACTCGGGTCTAAGCCAAGCTTTACAGTCAGTGGTTTGTTTTTGATAAGAGACTGAATCAGCTTCTCCCTAAGCTCCTCCTCGGATATAATTTCTAAAGCTCCTTTTCGTATAATCTTGATCTGCTCCTCGATATTTTGCTGTTCTTCCTTATTGATTGTTCTCATACTGAATCTCCTTTTATCATTTTTAATTGAATTAGTTGGCATCTTGAGAAGATTACCGGATGAAGTTCGATTCGTTAACTTTCATTGTTACAACCGGAAGAAACACGCTATTCTAGTTTCTTCGGTTCGCGTGCTTGTTCGTATTTTGTAATCGAGCTTAAACTGCTCACTTTGCTTACGCACAAATCAAAAAAACCCGCTCCTCTAATTGCTTAGAGGGCGGGATTACTCACGCGGTACCACCTCATATTTATCAGCTATTTCATAGCCAACCTCTTTGAGTACGTCAAAGCCTGAGTGATCGTAATGCTTCTATCAGCTCTGGTTATACTCTAGCACGATAACGGGTGCAGGGAACCGTCAGCAGCCTACTTAGATTTCTCTGTTCGGTGTGATGCTCAAAGATGTATTCGGAATGTGCTTTCTTGCCCCTCTCATCAACCGGTAGCTTTCTGTAAGTCAGCTTCATTCTTACTCTTTCTTATCAACGCTTTTTCTTTTATGTTTCTATAGTTAGCAAGTATAATCAATCTAAAAGAGAATGTCAAGATAGATTTTTATTCTGGTAGCTATTGTTAAATCGTATAGCATCACTGGGATTTCTGTCAGCAGCTGTCTCTAGAATGCTACAGCGAAAAATATGTATAATAAATCTTGCGTCAGTAACGAGTTGATGTTACAATCATTTCCATTAATATGTAGGTAAAAGGAATAGGTATTCTGCGATAGCCAGAAATACCAAAAAATAGGAGGTAGTGTTATGAGTAAGGCGGAAATTGCAGTACAGTGTTTTAGTAATGGATTCAATTGTTCCCAGGCGGTATTCTCAACCTATTGCGAGCAATTAGGGTTGGATTCGGCGACCGCATTAAAGGTTGCTACTCCCTTTGGTAGCGGTATTGCAAGGACCGCTCAGACCTGCGGTGCTGTAACCGGGGCCCTGATGTTAATCGGGCTGAAGTACGGTAAATATCTTCCGGAGGATAATGCCTCCAAGGAAAAATGCTTTCAGCTTGCCAAGGAATTCACCGACCGTTTTACCGCAATACATGGTTCAGCCATATGTTGTGATTTACTAAAAAGTGACTTAAGCACTCCGGAGGGCTTACAATACATAAAAGAGAACAGCTTATGGGATAAGTTATGTCCCGTCTTCATCCGTGATGCTGCCAAACTGATTGAAGAGCTTCTCGAACTTGAGTAAAAATATAGCGGTTGATTTTACTGTAGTTGTATTTGCTAATCCTGCAATTGCGTATTCCAATATGCAAGGAGTCAATATATAATATATATTACTACGCTGTACAAAGATTCAAACCACTATTATTAATTTTTGATATAATATCAGTACAGCGTTTATCATATTATGAGAAGCCAGACCCATTATTACCTAAAAGAGGAGATCACACATGAGGAAATACGATATTAATTGGGATCAATATGCTAGAATATCAAGGCAAGCTGCAGCAGAAGGTGCCGTGCTTTTAAAGAATGATAATCAAGCATTACCAATAAAGACAAAAGAAACCGTATCCGTATTCGGCAGAATTCAGTTGGATTATTATAAAAGCGGTACCGGTTCCGGAGGGATGGTCAATACAAAATATGTGGTAGGAATTCTCGATGCCTTGAAAGCAAATGAGAATATTCTACTAAACAAAGAATTATTATCTGTTTATGAAGATTGGGTCAAGGAAAATCCATTTAATCACGGTGAGGGCTGGGCTGGTGAACCCTGGTCACAGGAAGAAATGCCTCTTTCTGATGAGCTTGTTACCAAAGCCGCAGCCATATCCGATATGGCTCTCGTAATTATTGGCCGTACGGCAGGTGAGGATAAGGATAACTTTGCCGGTAAAGGAAGCTACCTTCTTACTGATTTGGAAGAAGATATGATTAGTAGGGTATGCAAGGTATTTCAACGTGTCTGCGTCGTTCTGAATGTTGGAAACATTATCGATATGAAATGGGTGGACCAGTATAATCCCGGTGCTGTCCTATATACCTGGCATGGTGGTCAGGAAGGCGGCAACGCTGTGGTAGATGTGCTGACCGGAGTAGTTAATCCCTGCGGTAAGCTGAGTGATACCATTGCGAAGGATATCGAAGACTACCCTTCTACCCCATACTTTGGTGATAAAAAACGGAATTACTACACGGAGGACATCTATGTCGGTTATCGCTACTTTGAAACGGTAGCAAGGGACAAGGTCTTATATCCCTTTGGGTACGGTCTCTCCTATACCACCTTTTCAATCGAAAACACCTCTATTTGCTCCCCGATCGGTCCTTTTATGTCTGAACAGTTAGGGGACATCGTATGTGAAGTGAAAATCACAAATACCGGGAATGTAAAAGGAAAGGAAGTAATCCAAGCTTACTCCTCTGCTCCGCAAGGTCTCTTAGGCAAACCTTCCAGAGAGTTAAAGACCTTTGCAAAAACAGCATTGCTTGCACCGGGAGAGTCTGAAGTCTTCAAGCTAAATATTCCGTTAAGTAGTCTTTCTTCTTATGATGACAGTGGAATAACCGGTTATAAATCCTGTTATGTACTAGAGGCAGGAACCTATGAAATATATATTGGATCCGATGTCAGAAGTGCATGCCTCGCTGGCAGTATTACAATTCCGGAATTGGTTGTCGTACAGCAATTAGACGAGGTTCTGGCACCGAAATTAGAATTCCAACGATTCCATGTAAATGATAATCAAGGCACATTAGAAATACGGAAAGAAAAGACTCCACTACGTACCATAAGCCCGCAAAAGCGTATTGAGGAAGGTCGCCCTATGGATATTCCCTATACCGGTGACCAAGGATTTAAGCTGGAGGATGTAATCGAGCAAAGAGTCTCCATGGATGCGTTCCTGGCTCAGCTTACCGACGATGACCTAATCCATCTTTCCAGAGGCGAGGGAATGAGCTCCCCTAAGGTAACACCCGGAACGGCCGGTGCCTTCGGTGGAGTAACGGATCGATTATTAGGCTTTGGAATACCGACAGGATGCTGTGCGGATGGCCCCTCCGGTATTCGAATGGACTCCGGAGCATATGGCTTTAGTATGCCCAATGGAACCTGTCTTGCCTGCTCCTTTAATACGGAATTAGTGAAGGAGTTATATATTATGGAGGGCTTGGAATTAAGAAAAAACCACATCGATACCCTTTTGGGACCTGGGTTAAATATCCACAGAAATCCATTGAACGGTCGTAACTTTGAATATTTTTCAGAGGATCCAATTCTAGCAGGTAAGATGGCAGCCGCTTGCTTAATTGGAATGCACGAGCATGGTGTTACAGGTACCATTAAGCATTTTGCGTGTAATAACCAAGAGTTTCACCGTAAACTTGTGGACAGTGTAATATCAGAACGAGCTCTTCGTGAAATATATCTAAAGGGCTTCGAAATTGCCATTAAGGAAGGTAATGCATATTCTATCATGACAAGCTACGGCCCAATCAACGGCATCTGGGCCGCAGGAAATTACGATCTGCTAACCACTGTTCTAAGAAATGAATGGGGCTTTCAGGGTGCTGTCATGACTGACTGGTGGGCTGATATGAATGAGGATGGTGAAGAATCTGCCTCCAACAAGAATACACAATATATGGTCAGAGCACAGAATGATTTATATATGGTAGTTGAAAGCTCAGAAAAAAACTCAAACAGTGATTTATTGAAAGAAAGCCTGGAGAACGGGATCGTATCCAGGGCAGAGCTTGTACGTAATGCAAAAAACATCTGCTATCTCTGCATGAACTCCCCGGTAATGCAACGTCTCCTAGGAAAACTGAGCAAAGAGGAAAAAGCATCTGAGGATAACAGCAATGCTGAGGATAAGCTGGATTTTGATCTGGTTTATCAATTGGTAAAAGAACACCTTTGCCTAGACTTAACTGGTCTGAGTACAGAGAGAGGTGCCTCCAATCTATTTGCTCTTACCTTCGATAAAAAGGGTTATTATGATATTACATTAAAAATGAGATCCTACTCCGGAGACCTTGCTCAGATCCCGATCACCATATTCCTTGGTGGAATGGTCCATTCTACGATTACCATTAACGGAACGAATGGTGAATGGATTGAAGAAACAAGGGATTTAGGCTTGATGTATCATCCTAATTGTTACCTAAAGCTATACTTTGCACAGAGCGGTGTGGATATTGGCGAGATTAGGGTAAGCCTTCGGGAAGAGGTGGATATAGAGAAACTCGGAGCTCTTCTGGCCGAGTCACAAGATTAGAAAAAACAATTGCCAATGATATTCATTGATTTTGCAACCTTATAGAAGCATATGATAATGAGAGAAAGGCCACTGCAAACTTGTAAGTTTTGCAGTGGCCTCTTGCTTCGCTTGCATTCTGGTCTCAACACTTAAGGAGCCAAATCCCTCATCAATGGTTATGGTATCCTTACTCAAATTGAGACTGATAAAGCTTATAATAAAAGCCCTTATTCTCCATAAGCTCTTGATGGGTTCCCTGCTCAATAACATTCCCCTGATCTACGACTAATATATTATCTGCTCCCTGAATCGTTGATAATCGATGTGCGATAACAAAGCAGGTCTTCTTCTCCATCAGCTTTCTCATTGCCTTCTGTATCTTAATCTCCGTTCTGGTATCTACATTCGAGGTCGCTTCATCCAGTATCAGCATCTTAGCGTCTAACAGCATTGCACGAGCAATGGTCAACAGCTGCTTCTGACCCTTGGAGATATTCATTCCATCTTCATTGATAATGGTATCATAACCATTGGGTAATCGCATAATATAGGAGTGCATTCCGGCCATCTTAGCGGCTTCAACTACTTCTTCCCTTGTTGCATTTTCTTTACCATATGCTATGTTTTCAAAAATAGTCCCATGAAACAGCCAGGTATCCTGTAATACCATAGCATAAGACTTACGTAGACTTCCTCTGGTCAGCTCACGTAGCTCCTGCTGATCCACAAAGCTATTACCCTCCCATACATCATAAAACCGCATTAATAGATTTATGATGGTAGTCTTACCGGCGCCGGTCGGCCCGACTATCGCTGTCAGACTTCCGGGATGAGCATGCAGGAAGAGTTTCTTAATAATCGGCTTATCCGGCAGGTATCCAAAGGTTACCCCTTTCATCTCTACGTCACCGATCACCTCAGCAAGCTCCTTCGCTCCATTTATATCCTTGGTCTCTGGTGCTTCATCCATCAGCTTAAATACACGCTCAGCAGCGGCCGCCGCTGATTGTAGTTCACTGATGATATTTGCCGCCTCATTAATTGGCCCGGAGAATTTCCTGCTGTACTGTACAAAGGAAGAGATATTACCAAGGGACATCTGGCCAAACAGATAGAGTATCGCTCCGAATACGGTAATGAGAGATAGTGACAGATTGTTTATAAAATTAACCGTCGGCCCGGTAATGCTTCCATAATATTCGGAGATATAATAGGCGTCCACCGTCTCTGTATTGAGACGATCAAAACGATCCATGATTGCTTCTTCCGCAGCATAGGCTTTGATGGTTTTCTGCCCGGATACCATTTCCTCCACGAATCCGTTCATTTCACCAAGCTTAGCAGAACGCCTACGAAATAGGGGGCGAACCTTCTTGGCCATATACCGCGTATAGAGGATGGATAAGGGTATTGTTATCAGCATGACAAGCACCAGCATCGGTGATATCATAAACATCATAATAAGCGAACCGACCACCGTAATGATACTGGCACATACCTGTACTACATCGGTGGAGAGGGAAGTATTCACCGTATCAATATCATAGGAGATACGACTTATGATATCCCCCGCCTGATTTCGATCAAAATATCCCACCGGTAGCTCTACCAGCTTAGTAAACACTTCTTCCCTCATCTTCTTGATTATTCTCTGACTGAAACGAATCATGAGTATCGATAGCAGATAAGATAAAATCGAGGATACCACATAGAATACAATCATCCAAGAAGCATAATAGAATACCTTCTGAAACATAACGAAGCCTTTGCCGGGTTCAATTGCATCGATTGCATAGCCGGATAACATAGGCCCGACTAAAGCAAAAAGATTACTCACTACAGTTAGTAAAATTGCTGCACATAGCATCCATTTATTTAGATATACATACTTCCAAAGACGCCTTATCACATATTTTGTATCCCTGGGTCTGTCTGTTTTTTCACTAACCATAGGCTTGCCTCCGCCTTGCTGCATGATGGTACCTCCTTTCACATAAACTTTACTTGCCTACCGCTTGCTCCGATGAGCAGCCAGAAGGAAGCTACTTCGTAAATCCCTACCGTAATTCTTCCTAAGCAAATGATAATTTACTTTGTAAAGATATATTTCTTCATACTAGGACATGAGCTGAGATTGATAGATTTCCATATACACTTCGCAGTGTTCTAAAAGCTCATCATGGGTTCCGTAGCCTGCCATCTGCCCCTCCTCCAACACCAGAATATGATCCAGTTTCATGACAGAGCTAATTCTCTGGGCGATCACTATTGTAGTCGTATCCTTATAATTTTCACGGATTGCCTTGCGAAGAAGGGAGTCTGTCTTATAGTCAAGAGCACTGGAGGAATCATCTAAGATCAGAATATCCGGCCTTCCGGCCAATGCTCTTGCAACAAGAAGCCGCTGCTTCTGCCCACCACTCAGATTACTCCCCTTAATAGCAAGTCGAAAATCCAACTTTTCCTCAAGCTCATCGATAAATGACTCTGCCTGTGCATGCTTTACAGACTCTTTAATTCGAACCGTATCAAGGTCTCTTCCGATACTGATATTCTCATAAACCTTATCAGCAAATAGAACGTCATTCTGGAAGACTACACCGAATTTCTGGCGAAGCTCTGATTTATCGATACTACGAACATCCCAGCCATCTATCGTAATACTTCCGGAATCCACATCATAGAATCGCATTAACAGGTTAATCAGTGTTGTCTTCCCGGATCCTGTGGAACCGATAATTCCAAGGCTTCCTCCCTTCTCTATCGCGAAATCAATATCCATGATACATGGCTCCTTCGTATAGGAAAAGCACACCTTATGAAATGCAATATGTTCCCCGGAAAAATCCGCCCTCTTCTTCTGCTCTGCTACGATCAGATCCTCCGGAGTATTCAGTACCTCGCCGATACGTGAGGCTGAGGCGATGGCTTTGGAATACACGACAAAGATTCGTTGGATGGCCATCACTGCATGAAGCATGATCGTAAAATAAGACAGAAATGCAACAATCTTGCCAGGTTCTGATGCCCCACTGTTCACGCGGTAGGCTCCTACGATTACCACTAAGGTTAATCCGAGATTGAACAGCAGGTTCATGATTGGATTCGTTGATGCCATGGTAGTGCCGGCCTTTTGCTCCTTTGCTGATACCTCTGAATTAATATCCGCAAATCGATCTTTCTCATAGTCTTCCTTCGATAACGCTTTAATTACCCGAACACCGGTGATATTTTCTCTGACTACACGTACCATCTGATCAACAGATACCTGTAGGCCAAGATACAATGGAATCCCTTTCTTCGAGACCAGATACACCACTAGGGCTAGAAAAGGAAGCACTCCGATCAACACCAGTGTGAGAACAGGCTCCAATGTGCTGGTTATTACAATTCCGCCGATGATGATGATCGGTGCACGAACACCGATTCGCTGCATCATGCCGATCATATTATGTATATTGTAAGTATCTGAGGTCATTCGCGATTCCAGAGAGGGGATAGAGAAATAGTCCAGCTGCTTTCCAGAGAGGCTGAGAATTTTAGAAAACAGATCATGTCTCAGCTGCTCCGTGGCATTACGCGCAACTTTGGACGCCATTCGGTTGGCTATAATATTGAAGGTTCTGGCACCGATGGATAGGGCAATCATTACTAAGCCCCATAGGAGAATAAGAGAAATCTTTTGATAAGGAATAACATCATCAATAATAAAGGCTAATACCCAGGGCAAGCCCAGATCCATAAAGGTTCCAAGGACCTTGATGGTAAAGCCGAATAGCATTCGAATTGTATATGGTTTAAGATACAACATTACTTTCTTCAAAGCAACTTCCTCCTGTAACAGCTTCCGGTCTAGCGAAAATCCTTGTAACCAGAAATGCACATCAATTATTCTAGCACTCCCCTCCCCCCTCGTCAACAAAGTAAATTGTGTATTGTAAAATGTTCTCATAGAATACGATACCTTTATTTGGTACGTGAGTTAATTCGTAACTAAGTGTATTTTGTTCACTTGCACCAAGTACTATGTTAGACAGCTTTGTATGTGGCCAAAAACTAAGAAAGATAACAGTCGGATACTTCTACCCCTACTGTTATCTTCATAGTACCTTCAACATAATATCAGCGCTTCTCTGTAGCAAAATTCTTTAGTGCAACAGACAGCATAAGCTTAATACGGTTTAATTGATTGACACTCGATATTCCCGGATCGTAATCGATGGGCATAATATTGGCCTGGGGAAATCGATCCTTTAAAGGCTTAATCATACCCTTGCCGGTAATATGGTTCGGTAGACATGCCATTGGCTGAACACATATTATATTATGCGTTCCCTGCTCTAAGAACTCCATCATTTCAGCAGTTACCAGCCATCCTTCTCCGGTCTGGTTGCCCAGAGAGAGTACGGAGGAGGCCATGTGTGCTAATTCATCAATCGGTGTCGGTGGTAAAAAGCGTTTGCTCTTCGCCAGCTCCTCAAACATATAGCTCCTATAATGATCAATATATGCCCGGGCGATATCACTCAAGCTTCTGTTTAATTTCGACCCGGCAAGATATCGGTATCGGAAGCGCGCATTATAAGTAGAATACAAGAAATAATCCATAAGATCTGGTACAACGGCCTCTGCTCCTCCTTGTTCGATAATTGTTACGATGTCATTATTCGCAGTGGGATGATATTTTAGTAGAATTTCGCCTACGACTCCAACCCTTGGTTTTGGTGTGTTTACAACCTCAAGGCAGTCAAACCCACTAATCATTCCTCTGATGTTACTATGAAACTCTCTTTTATTTGCCTTAATCAGGTTTCTCTTCGCTCTTTCCATCCATTTCTCATATAGAAGCTGCACCGATCCAGGAAAACATTCATAGGGTCTGGTATGATTGATCAGCCGCATCAATAGGTCACCATACACCAATGCCATAATACAGCGATTAATCAAACCGGGTGACAGCTTAAAGCCCGGTTGCTTATCCAGTCCAAGTGTATTAAGGGAAATGACGGGTACTTCAGGAAAGCCTGCCTGCTTTAACCCAAGCTTCAGAAAGGCAATATAATTGGTCGCCCTGCAACCTCCACCGCTCTGGGTTATGATGACGGAAGTATTATTCACATCATACCTGTCGGATTTTAATGCCTGCACTAGCTGCCCTATCATCAGAATCGCAGGATAGCATGCATCGTTATTCACATACTTTAGACCTTCATCTACCGCAGTCTTGTCGTTGGCCGGTAATACCTCCATACGATAACCGCAGGCTCTTGCGGCTGCCTGTACCAATTCAAAATGTATCGGTGCCATCTGTGGCGCCAGTATCGTATGCTCCTTTCTCATCCTTCTGGTAAATATCGGTCTGCTGTCATACTCCTTCATGGGTGGGACGAGGCTGTTATTCTTATCCCGCTCCTCCATCGCAGCTTTCAGAGAACGAACCCTGATCTTCGCGGCACCTAGATTATTCCCTTCATCGATCTTTAGCATCGTATAAAGCTTTCCGCTATCGGATAGTATTTCCATAATCTGATCCGAGGTTACTGCATCAAGACCGCATCCAAAGGAATTCAGTTGGATCAGCTCCAGACAGGGCTCATCGGCTACCAATGAGGCTGCCCGATATAATCTAGAATTATATACCCATTGATCTACCACACGAAGCTTCTGCCTGAGAGGTGATAGATGAGAGATACTATCCTCCGTTAATACTGCCATGCCATAAGACTGTATCAGCTTTGCAATTCCGTGGTTAATCTCTGGGTCCACATGATAGGGCTTACCACATAATACAATCCCCTTTTTGTTGTTTTTCTGAAGGTAAGCCAGCGTCTCTTCTCCCTTACTCTGGATATCCTTCTTATAACGTTCCCGTTCTATGCAGGCCACTTGAACTGCATTTTTCATCTCTCCTCTAGTGATGTCATAGCTCTCAAGCTCCTCGAACATTCTGTCTGTTAGCTTCTCGATATTATCTAAGGATAAGAAGGGGTTCATGAACCTAATGTTTCGTTCCTTAAGTTCATCTATATTACTACGTACCACCTCAGAATATGAGATCACGATAGGACAGTTATAATGATTGCTGGCTTCCTGATACTCCTTCTTCTCATATACTACGGAAGGATAGAAAATTGTATTAATCCCTCTCTCAATCAGATTGATAATATGACCATGGCAAAGCTTGGCCGGATAACAGGCGGATTCCGAAGGGATTGTTTCCAGTCCCTGTTCGTATAGCTTCTTCGAGGAAGGACTTGAGATAATCACCCGAAATCCAAGGGTTGTAAAAAGGGTGAACCAGAAGGGATAATTCTCAAATTGGTTTAGTACCCTAGGAATTCCGATAACGCCCCGGTAGGCTTTCTCCATCGGCAATGGTTCGTAAGCAAAGGTTCTGTGATACTTATAGTCATATAGATTTGGTAGTTGCTCTGATATCGTCTGTTCCATACCGGTACCTCGTTCACAGCGATTTCCTGCTATGAAGCTCTCACCATCCCAAAAGGTGTTGATGGTTAAGAGACAATGATTCGTACACTTATCACAGCGTCGATTTGTCGATTGCACCGTGAATTGCGTCAAAGAGGCTTGGGATAGCAGTGTGGTTTTCTCTCCCTCCACATAGCTTTCCTTCGCAATCAGAGCTGCACCATATGCACCCATAATCCCAGCGATATCCGGTCGGATTGCCTCTCTTCCCGTGATCAGTTCAAAGGAACGTAACACAGCATCGTTATAGAAGGTACCTCCCTGAACGATGATTTTACTCCCAAGATCCTTCTCGGTTCGCACCTTAATTACCTTGAATAACGCATTCTTGATTACCGAATAGGACAGACCTGCCGAAAGATCAGCCAGGCTTGCTCCCTCCTTCTGCGCCTGTTTCACCTTGGAATTCATGAATACGGTACATTTTGTCCCAAGATCCACCGGAGCCTTCGCATATAATGCTTCCTTGGCAAATTGGTCAATTGTCAGATCCAGCGACTTTGCAAAGCCCTCCAGGAAGGAACCGCAGCCGGAGGAACAGGCTTCATTTAACAATATACTATCGATGGCTCCGTTCTTAATCCGCAGACATTTCATATCCTGTCCACCAATATCGATAATAAAATCCACCTCCGGCAGAAAATGCTTCGCCGCCTTATAATGAGCAATCGTCTCAATCTCTCCAATATCTGCGTGAAGAGCAGCCTTCATCAAAGCTTCTCCGTATCCGGTAACAGCACTTTTTCCTATGTGGACTTTGGTAGGAAGAATTGCATATAATTCAAGAAGGATCGGAACCAGCTTCTTTAGCGGTTCACCATCATTGCTGCAATAATGGGAATAAAGTAGCTGTCCTTTATCGCCAATCAGCGCTACCTTCGTCGTAGTTGAGCCTGCGTCTATGCCTAGGTAAGCATTTCCACTATAGGTGCTTAAGTTTTCCTTCTCTACCTGTGCCAAATTATGGCGTTCCATAAATTCTTGATACTGCTCTTCACCTGTAAATAACGGTTCCAGGAATTTCATATCATCCCTTGTGTTTTCTGAGATTCGTTCAACGCGGCTCACAAGTAGGCTTAGTGCCATCTCCTTTTCCTTATCTGAAGAAAGTGCCGCCCCGATTGCTACATAGATTTCTGAGTGCTCCGGTGAGATTGCTTGACTTTGCTCCAGCTTAAGACTATCGCAAAAACGCTCCCGAAGCTGAGATAGAAAATAGAGGGGGCCACCAAGAAATGCAACCTTACCCCTGATTGGCTTCCCACAGGCAAGACCTCCGATGGTCTGGTTTGCTACTGCCTGCAATATGGAGGCGGCGATATCTTCTCTACAGACTCCGTCATTGATTAGAGGCTGTACATCCGTCTTTGCAAAGACTCCACACCGTGAAGCAATGGGGTATATCATATTATGCAGCTTTGCATACTCATTCAATCCCTGTGCATCGGTATCCAGCAGCACAGCCATCTGGTCAATGAAGGCTCCTGTTCCTCCGGCACAGCTGCCATTCATTCTTTGTTCTATTCCACCACGAAAATAAGTAATCTTGGCATCCTCACCACCCAGCTCAATCGCAACATCGGTCTCAGGAATATATGTTTGAACTGCCTTACTACAGGCAATTACCTCTTGAACAAATCCCAGCTTTAGCCAATTTGAGACAGATAAACCTCCAGAGCCGGTCACACAGATGCGTACTGATAAATCACCAAGCTTTTGATAGCATTCCTTCATCAGTTGCCTAAGTGTTGTCTTTATATCCGATCTGTGCCTTCGATAATCACTATAAATCAGTTGATTTTGATCATCCAACAGAGCTAGCTTTATCGTTGTAGATCCTATATCGATTCCAAGCTTACATTTATTCATATCCGTCTTCTCCTAGTATCCTTTTCTGCAATAACCCTATCTTTTAACAGATTGTGCCTAGAATGTCATAGACACAATCTGTTAAACAGGAAACATTCTCTTCACATTTCTTACCTATCTATTATGGACGGAATCGAAAAATCCATGCAAAAATCAACGAAAGATTCTAGTCAATCAATGAGAATTGGAAGAAGTGTATCATAGGACGCAGTTTCCATGAAACGTTAGAGTGCACGCTTTGCGAATTTCTATTGTCATGAATCAAAAAAGGAATTACTAGCTACACAAATAGTGCAATCAGTAATCCCAATGATATTATTCATATTAATAGAACGGTTGCATAGTATTCATTCTATCATTCATGATACCTATGGCATAGATATAACAAAATAGCTCTACTTTCTTAGATCCAGGTTGATTTTACCATCCTTGATTTCTACGATACGATCTGCCTTTTCTGCAATTCGTCTGTCATGAGTGATAATCAGGAAGGTGGTTCCAAGCTCTCCATTGATGTTTCGCATTAAATCATAAATATTTTCTGTAGTATCCGAATCCAGATTACCTGTCGGCTCATCAGCAAGAATGATTTTAGGACTGTTTATCAATGCCCTGGCAATGGCTGTTCTCTGCTGCTGACCACCGGACATTTTCGTTGCCAGGTTATTCTTAACCCTCTCAAGGCCAACCAACTTCATATAAGCCTCCGCCCTTTGGAGGATTTCCTTCGTAATCTTCTTGTTTTGAATACGGTATGGCATCAGCACATTCTCAAGTGCTGTGAATTCCGGAAGCAGATAATGGAATTGAAAAACAAAGCCCAAGGTCCTGTTTCTAAGATCCGCCAGCTGATTCGATGACATATTCTTAACATTAACTCCATTGATTAGTACCTCTCCTGAGGTAGCCTTATCCAACGTTCCGATAATGTTCAGCAATGTACTCTTACCACTGCCGGACTGTCCGATGATGGAGTTGAAGGAGCCCTCCTCAAAGGAAAGATTAATATCATAAAGTACTTGGTTTTTAATCTCAGTACCATAAATCTTATTTACATTTTTAAGTTCCAGTATATTGTTCATATGCGCCTCCTACTTCCTAATTATTTCTAATAATATCGATCGGATTCAACTTCGAGGAACGAATTGCAGGGAATAAGGCAGCCAATATACTTGCTATCACAGCGATCAACCCAGAGAAAGCGATAAACGGATAGCTGATGTATAAATCAATAACCGGCGTTCCATCCGGATTAAGAGCAAACTTAGTAAAAGCAACTGATAATCCAAGTCCAAGCAGTATTCCTAGGATTGCTCCAAAGAAGCCTAGGATTAATCCTTCAAAGAGAAAGATAAAGCTCGTAGTAGAATTACGGATACCCATTGCTTTAAGGATACCAATCTGTTTGGACTTCTGAATTACCGTGATTGCTAATACACTGGCAATACCCAGTAATACTGAAATCAATACAAATACCTGGATCATATAACTGGAGATACTCTGGCCCTGCAATCCGCTTAGAAGAGATTCATTCTGCTCCTTCCAGTTCTTAAGGATGAAGGTATCATCCTCAAGTGTATTTCCAATAATATCAGCAATCTCATCGGCAGAGAATACATCTTCCTCCTTCACCTGTAGCTCGATTGCTGTGATGGTATCACCCGTTTCAAAGATATCCTGCACCGCATCCAATGTCATAATTCCCCAGCCTTGATTTAAGCTTGCTACCTGTAAATCGAAGAAGCCGACTATTCTAACACTTACTGTCTTCTGCGCAGTAGTGGTTATGTTGATCTCATCCTTTAAAGCCAGATCATATTCTTCCTTCAGATCTATCCCAAGGATAATCTCATTTGAATTCTTCGGATATGTACCCTCTATCATGCGGTCATAAATATGATAGATTTCATCTGCTTTATCTAATTCAAACCCTCTTATTAATAATGATTGAGTTTCTTCACCAATCTCCATAAATGCTGGATAATCGGATGCAATAGAAATACTCTCTATTCTCTCATCTGAATTACGGATTTGTTCCACTCGTTTATCATAATCAGTAATGGTACCATCCTCTGTGTCTGCCGTTATTGTTATCTGAGAGGATGCACCAATCGTCTTCTCAACTAGCCCCTTTTGTAGGCCTTGTATCAGTGACCCGATAAATATTTGAACCGATACACCGATTGAAATTCCTAAAACAATTAAAAACGTTTGACCCAAATTGGATTTTAAAAATCTGGTTGCAATACGATACCCTAGCTTCATCCTTCCACCTCACCCTTTGCCAATTTTAATATATCCTCATAAGAGCTTGCATAATAGTCCGCACCGATTAGCTTATATTTCTCCGCATCGTCATGAAAGGCATGGCCTCCAACTACAATTTTTAGTGGATAATCAAGCGCTTTCTTCAATTCTTCTATCATCTTCTTTGCTGCCACCAGATTATAATAATTGCTCACACTGATTGCCACTACCTCAGGTTTGATTACATGGACTGCATTATAGAAGTCCTGATAGGGTGTATTGCTTCCGACATAGATTGCTTCATAACCACCGATGGTGAAGAAATCTGCTACCATTCTCGCACCAAGGTCGTGATATTCCTCCGGGGGGCAAAGGATTGCAGCAACACCACGCTTAGGATAGTTCAAATCATTTCTCTTATGTATGACATAGGAATAACAGTTTTCAACGATTGTCCTAACAATTGCAGTCTTAACATGCTCCTTCCAGATACAGATTCTCTTATCAGCCAGCTTGCAGGTCATGTTGTTTAGCGATGGGGTCAATATTTTTGTATACAGTTCAATCACATCGAGCTCCCCTGCCTGAAGTTTCCCTATTATGTACTTAACTGCTTCTTCTTTATTCTCTTCCTCAAAAAACACTTCAAATTGTTTATAGATAGTCTCCATTCTAAACACCCGTGCCTTTCATATATTATAATCAATAGAGGTAATCGCCTTAAAAAATATTAAGCACATTACCTGCTTACTAATAAGTTATCACATATTTATATTTATTTCAATTATATTTTGTAAAATTCAATTGAAATAAATATAAATCTATAAGCCTTAATTTTGGTGATTATTGCTATATATTAACATAAAATATACTCTATCCTATCTCTTCCATTCATTCGTTATAAATAAAAACGACTCACCGAATTTGAGCCATTCAAATCCGATGAGCTATTTTTAATTCATGACATTTTATTTTATTCTTTGCAGTCGCTTTCGACCATCACGATAAAATTCTTCTGGACTTAATCGACATAACTCATTATAATATATATTAATTATAATACATGTTAATGTAGAAAGTCTTACTACTTTCCTTTATCCTGTATTTAATATTTATACTTTATAAAAGGAGTGATATCCATGGCAAATAGAGATATTAAGAAAGAAGTTAAGAAAAAGAAAAAGACTGACACCGTTGCATTACCGTCCTTAAAGCCGATTATGCAAGAGCCTGAAATTGTTAAGAAGCCAAAGAAGAACTAAACTCCTTAGCCCCTTTGCTTTTTAATTTTAGGTGATACTTATGTAGGAAACAACTACCTGTCAAGTTCTTAGTTCTCTACACTATGTAGGTGCTTACTAAGAGCTGGACAGGTAGATTTTTATTTCATGACAATAGAAAGCTCGCTACGCTTGCTTTCTATTGTTTTTTGATTCTTTTGATACGGACAGAGTCCATTCTATTCTCAGATCTCGTCCCTCTTATAATACTGGATTATCTCTCCGGTCATATTTTCATAACTTCTTCTGTGTCTTGCAAGCGACACCCCATAGTTATCAAGACTATTGTTAACCAGACAAAGAATAGGTGAGGATAATCTAATCCCTCTCCTAACTAACCAGTTGACCAGCCTGCGACAAAGCTTAAACATCCTCCATTCGTATTCCAATGACAACAATATTCTCCATTCTTTCATCGCTTCACTTCTCCTAATCATTAGCATTTCTACTGCAGCTGCTGTTTACTACTACATATTGCTTGATATAACCGGATTATTGTACGAATGGTTAATAATTTTATCCTCTTATAGGAATGTAGCATATCCGAAGGCTCATTATTTTATTCCTGGAGCACTTGTTCAAATCAATGAAATGACTTCCTCCATTGGCATTATCTGAGCAAAACGATGATTCCAAATCTTATTATTATAATATTCATATACCTTCTCGCCGGACATAAATTCATTATCAAAGGTTGTATTTGTCTCTTCCGGAATTAAAATCCGAAAACCATGCTCAAAAGCCGCTTTACAGGTGGCATCGATACAGTATTCCGTTTGAAGCCCGACCAGAATGATCGTATCCACCTTCCTGTCGATCAGATATTCTCTTAACCCGGTTTTTAGAAAAGCACTGTTAAAATGCTTATCAAAAATCTTCTCACCAGCTACAGGCGCGATATCAGAATAAATCTCCCACCCTTCACTACCTCGTTCCAGATCACCACCTTCTTCATCTTCATGACGAACATATACAACCTCTAAGCCATGTTCTCTGGCAGTACCAAGTAGCTTCGATATATTGGCTAACACCTGTAATTCATTGTAAGGGTGTTCCTTTATCAAAGAGGTCTGAACATCAACAACTAATAAAACCGTATTTTCCATTACACCATCCTCCTTTTCTCTAATTGTTCGTTATCGGCTATTTATCATTCGTTAAATCACCATTCCCGTTTACAGGAATAGCTTCACCCAAATAAGTTGGTTCTGGTCGGAATAAACAATAGAAAAAATCCTTTACTCTTGCTAAAATTTCACGAAGTTCGCGATAATCCTGACCCGCATATACTCTGGGGTCGGATGCAACACCGTAGGCTTCGATTCCAAGACGCTCTGCAACATATAATGCCCGGTACAAATGATATCCCTGTGTCACGATAACAACCTTATCCGCTTTAAAGATATCTCTGGCACGGTACATACTTTCATAAGTAGAAAAGCCGGCATGATCCATGAAAATATCGGAGGAGGGGATTCCGTCTGCCATTGCAAATTGTTTCATGACATTAACCTCATCATATTCACTGCGACCATGATCTCCGCTCATTAATAATCGATTACTAATCCCTCTTTGATATAATCCGATCCCTTCCTTTAATCGATCCTCAAGCATTGCACTTGGTCGGTTATCGTTCCAAACACCGGCACCCAATACCAGAATACAATCCACATCCTTTAAGTTGGCAGCCTCATCCGGAGAAAGGATCTGTCCTCTCACCGAAGCTTTGACAGAATGATTCACCAAAAACAGCAGACCGATACCAAGTAAACCGCTGCCCAGAATTATTATGAATATTTTTATGATCCATTTCTTTTTATGAATTCGAGTCATAACCATTCTACTCTTCTTTCCTATCTGATTTTGTCCTAAGCATAGTATAACACATTTTGACATATATCTCCTATCATTTTTTCTTATATCAATCCTTAATAATTCTTACAGCTCTACCAATTCAGTGGCAATTTTATCACTGAACATTCGATCGTGTTCTACAAAGATAAGGGTTGGCTGATATTTTAGAATTAATTCCTCTATCTGGACTCTTGAGAATACATCCACGAAGTTCAACGGCTCATCCCAAACAAACACGTGCGCCGGTTCAGCCAAACTTTTTGCCAGTAAGACTTTTTTCTTCTGACCTCCACTAAATTCACTGATATCCTTATCGAATTGCGTTCTCGAGAAATCCAACTGGCGAAGCACTGTCTTAAATATCGTCTCATCCAAGCCATAATTCACCGCAAATTCCCCTAGATTTCCCTTTAGATAGGAAGTATCCTGAGACACATAGGACACCTTCAGCCCCGGTGCAACATAGTAACGACCAGAGTAGCTGATCTCCTCGCCGAGCAATAGCTTTAGCAGGGTAGTCTTACCTGAGCCGTTTCGCCCTCTGATAGCCAGACGAGCCCCTTTCTGCAGACAAAAATGAATATTGGATACCACCGGTTGATCCTTATAGAATAGACTTAACTCCTCTGCTTCCATCAATCGTCTTCCCTGGAACTCCAAGGTATTAATTTTAAGATCATCCGCTCTCTCAATGTTTTTCAGCAAACTCTTTTTCTCTTCAATTGCCTCCAGCTTACGGTTTTCAATTGATTTAGCACGTTTCATCATCTTTGCCGATTTATGCCCGATTGCTCCGCGATCAGCTGCATGGGTACCTATTTTCGATGCCTCAATCTGATCAGACCACCCCATAGCTCTCCGTGCAGCCTCGGATAATATTGTTATATCCTTCTTTAGCTGCTCATTCTTCTCAAGCTCATAATTGTCCTGTCGTTCCTTATTCCCATACCAGGAAGAATAATTCCCCTTCTGTACCTCAATATTGGTACGATTGATACTTAATACATGGTCAATACACTGATCCAGAAAGCTTCGGTCATGGGACACAAGGATAAAGCCCAACTTAGTCTGCAGATATTCTGCAAGTAATTGTCGTCCTTCCCTGTCCAAATGATTGGTTGGCTCATCAATAAGTAGAAAATGATTCTTCTTAAGAAATAGAGCTGCCAGCATAACCTTGGTTCGCTCTCCAAAGCTTAACGTCTCGAAGGGTCTATCAAGTACATTTTGATCTACTTTAAGCTTACTTAACTCCTTTTCAATCAATTCATCGATAATATAACCATCATGCGCCTGATACAGCTCTAAAAGCTTTCCATAAGCCTCCTGCTGTGACTCAAAGTTTTCTGCCAAAAGGCACTTCTCCATCTCCTCCTCCCATTTGGTATAGGGGGCTATGGTATTCTTTATGACGGTTCTGGTACTAAGCTTCATGTTCTCTACCTCAAAGGGGAAATAGCTTAACTCAACGGAGGCAGTGATCGTACCTGTGTATTCATATTTGCCAAGCAGCAAATTAAGAAAGGTGGTTTTCCCCCTTCCATTTCTACCAATAAATCCGAGCCTCCAATCCGTATCTACTTGAAAGCTTACATGTTCAAAAATATTTTCATAGCTGGTGTCATAGCTAAAGGTTAAATCGTTTACTATAATCTGTGACATTATATTCACTCCTTTCCAGACAGCCAATCGCAAAGCACACTAGTGTTTATCCACAAGTATATGTCATCACGAAGCGAACTACTTCACTTACCGGGAGGGCTTTTCTATTATAAAGCTTATTTTATATACAAGATGAATTGATAACTCAATTCATTTGTCAAAAATAAAAAAACCACAAGAATTATACTTCCTGTGGTTGGATTAATGCTGTTGAAAATTAAGACGAGCTTCGCCGAAATTTCCCATAATCATTACGGATTGCATTCCCGTTTGTGATTACAGCTCTGCATCATATATTGACAAAAAATTAATCATTGGGATAATCTACTGTCAAATATAGAATTAATCATTACTTGCCCACAAGAAATATAGCCGGTTCGGCTGTATCTCATCGCATAATTAAAAAGTTAGCCGTAAACTTTCTGAATTAAATAATCAAAAAGTAACTTCGCAAACTTTCTAAATCATATAATCAATAATTTGATTAGCAAGTAATAATAATCATTCCTGATACCTCGTTTCATTTTTGTAAAGTCTTAACAAAAGTTATATTAACATCCCGATCGCCATCTGTCAATCAACAAATTATGCGGATTTACGCTGTAGCAGTCTAGGGACGGTTGCTGACAGCCATTCCAGGAGTGGGATGCCACTCGATCTCTTTTCATAGCTTATCATTTTGTTAACTGTCTTCCTACTGGGAGGAAGTCGCTTCCCATATATATAATCTGGAAGCATAATCCTGAAACAATCTTACCTCTTCATTATAGCCGGTTCCGCCAAAACCCTGCTTCAGCTTAACACCTGCATTATTAAATACCTCTCCGAAGGCTTTGCAGTCTTCCACTTCACCGGGCATCTTCTTGAGTCTTGCTACGATATTATGGGTTAAAGAATCCTTCTTTATATGAATTGGCGATATCATATTGATCAAATCTCCGAATTCCTTTATGTTAAATACATGCTGCCGATTGGTCATATGATAACACACCTGAGGAGCAAGTCCTTTTGTCTTGAAGCATCCGTAGGAATAATTGGCCCTTACTTCTTTTTGAAGGAACAATCCAAAGGCGGATGTTTGATCCTTCGCAACCGTCATCCATTGATAGATACCGCCTTCTCCATTCTTAATTCGGTAAAAGTCACCGTATTGAAGCATCTTACGGTATTTCTTATAAAAGGATATCTGCTCCTGCACCAGCTTCTTTTCCTCTAAACTAAGCTCCGCCAGATTGCATTCATAGCCGAGAAGTCCGTAAGCTGCAACCTCAAAGCGAGTCTCTAAAGAGGTATTACGAAGGGTCTGATGATTGGGACAGCTGGATACATGGGCTCCGATTACCGACATGGGATAGCCATAGCTGTAACCGTTCTGAATTGCTGCCCTGCATATAGCATCTGTATTGTCGCTAGCCCAGGTCTGCGGCATATAGCATAGCATCCCCAAGTCAAAGCGGTTTCCACCGGAAGCACAGCCTTCGAATAATATCTTCGGAAACCGCTTTGTCAGTTCTTTCAGAATATAATATAATCCAAGGACATATCGATGACTAAATTCCTGCTGCCTCTGAGGAGGAAGGATAGAGGAAAAGTAATCTGAGAAGATTCGATTCATATCCCATTTGACATAGGTTATGTTCGCACTGGAGAACACCCTGCTCATCTCCTCGATCAGATAGGTACATACCTCATCTCTGGTTAAGTCTAATAGCATCTGGTTTCTTCCCAGCGAATGCTCCTGTCCCGGTACCTTCACAGCCCAGTCCGGATGTGCCCGGTACAGATCACTCACCTCATTCACCATCTCAGGCTCCACCCAGATACCGAATTCCAGACCTAACTCATTGATCTTATCCGCTAAGCCTCTGAGACCACTCTTTAATTTTGCCCTGTTCTCGCGCCAATCACCGAGAGAAGAGGTATCATCATTCCGTTTTCCAAACCATCCGTCATCCAGAACAAACAGTTCAATTCCTGCTTCCTTTGCTGCTTTTGCCTGGGTAAACAGCTTACTGTCGTTAAACTTAAAGTAATTTGCCTCCCAGCTGTTCAGTAATACCGGACGTTCCCTGTCTCTCCATTCTCCACGAACAATGTGGTTACGGATAAAGGAATGCATATTATGGCTCATTGCATTCCAACCGTCGTAAGTATAGGTCATTACTGTCTCCGGTGCCTCAAAGTTCTTACCAGGCTCCAGGAGAAACATGAAATTATGAGGATGAATGCCCTGAATGATTCGAAGCTTTCCCATACTGTTTACCTGCATTGCTGCATAGTGATTGCCACTGTAAATCAGATTAAAGCCATAGCAGCTACCGTGATCCTCATCCGTACCCGCTTCACTGACAAAGAAGAAGGGATTACTGTGGTTACTTGATATGCCTGCCTTGGAATCATTGATATAAATACCTGGAATTGCCTTGGTATCATATCGTTCCATTTCTCTGGCCCAAGTACCGTGAAAGGTCGTTATATTATAATCACCCACATCGAGATCCAGCTGAGTACTCATAATTCTCTTTAATGAGATCGTTCGATCAGAATGATTGATCACCTTAGTACTTCTGGTTATCACATCACATTGATCAAAGACACTATAGGTAAGTATTAAGGTAATATTATAATGCTTCTCCCATAATTCGATCTCAAGACTGCTAAATGAATTCGCATTCTTATCCTCAGACATCTTCTGGTAGGCGGATGGCAAGGTCTCCAGGGGCTTCTTGTTAATTAAAAGCCTTGCTTCTTTGTACAGAAAATCACAGGTTGCATTTCCGTCCTCATGAACCAGATCGAGAAAGGCCTCTCGGATGTCTCCCTTTCCATATGAGGACATCTCAAGGCAGACATCCTCAAGTCCTAGCTGTGGATACTCCTTGGAGTATGCCAGTGAAGAACCTCCTAGGAAGCTTGTATTCTGGATTAACGGCTCATACCCACCGGAAAGATCGATCGTACGGCCATAGTAGAGATGCTCGAGATGACCAGAGGGCATAACCCGGAAGCAATAGGTAGTATTCAACGTATCGAGTACGAACAAATCCCCTTCTCTTCTTATCATAGCAGCTCCTCCCTTTCCTCTCGCTCTTGCTTATCCTTCAAGTCGGACTGAATCTGTCCCATCGTATCCTCCGATAGCCGATATCTTCTACGAAAGAATATTACGGAAAGGAGTAATCCAATCATCGGTATAATAATCATAAATACACGCAAGCCGCCCAGGGTAGCAGCGGTTTGAACCTTCGCATCCACATCTAGCCTAATGAGATCGATACCGACACCGGCAATCAGAGCCGAGAATGCAGATGCCAGCTGAACGACAAAGGTCTGCATTGAGAAGATCACACTTTCACTTCTTTGCTTCGTCTTCCACTCACCATAATCCACAGTGTCAGCTAGAAATACTGTAGTAAGTACAGTTGCCAGACCAAAACCAAAATAAATGATAACAGCAGCAATACATAGCAATACCAGGTTCGTGATCTTGAACGTCCCTAGAGTGAAAAGAATGGCATAACCGAGGATAGCCGTCAGTATTGCGCCAGTAAAGATTCTCTTACGATCCCACTTCTTACGTAACACAGGCAGGAGTAGCATGGACAGAATCTGTGTTGCTCCGCCTACTGTACCAAAGATGCCATATAACGCAGAATTACCAATGTCATATCGAAAGAAATAAACCGCCAGCTGTGAGGTCAGATATACCGAAGCATTGAAGATAACAATTGTTATCACTACGATCAATGCTTGATCATTTTTGAACAATGCCTGAAACATTTCCTTGATGCGAGGCGTATGTAATATTGGTTTTGTCTTTTCTCTGACATTGCTAACCGTTATGATAATTGCAAGTATGAAGATGATGCTGATCATACCAGCAAAAATCTGAAAACCAGTGCGCTCATCACCCTTACCGAGAATAGGCACCAGCACCATGGTTAAAGCAGTCGGAATGGCAAAGCCGAAACCGGCACAGCTTCTCGCAATTACAGAGATATTCTCCCTGTCCTTTTGATTTTGCGTAATGGCAGGTATCATGGACCAATATGGGATATCCATCAAGGTGTAGGTGGTTCCCCATATAATATATGCAGCTGATACATAGATGAGCAGAGGGGTTCCGGTCAAGGAACGGGGAACCGCATACATAGCGTAGAGCGAAATTGCACTCAGTACGGTTCCAATTAAGAGCCAGGGGCGGAATTTACCCATCCTTGTATTGGTCTTCTCAACAATTATTCCCATGAACGGATCGTTGACCGCATCGAGAACTCTTGCCACCATGAATAAAACCCCTATAAAGGTAGCACTGATACCAAGTACCGTATTGTAATAATATAATAGAAACCCTGATACGATACAATACACCATATCCTTTCCTACCGCACCCAAACCGTAGGATATCTTTTCTCTTCCTGTTAAGTTCATACTCTTCTCCTCTTTCTTATATAGTATTTGCTTTTTATTCCCCAATTACCTTTATGTTAAATTCGATCCTTATCTCGCCAAGCCCCGACTGATCTGTGGTAAGAACTCCTGTCCCACTCCTGCCAGAAGTACGGATATAGGTTCCTCCCATCCCGCCCTTAAGGCTGATTACCTTCGGACCAAGGATCGCTATCGCTCCCTCAGCCTTAAGTACAATCGGTTCCTGATAATAAGACAGCAGATTTCCCCATTCATCCACAGCCTTGATTCGTATTGCTGCAACATCATAGGTATCTTCTTCGATCAGATTTGTTGTATCCGGCTCAAGAAGAAGTCTTACCTTGCTGCTTGGTGATTTGATTATGGTTTTCACGATATTACCACCACTGATTGCTTCAAAGCGATAGCTAGTTGCTTGACCACCCCAGCTTCCGACATATTTATAGTAGAGTCTTGCTCCATCCTCCAGAGTCAGATGCTCCCGTAGCATCAGCCACCCCATTTTAAGCTTGTATAGTAAGGGCAAGTTATTTGGTCCATACTCCTTCACGGCGTATAGTATCTGCTTCATAATCCGAGCTGTCTTATGACTGAAGTGTTCTTCCTTCTCCAAAAGTTCACCAATAAAATCATCAATCAATATCGGCGGATGAGGGAGATGACCAAAATGCTCACAAGAAGGATTAAATTCCTTAATAAAAGTATTATTTTTATATACCCGCACAGAGTCGGCATTGGTAAAGGCATAAACCTTACGGATATTACCGGCTGGATGATCCCCGATATCCAGAGTTGTACTTAACTCAAATACCGTATCCCCCTCACTCTGACTGGCATAAACATAAGCCGCCAGCTTGGGATTACGGAACATATCCATCACTCCATGATAGCAAATCCGATCCCCGCTTCCAAAATCCTTATGGGTATTATAATCGAACATACACCAGCCAAATCCACCGCAAATATCCTTCTGTTCAAATAGAGCGTCAAGTACCGCAGCATGCCTTAAGGCATGCTCCAGTCTATGGGCTTCATCATCAAAGGCCTTAGTCGGAAACATATGACCGTTGAACTCCGATACGAGATAGGGAGCCTCCTTCACGGAGGTCACTTCCTCCTTCGGACTGAGCCCTGGATTATTCCCATGATGCAGAAAGTCATTATAGGTATAGACATCCTCCAGAAGCTTACTTTTCTTAAGGTAACGGACACCTCCCGTCTGCCTTACCGGGTCCAATTTTCTTGCCAATCGATTTGTCCTAGTATAGAATTCATCATCATCCTGCGACTCATTGATGCGTACACCCCATAGAATAATCGAAGGATGATTCCGGTATTGCAACACCATTTCACCTACCTGATTAATTGCTTTTTCCTTCCACTCCTGATCTCCAATGTGTTGCCAGCCCGGTATCTCGGTAAATACCAGAAGTCCAAGCTCATCACAAGCATCAAGGAAATGTCTGGACTGAGGATAATGGGAGGTACGTACCGCATTCACCCCCAGCTCCTGCTTCAAAAGCAGCGCATCTCTTCTTTGCTGCCTTCTCGGCATAGCATATCCAACATAGGGATAGCTTTGATGTCGATTTAATCCTAAAAGCTTAATCTTGCGATGATTTAGGTAGAACCCATCCCTTCGAAACTCACAGGAACGAAAACCAAACCGGATTGTTTTCGTATCCTCCGGCTGTTTATCCTCCTCCTTATGGAAAAGCTTCAGCTGAAGCAAATATAACATAGGATCATTGAGATCCCAATTTCTTACTCCGTTAATCTTACATTTTAGTTTAATGGAGGAACCAGTTATCAAGGTTGTTTGAGAAAGGATTTCCTTACCAGATAGTTCAAGAACCGTATATTCCAGCCTCAGCCCACTCTGGCTGCGATCTTCTTCTTTTGAAAGTCCACCAATAGTAACCCATAACTCCATTTCTTTATCCGATTTCGGTGTGTGATCCGTCTCACCTGTGATAATATAAGTATCTTCGATGTAATAGCAATTCTTGATTTCGAGTGTTACCTCACGGTAGATTCCCCCATAGGTCGTATAATCAATTACATTGCCAAAGGGTGGCAGATTATTGCTTTCTCTGCTGTCAACAACCACAGCCAGAACATTATCCTCACCAATCCTGAGCTGTGAAGTCAGATAGATCGTAAAAGCAGTATAGCCTCCTTCGTGTGTCATAAGATGCACCCCATTCAGATATACCTTAGCGATATGTCCTACCGCTTCGAAGGTCAGTAGAATGGTATTATCCTTCCATTCCTGCTTTGCTTCGATATGTCTTCTATAACAGCTAATGAATTGATAGCATTGTTCATCAAAATAGTTAAGAGGTGTGATGACATTGGTATGAGGGATACGAACCGGTTCAAAGAGCGTGTCATCATAATCCTTCTCAAGCATCTCCTCTTCATAATGGTTGCTGTAAAGCCAGCCATTGTTAAGACTGATTTGTTCTATCATTGGTCCCCCTTTCTGCTCTCCGTTAAGATTACTCCATGAACTAAGATATCCAACATCTTAGCTACCGCATCCTCATAGGGAATTTCACTGTCGAGGAGAACCGACCGGCTGAGATAATATTCAATCGTTCCGGTAAACATAGCCTGAAATACCGGCAGACTGATTCTACGGATGATACCTTCTTCCATAGCCTGCTCCATAATTAGAAAGGTAGCATCCCAATCTGTCTCCAGACGGTTCTCAACCTTAGCATAAATTCTTGGAAATTTATTTTTTAAATCATATAGCTGTCGAAAATCAATGGCTTTGTATCTCTCCGGCATAACAATCAGAATTCTCTTCAGCTTTTCAAGTAAATCTATCGTGTCATCTGCAACAATCTCTCTCTCACTTTGCTTAATTGCAGAGAAAACCGTGTCCACTGCTTCCAGAAACAAAGCCTCCTTATCCCGAACTACCGTATATAGTGTTCTTTTACTGATTCCTAAGCGCTTCGCTATGTCATCCATCGTAAATTTAAGCCCTTTATCATTAAATTCCTCGATTACAGCATCAATTATTTTATCTTTTATATCCATAAAGCTTCCCTTCTTCTATCCGATATTACACCATATTATATCCGTCTATTGATATTCATCGCTAACGTTGTATCATTCCACAAAAGATAGAAAGCACACTTAACGAGGATTCGGTCATCATGAATCTCAGAAAACCAGAAAACTATTTTTAGTTTTCTGGTTTTATTATACACTTTATATTGTTCACATGCAATAGCAATTATCATGATAAAATCAAATTACAGTTGCTGTACACGCCTTAGCCGGTAATATAACCGAATGAGTTCGACCAATGATTTTCATATCGGAGTATTTGCATTCATCGGTAATAGGTTCTGTCTTATCCTCTTAACGTTCCAATAATATCCTTAGATTCCTCGGTATTGCCGGCAACCAGCGATTAAGTCCCAGTAATTTCGTCTTGGATTTCATGGGAGATGAAAAGGCATCGTAAGGAACACCCTCCAGAAGCTGCTGTGTCTCTTCTTCACTAAATGAGATGATGCTCGGTACCATACTCATAGCCTCCTTATTCATTGGACAGACCTCCTGACATCTTAGACAATCATACATCGTGTGATGTACGGAAAGCGGAAGCCATTCCGGAAACTCCCCGGGCATCTCGTTCATGGCAGAGAGGCATCTCTGATTATCGATTAGAAATCGCTCCGGGCGAATTGCACCGGTAGGACAGCTTCGAATGCAAAGCATGCAATTCTTACAGGAGGCAGCGATGGTTACTGGACGCCAATGCTCCTCCTCACAAGGTAAATCAGTAAAGAAGGCATCATATAAGAAATTACTGCCCATTCCCTCTATATAGGTGATGTTATTCCTGCCGTAAGCAGAAAGTCCACTCTGTACAGCCATTCTTTTTAATGGCAGGCTATCGGCCGGGCTGTAATGGTAGCCTTCTGTCTCAAGTAGCTTTGTAATCCTGTCTCTTGCTTCATCAATGCCCGGAAATACCATGCTTAAGGCTTTATATACTGATCCCTTCCAGGTCAGTTCTACCTCTGCATAAGGCGGATGGACCAAGGCAACCAATAGGATTGATCTTACCTGAAAATCTGTCTCAGGCACCTCATATTGATATAATTCCTCTACAATCCAACGCTGAAATCCGTTCAGCTCCTCCTCCTTCTGAAAGTGCTCCAGTTCCTCTTTCAGGGTGTTCAGCCTCTCCACCGGGATTAGTACAAGGTCATTACCAGACGATTTTACCTCTTGAAGCAGTCGATGAACCATAATCTTACCTCCTCTTATATCGAATGTATGTTCTTATTACCATATTAATACATTTGTTAAATAATATCAAGCCGTAATTTTATTAACAACAAAGAGAGCGGTTACAAAGCTAACAATTTGTCAGTTTGAACCACTCTTATCCTCACCGTCTTTTGCCCTGCCAATCTCTATTGAAATGTTTTTTTCTTCTCTCATTATAAAGATGATACGATAAAAAAAGTACTCATTCATACTTGAACCGTCTTCCCTAAAAACACAGTTCAAATCGAATAAGTACTCTAAAATCGTCTTACTATATAATCATAGCATTAGTTATTAATTAATTTTGCCTTATTGGTCCAGCTCATCATCTTACGAAGCTCTGTTCCTACCTTCTCCAGCTGATGCTCTGATTCAATTCTTCTCTTCGCATTGAAGTTCGGGCAGCCTACCTGGTTCTCTAATAACCAGTTGCGTGCAAAGGTACCGTCCTGAATATCGGTAAGAATTTGCTTCATGGTAGCCTTAGTCTCAGCAGTGATAATCTTAGAACCGGTAATATAATCACCATACTCTGCTGTGTTAGAGATGGAATATCTCATTCCTGCAAAGCCGCTCTCGTTGATTAAGTCTACGATCAGCTTCATCTCATGGATACACTCAAAGTAAGCACTTTCGGGTTCATATCCTGCTTCAACCAAGGTCTCAAAGCCGGCCTTCATCAAAGCGGTAACACCGCCACAAAGAACAGCCTGCTCACCGAAAAGGTCGGTCTCGGTCTCTTCACGGAAGGTTGTCTGAAGAACACCGGCTCTTGCACCACCGATGGCAAGTGCATAAGCAAGTCCAAGCTCATGTGCCTTACCGGTTGCATTCTGATGAACTGCGATAAGACAAGGTACACCACGACCTTCCTGATACTGGCTTCTTACTGTATGTCCAGGTCCCTTTGGAGCGATCATCAATACATCTACATCTGCAGGAGGAATAATCTGACCGAAATGGATACTAAAACCATGAGCGAACATCAAAGCATTTCCTGCTACTAAGTTCGGAGCGATGGATTCCTTGTACATCTTAGCCTGCTTCTCATCATTAATTAAAATCATAATGATATCAGCCTTCTTCGCAGCCTCTGCTGCTGTATATACTTCAAAGCCTGCTGCTTCTGCCTTAGCCCATGATTTGCTGCCTTCATAAAGACCGATAATGACATGAACACCTGATTCCTTTGCATTCAGTGCATGAGCATGTCCCTGGCTGCCGTAACCGATGACAGCGATTGTCTTTCCTTCTAATAAAGAAAGGTTACAATCTTGTTGATAATAAATCTTAGCCATTTCTAAATCCTCCTTATAATTGTTTTGGAGAATCTCCATCCTCCAATATTAGCCTGCTTTGCAGGTATTTTGCTCTTTATGTATTAATATAATTCTAATCAATAAAATCAGCAATATCACCTGAGCCTCTGGGAAGACCAGTAATACCAGTTCTAACCAATTCCTTGATCGTATAAGGTCCAAGTAACTTGATAAAAGCATCTATCTTATCCTGATTGCCGGTAAGCTCTATCATTAGGGACTCTAATGCCACATCCACGATCTTTGCACGGAAGATATCTGCAATCGACATAATCGCCTGGCGATCCCCCTCCGTTGCAGTAACCTTGACCAGAATTAATTCCCTTGTTACGGATTCTCCTGGAGCCAGCTCCTTGATCTCAAGCACATCCTCCAGCTTTAATAACTGCTTTCTGATCTGTTCTAAGATCTGGTCATCTCCATGTGCCAATATCGTCATTCGTGAGATAGCCGGATCCTGAGTCTCACCAACCGTCAAGCTGTCGATATTATAACCTCTTCTACTGAACAATCCTGCAACCCGGCTTAAAACACCGGCAGTGTTATCAACCAGAACCGACAATACTATTCTTTTCATAGCATGCTCCTCTCCTGTGTCCCTGATTTATAAGAAAAGCCCGTCACCACAGGACACTCTGTAATGGGGCTGCTGTTGCTGTATAAAAAGTAAGTTTATTAAGTTGTATGTTATTGTATCAA
>JAEZKA010000037.1 GCA_023436225.1 Bacillota bacterium
GATATGCCTCGGACTGCCGTTCTTCTGTGGCATTGCAAATTGTATTTAAAACAAATATATCATAACCCTTTTTTGATATAATTTCAACTAAATCTTGAAATTTCTTGTAATTAAATGTCGTCTGTGCTACGATACAAATTTTACGTTCTTTGGAAACGCTAAATTCTTCTGCTTCTTCCTCGCTTTCAATCACGGTATAATCAGAGGAATCGGTAAGCGAAAAAGCCGATTTACACCATCCGATAATCCCTTCCACCTCCGGGTGGTTACGATTGCCGACGATGATAATATGCTGTCCTTCCTCGCTTTTATCCCTGACCACCTTATGTATTTTTTTGACATAAGGACAGGTGGCATCAATCAATTTGTGACCATGAGAAGAAAGCTCTTTTTGTAAAGCTTCCGAAATGCCATGGGATCGTATAATTATTGTTCCCACAGGTAACGTTTTTAATTCCTCAGGGAAATTAATCACTGTAACACCTTTTTGATTTAAATCAGCAACAACCTCATCATTATGAATAATCGGACCATAGGTGTATACCTTTTCTCCGCCTTCAATCGCTTTATATACCAAATCAACAGCCCTTTTTACCCCAAAGCAAAAACCGGCACTTGTTGCAGTAGTAATCTTCAATCTGTTCTACCTTCCTTTCAGCAAAATAAGCATCAGGTTAAGATCAAACATAAAATCCCATAAAGCAGCGATCCATGACATAATATAAAGGATTATTATTTTATCTTTTCTTGATACATCTGCATTATTTTATCCACGACCTCATCAATGGTAAGACTCGAGGAATCTAATAATACAGCATCCTCTGCCTGTCGCAGAGGGGAATGCTCTCTGGTCATATCTCTCTGATCGCGGTCAATAATATCCTGCTCGATTGCTTCAATGTCAGCAGTCACACCTTTATCCTTAAGCTCTGCCCATCTCCTTCTGGCACGCTCTTTGGATGTCGCGGTCAGATATATCTTTAAATCAGCATCTGGAAGAACACAGGTTCCGATATCCCTTCCATCCATAACGACGCTTTCCTTCTTAGCCAGATTCTGCTGTAGTTCAACCAGCTTCAAACGAACGGTTTTATTCACGGATGAGGCACTTGCCATGTTTCCAACCTCTTCCGTACGGATCAAGCCGTTGACATTCTCTCCGTTCAGGATAACAAACTGTTCGCCATCCTTATACTCAATCGTAATATCCACCTCATTACAGGCTGCTTCAATTCGTACCGTATCGGAAGCCTCGATATTGTTTCTTAAAAAATATAATGCCATAGCACGATACATTGCTCCAGTATCAACATAAATAAATCCCAGTCGCTTTGCTAATCGTTTTGCTATGGTGCTTTTACCGGCTCCGGCCGGTCCGTCAATTGCAAGATTGAAATTCTTCATAACAATCCACCTCCGAGTTTCTTTATGTGAAATGTATTTTATACGGATAAGCCAGCCAGATATCCAGTAGACCATGCTATTTGTAGATTGTAACCGCCGGTCAGGGCATCCAGGTCAAGAACCTCTCCTGCAAAAAACACATTTTTCACCAATTTTGATTCCATTGTTGAGGGATTTATCTCCTTCACGTTGATTCCACCCTTTGTGATGACTGCTTGATTATAATCGCTGAGCTTAGTGATATGAAGCGTAAAATGCTTCAAAAGACCAACGAGAGCAAGCCGTTCTTCTTTCGTGATAGAATTTACTTTCTTTTCCGAATCGATAGGGCTTAGACGAATAATAACATCTATTAGTTTATTTGGCAATAGGTGGTCTAACGAATTCTTAAATTGTTTATTTTTAAATTCTTCAAAATCTCGTAAGATTCGTGTGTCCAACTGATCCTCGGTTAGAGCTGGCTTTAAGTCAATACTGAGTGTTATCGGCTCCCTACTCTTAAGATAAGGAATGATATAGCTGCTTGCACTTAAGATGACAGGACCGCTTACGCCAAAATGAGTAAATAGCAATTCACCAAAATCCTGGTAGATTTGTTTCTGCCCGCATGTGATACTGACCTTTATGTTTTTGAGGGATAATCCCATCAGCTCCTTCACAAAGGTTTCTTTGGTATGGAGGGGAACCAGGGAAGGGGATAATTCTGTGACAGTATGCCCGAATGCTTTGGCAAAGGTATAACCATCTCCGGTGGAACCGGTTATTGGGTATGATAAGCCACCGGTAGTAATAATGACTGAATCCCCAAGAAAGGTCTCCTCAGAATTTTTTATTTTTAATCCATGAAAGCTACCATCCTTAATAATAATCTTGGTAACCTCACTCTTATATCGAAGCATCACGGACAATCGCTCCAGCTCCTTGCGAAGTACTGCGATGACATCAGAGGATTTATCTGATTCAGGAAAAACACGGTTACCGCGTTCAACCTTGATGGGGAGACCGAGCTGTTCAAAGAAATCCATAGCATCATAATTACTAAAGGTATGATATGCTTTAAACATAAACTTGGGATTGGTTACCACCTGCTCAAAAAAAGCATCCCTATCACAGGCATTTGTAAGATTACATCTACCTTTTCCTGTTATATATAGCTTTTTCCCTAGCTTTTCGTTCTTCTCCAGAAGCACGACCTGATGGCCGCCTCGTGCGGCAGTTATTGCAGCTAGCATACCAGCCGCTCCGCCTCCAATCACATACACCTTACTCATAGCTTTCAATACCTTTCTTTATATCAAGTGCATAGGCACAGGATGATTATATTCTCATAATAGCAGATTAGCAACACAATAGACGTTCTCATAATAGCAGATTAGCAACACAATGACTATGTCATTGTGTTGTCGTTGCACTTATCCAAGATATCAACAGAACTTCATCGTGCAAGCACGTGAAGTTTCTATTGATATCTTGGACTAATCTGCTATATCGATATCTAAGATAACATAGTATTAGGTAATTGTCGAATACAAAATAAGTATCGCAATTACCTAATGAAAATTTGTCTTATAAAGTTAGCTTAACCAGCTTTCTCTTTATTTATCTTCCAAATAGATATCATTTAATCCAAATTCAAAATGTCCGCTAATATAAGCTTTTCCTTCAGCACGGTATATAACCTTGTTGTAATCCTTATTGTAATCCTTCCGATGATCAATCACGCTTTGAGCAATCGCATCCAGAATGGCTGCTTCATAAGCAGAACCCATCTCGCTAAGAGGTGCCTTATCCTTATAAAAGCTGACAATAACAGTATCATCCTCATAGCTAACATCCTGAATTCCAACTTCAATGGATCGATCCGCCATTGACTCTACCACTTTTTCAATAATCAGATCAGGTGTAATCTTGGTATCCGCCGGAACCAATGCGATTTCCGCTTCTATCTCACCAGTATCTATATTCACAGTATACAAGGGCAGCTCAATACTATTAGTGGGTTGGATGTCAGGGGGTGTTGGTGTAGATTCAGTCGATTTTTGGGGCTCTGTGGAGTCTTTGTCTTTGGGGGTGTCTGTAATGCTCGATGAAGTATCATCCTTCTCGTCATCATTCGGAGCCAAGGTAATTACTGAGCTGTTATCCTCCTCCGATTCATCAAAGAAATCAAATTGAAACATATTGCATCCTGCCAAAAGGAGCAAACCTATAACCACCAAAATCAATACGAAATTTCTTTTTGTTCGTTCCATAATTACCTCCGATATGATACAAGGTAGTAGAATTATAACGAATGAATTGTGCAACAAAAAACGTTAGACATAAAATTCTGTACGTAATATACATATAATTCCAACTACTTTTACAATAAACATTATTAGGACCTTCATTGTCTTAACAATAGCCTATAACTGTGTCATTTCTATGGTATAATGGAACATTTTTATTAAATTACTACAAATTTTGCTCACCAATTGTCAAAGTATCCCATATTATTTGGTATAAATTGCTATATTTATTCTAGAATCGAGGAGGATGGTAAAATACCACTTTATACCAGGTGTTTTTTTTGAGACCCCTCTAGTTTAAATGACGTCGAAGTAGATCTAAGGCTGCAATTACACTTTGATCCCGAATTTTAAGGCGGTTCCCTTTCAGATGAAGTTCCTTCACTGTTACCTGATCCTTCACCAGGCAGGCAATATAAACTAGACCGACTGGTTTATCCTCAGTTCCACCTTCGGGACCTGCAATCCCAGTGATCGCTAGAGCTGTATCCGCATTTGCTGTCTTGGCAGCACCCCTGGCCATCTCCTCAGCAGTTTGGCGACTGACAGCGCCATATACCGCCAAGGTCTCTTCTTTAACACCGAGATATTTCATCTTAGCCTCGTTAGAATAAGTGATAAAGCCTTCCTTTAGGATATTCGATATTCCTGCCACATTAACCAAACGTCCTGTCAGCATTCCACCAGTACAAGATTCTGCTGTCACAATCGTATAATTCTTCTCCTGTAGTCTTTTCACTAAAACTTCCTCCAGAGACTCATCCTCATCAGTACTGTAGATATTAACACCAAAGCGGCGGTACAATTCTTCTACGACAGGCTGAATCAGCTTAACCGCCTCCTCCTTATGGTCCGCAGAGGCAGTCACCCTGAAATGTACCTCACCGTTCTTGGCATAAGGTGCTATAGTTGGGTTAGTCTGGGCGTTGATCAGGTCCATAATATCCGTCTCCGCTTTACTCTCGCCAATTCCGCAGATCTTCACCATTTTTGATACAAAGATTTTATTCTGTTTCTTTGTAAGATACGGATAAATAGCTTCCTCAAACATGGGGATCATCTCGTTAGGAGGACCAGGCATAAGGATAACTGTCTTGCCCTCCTGTTCTACGATATAGCCTGGAGCAGTTCCATTATTGTTTTCTACAACGATAGAACCATCAATTTTTAAGGCTTGCTTCCAATTGTTTTCGGTTACGACAGAGTTAACCTCCTTTTGATAACGAAACCGAAAATAGGAAGCAATTCTTTCTCTTGAAGCGTCGTCCATGATCAGCTCCCGCTCCATTATCTTCGCTACTGCTTCTTTCGTCATATCATCCTGGGTTGGGCCGAGACCTCCGGTTAAGATCAGGATATCGGAACGATTTAAGGCAGTTCGAATGCTTTCGCAAAGTCGACCCTCATTATCGCCGACGGTTACCTGATAATAAAGGGAAAAGCCTAACTGGGCACATTTCTGAGATAGATAATTTGCATTGGTGTTCACGATATTTCCAAGTAATAATTCGGTTCCTACACTGATTAATTCAACGGTCATTGTTTCCTCCTCTTAAATCATGGAATAATAAATACCTGTTTCGTATAAAAGACACTATCTCCAACGCCTTGAGGCACATAAGAAATAGTGTCATAAATATCAACTGATGTCTATAATTAAATTAGTGTGTTTCTTTCAATACATTCTTATTCTTAATCATATAATCGATCAAAGAGATAATTGTCAGCACCGCTGCAAGATAGATCGCGATCTGCTCCAGAACATTTATAAAGACAAAATCCAGATTAATAATCAGCATAATACTCATCACCATCTGTACAACTGTCTTAATTTTTCCCCACCAGCTGGCTGCAATCACTACTCCATTATCGGATGCTATCAACCGAAATCCGCTGATAATAAATTCTCTCGCGATTATAATAATAACAATCCAAGCAGGTAATAGCTTAAGTTCCACCAGGCAGATCATTGCACTGGATACAAGGAGCTTATCTGCTAATGGATCCATGAACTTACCGAAATTTGTAACCAGATTATTCTTCCTGGCAATGTATCCGTCCAGTAGGTCGGATAAGGCCGCAATGATAAAAATGGCTGCGGCAATATATCTACCTCCGGGAATAGTGGATACCAGCATAAATATAAGAAATATCGGTATCATACATACTCTGAAAATAGTTATTTTATTCGGTAGATTCATTGTTACAAGCTCCCTTCTGATAACTCGCCTATAAGATCGTAGCCCTTAGCACCGGTAATGTTTGTTTTCACAAGATCGCCGGATATCAGCTCCCGATCTGAAGATAAGAATACAAATCCGTCCACCTGTGGCGCATCCATATAGGTTCTTCCGATATAGACCTGATCCTCATCTGCAATTCTTCCTTCAATTAATACATCGAAGGTCTTGCCGACCAAGCTTTGAGTTCGTTGAAATACAATTTCCTGCTGAAGCTTCATGATTTCCTTTTGTCTCTGTTTCTTAACCTTTGCCAGAATCTGAGGCTTTAATTTAGCTGCAGCTGTATTATCTTCTTTGGAATAAGTGAATACGCCAAGACGATCAAATCGCATCTCTTTCACAAATTCCATCAGCTCCTGATGCTCCTCTGGTGTTTCGGTAGGAAAACCTGTAATCAGAGTCGTTCTTAGTACTATATCGGGAAGATTCTTGCGAAGCTTAGTTATAATATGAACCAGATCTGCTTTGTTCGTTCTTCTTCCCATCAGCTTCAGAATTCGATCAGAGGCATGCTGGATTGGAAGATCAAGATAACGGCAAATTTTAGGTTCCTGCTTCATAGTATCAATCAACTCATCTGTAATCTCCTCGGGATAACAATATAGAATACGGATCCATTCGATTCCGTTTATCCTGCATAATTCATGGAGCAGGTTGGATAATCGAACCTCGCCGTAGATGTCCTTGCCATATAGAGTAGTCTCTTGCGCAACCAGAAGCAATTCCTTTACTCCCTGCTCTGCAAGATACCTAGCCTCTTCTAATAAATCATCCATGGGAACACTTCGATAATTTCCTCTTATTTGAGGTATGATACAGTAAGTACAATGCTTATCACAGCCCTCCGCTATTTTTAGATATGCAAAATAGCTACCCGAGGTGAGCATACGTTTATTATTCGTCTTCGGAAGTAATTCGAGAGATTCAAAATGTGAATGTTGCTTTCCGTCTGTAACTTCTTTGATTACATCAATAATCTTTGTAAAGCTGGAGGTTCCGAGAAGTGCATCAACCTCGGGAATCTCCTTCAAAATCTCTTCTTTATAACGTTCTGCTAGACAACCTGTTACGATCAACGCCTTCAAATTACCATGCTTCTTATACTCTGCCATCTCCAGTATCGTTGTGATGCTTTCTTCCTTCGCATCATGAATGAAGCAGCAGGTATTAATAATAATGATGTCTGCTTCCTGTTCCTCATTGGTAATCCGATATCCGTTCTCGTTTAGGATTCCAAGCATATTTTCACTGTCAACCAGATTCTTATCGCAACCTAGTGAGATAAAATATATATTCATTATTCCTCCGTATTTAACACTTGTAGTACTCCCTTCCGATTGAGAAGATTTAATGGAATACTAAAAGAGCTGCCTGTTGTAATTAAGTAAGTGTTTAACTGCAACAAACATTGTAACAGCTTTTATAGAAAAAAGAAATAGTTTATTTGGAGTTTGCAACTCTGTATGAATTTTCAGTTCTTCCTAAGGAGTCTGAAAAGAACTTTTAGCTCAAGATTGACAAAGTAGTCTTCTTTCATGTCCTTCACATACTTCTTAAGGTTATATTGAAAAAAGAAGGGTTTATAATCTCCTACCAAGACTGAATTCATAAACCGGTTAATACAACGTTTGTCTCGTTTGAGATCAAGGCTGCGAAGCCCTAACTCAAGATTTTTACGTATTCGAAGCATTGCTCTGCTCTGATCCACAGTAGTGATTAGCGTTCCATTTTCAAAAACCAGCTCAATCAGCTTCTGATAAGAGAAATATGATGGCGTAGTTCCTTTCAGATAATACTCCTTAAAGATGTTTGTTCCTATTAAGATGGCACCGTTATAGTTTACCGGAAACTCTTCAAAAGAGTATTTTCTAGCATGACCTTCCATATGGATGCCTCCCAGATTTCTAGCTTCAGTTGTAGCAATATCCAGATTACTTAACAGCAGCTGATAATCCTTAATATAGAAATGACTAGAAAAGGAGCATTGTAAAGATGCAGCAGAATATGGTAAATACCCTAATGCAATTGGATGGATAATATATTCCTGTTCTGCTGCTAATATAGTATATTCTGAATTTTTATAATTCATTTTTTGTACAATATTCATTCTAGGTTCTCCACTCTCATTCTCGAATTCTGATAAGCGAATGCGAAAAAACCGGTTAGGATACGATTTATTGTTCCATCGCAGATGTTTCAACACAGTTATTCATCAACATTGCTATAGTCATAGGTCCCACACCGCCGGGAACCGGTGTTATGGCAGATACATGCTCGATTACATCTACATAATCAACATCGCCACATAGCTTGTTATCTGCATCCCTGTGAATACCGACGTCAATCACCACTGCCCCTTCTTTGATAAATTCCCGATTCACAAAGCGAGGTTTTCCGATTGCAACAATTAATATATCAGCACGTTTTGCCACTTCCTTTAGATTCTTGGTTCTGGAATGACAAATAGTTACAGTAGCATTCTCACGGAGCATCAAAAGAGCCATCGGTTTACCTACAATATTACTTCTTCCTATGATGACACATTCTTTTCCTTCTATCTCAATTTGAGAACGCTTCAGCAGTTGTATGATACCGGCAGGTGTACAGGAAATAAAGCCCTTTTGACCAATACTCAGGGCTCCTACGCTCTGAGGGTGGAATCCATCCACATCCTTAGCAGGATCAATTGTCTTGATTACCAAATCTTCATCAATATGGGAAGGTAATGGCAATTGAACTAATATGCCGTTAACGCTAGCATCCGTATTCAATTCAGCAACTAAGGCTAAGAGCTCTTCCTGTGTCGTATTCTCCGAAAGCTCATAGGAGAGAGAACGGATACCGATATATTCACACGCTTTTTTCTTGTTACCGACATACACCGACGAAGCAGGATCATTACCTACCTGGATAACAGCCAGTGTAATCTGAATACCGCTCTCTTTAAGCTTTGCCACCTTCTCTTTTAATTCGTCCTTAATCTCACCGGATATCTTCTTACCATCAATTATTAATGCCATAATAACCTCCATCTTGCCAAAAGGCATTCCTATATAACCAATATTCTGCATCTTCGATATAGCCAAAACCCGGAGGAACAAGGAGCTTGCTCCAAGGGGAAACCGGAGTGCGTCTTTAACACCTTGGTTTCATAGGCACAAATGATCAAATTAAATAATTTTTACTAATTCACATTAATGATAATATATTCTTAACGATATCACAAGAAATATTTAGTGACTATCATTGTCTACCTATGAATTAGTAACATCAATATTCCTGAGACATTACCTAAAAAATTGGATTTGTCTTATCATTTGTTTGTTATTTTACCAAATAATGGTTAATCATTCAATAGATAAAAATGCGCCTTACAGTTTATAGCTGAAGGCGCATTGATTTATTAATGATTTATCGTTTATTTGCTTTTATAGTAGTTAATAAGACAACCCTTAAGAATAATTTCTCTCTCATCATCAGTTAATTCCCCGAGCGTCAACGTGAATTCCTTCATATCCCTATTCACAACATAAGCCTTGATCTCATTTACCTTCTGAGCAACAGCTGATCGAATATCCTTGATGAAAAGATAATCCCCGTTTTCAAACGGTATTTCCTCTTTGAACAGGAAAGGAAGCATACCCCAGTTAATCAAATTGGAGCGGTAACGCTTAGTTGCATACTCCTTGGCGATGTTCGCAAAGCCGCCTAACACCTTCTGACAGCTTGCTGCCTGTTCTCTGGCAGAACCATCACCGGGCTTCACTGCATAAATCGTACTTCCGATCTGTGTATCCTTAGGATTAAAGGAGAATGTAGAAGAGATTTTATCATAAACTGCTTTCAGCTCCTGATTAGCAACCGTTGCATCCTCTCCGTTTATTCTTGCTTTCTCTGCTTTTTGTACCTCTTTCGCACGACCAACATAGCCCGGATCCTTACGGGATAAGGTGTATTCTGCCAAGCCCAATGGGTTGGAACGGAAGGAAGAGGTCTCACCGGATGGTATTAGCTCATCTGTGGTTGTTACCGGATCATGAATGACAGAGACAACCTTTAATATCATGTCATCACTTAATGCGGTCATAGCCGGCCAGTCTACAATACCAGGACCAAACTTAATATCAACACTGCTATCCGCCTTACCTATGCCGTTATAAACGCGATTATCATAAATCTTACTGTCGAAATAATACTTCGGGTTAGTGAAGTTAACATCAATATCCTCTGCTGAGGTAAGATATCCTTGATTAGCTGCGGTGGCTGCAATACTTCTTGCATCCATAAGAGCAACGGAAGCAACCTGACCGTTCGTAATCTTGGAGCCTTCTCTGTTCGGGAAGTTTCTTGTGGTATGGCGAATGGAAAATCCATTATTGGCGGGAACATCACCCGCACCAAAGCAAGGCCCACAGAAAGCTGTACGAATTGTTGCACCACTGGCCATAAGCTTCGCTACGTTGCCATTCTTCACCAATTCCATGAATATCGGCTGGCTGGCAGGATAAACACTTAGGGAGAATTCATCCGCACCAATGTATTTGCCGTTCAAAATATCTGCAGCATCACAAATATTCTCAAAACCGCCTCCGGCACAGCCGGCAATGGTTCCCTGATCTACATATAATCTTCCATTACGGACTTTATCCTTTAAGGAATATTTGATTTTATTATTGTCTAAGCTTACAAGTGCTTTCTTCTCTACTTCGTCAAGAATATCATATAGATTCGAATTCAACTCATCAATTGTATATACATTGCTGGGATGGAACGGCATTGCAATCATTGGCTTAATTTCAGAGAGATCGACACGGATTACTCCGTCATAATATGCAACCTTCTCCGGTGCTATTTCCTTATAAGCCTGTGGTCTGCCGTGAAGCTCATAGAATTCCTTCACTGCGCTGTCCGTTCTCCATATAGAAGACAGACAAGTGGTCTCTGTCGTCATAACATCGATTCCGATACGGTAATCTACACTAAGATTTTGAATACCGTCGCCGACAAACTCCATTACTTTGTTATTGACATAGCCATTCGCAAATACCGCACCGATAATCGCAAGGGCGACATCCTGAGGACCAACACCCTTTCTAGGCTTTCCAGTCAGATACACTGCAACCACTTCAGGCATATTTATATCATAGGTACGGCTTAACAGCTGCTTAACCAGCTCCGGTCCACCTTCCCCAATAGCCATGGTACCTAAAGCACCATATCGTGTGTGGCTGTCAGAACCAAGAAGCATACTACCACCCTCGGCCAACATCTCCCGGGCATATTGATGAATAACCGCTTGATGAGGGGGGACATAGACGCCACCGTATTTCTTGGCACAGGATAGACCAAACATGTGGTCATCCTCATTAATCGTACCACCAACGGCACAAAGGCTGTTATGGCAATTAGTAAGAACATAAGGCACAGGGAAGCTTTCCAGTCCGCTGGCTCTTGCTGTTTGGATAATGCCTACAAAGGTAATATCATGGGAAGTTAATTTATCAAATTTGATCTTAAGCTTTTTATTATCACCTGAGGTGTTGTGTTTCGTTAAAATCCCATATGCCATGGTACCCATTTTAGCGGTTTCTTTATCGACCTCGATACCAGTATTAATTTTTACTAAAGCAGCATCCTGCTCCTCGATAATTTCATTTCCATTCAATAGGAAAGCACCTTTGTCATACAGCTTAATCATTCGAACAACCTCCCTACCCCTTTTTGGGGCTTTCCTTAGTCTTCAATATAACCTTCTGCCAGATTAATGGTATAATACTCATCACATATGATTTGATTGGATGTAAACACACCATTACTTGCCTTTACCGTCAATTTAATATTATCATCATCTGTGGATGTAAAATGGATATTCGTCTTACCGCTGAAGATATCATTGAAATATCCTGCATCCACAAACAATTCATCATAACCCTCGAATTTAAAACGTACCTCCAAATTGGCCTGTGCACCATACAGATTCATGGTTTCTTGAGGAAAACTAATTGTCTTTCCAGGTGCAATCTCTGTAGCGTTAATCCCTTCATTATACGCTTCTTCCGGTCCTACATAGAATGCTTTTACATATTCTAGCTTTAAATCGCTTTTATTCTTGATAATAATTTTATTATCAGTGCTTTCCATGTATATTAATACGCCTATTATTAATAATACTGCAAGAACCGCAAATCCGGCGATCGTTATCTTCTTTTTCGATTCAAAGAAAGTCTCCGGCTTAACGGGCTTCGGCTGTTTCGCCCTAATTCTTCTCATTTTGTCACTCCTCCATAAATTAATCTTTTTTTCAGACAATCTTAATGATAATAGGTTACCACAAAATAATCAAGTCTTTTTTCCGCTAATAGTAAACAAATGTCGGATCAATTACCGGATATTAAAATGAGGCCTTAATTTGACAATACAATAATTCAAGGCAATAGAAGGTTTGAAAAGCGTTCCTTCCATTGTATGAATTAGACTTTTGATACTCCAAATATAATTAAGGATAACAGCAAAGCCATAGTATAAGGCGGTACTGTTATCCCCTATGTAAATATTACGATATGATTTCTTACATTATGTTGATTAGCTGATTCATGCAGGTCATCAAGCTATCTCTGGACTCTTCCAGAAGCATCTCCGCCAACCAATGCATCAACCTCACCACGGGTAACCAGATTAAAATCACCAGGAATGGTGTGCTTTAAAGCAGATGCAGCTACTGCGAATTCAAGTGCCTGCTCCATTGATTTTCCATCTAATAGACCACAGATTAAGCCGCCGGCAAAAGAATCTCCACCACCGACACGGTCAACAATTCGAACATCGTATTTTCTCGAATGATAGAAATGTTTGCCATCATAAATGCACGCAGACCAACCGTTATCCGATGCGGAATAGCTTTCTCTAAGTGAACTTACCACATATTTGAAATTGAATTTCTTTACCATCTGCTCGAAGATATCCTGATAACCGGACATTTCCAGTTCACCGCTGGTAACATCGGTATTACCGGGTTTGAAACCCAGAACCTTCTCTGCATCCTCTTCATTTCCGATACATACATCAACATACTGCATCAGATTTGTCATGATTCTTTGCGCCTTTTCCGAAGACCAAAGCTTCTTACGGAAGTTTAGATCAACAGACACGGTTATATTCTTACGCTTTGCTGCCTTCAATGCTTCTTCAGTAAGGATGGCTGCTTTATCACTGATAGCAGGAGTGATGCCAGTGAAATGGAACCAATCAGCACCTTCAAATATTGCGTCAAAATCAAAATCGGAAGGGTCTGCTTCTGCTATGGATGCATGGGCTCTATCATATACAACATTAGAGGCTCTCATGGAGGCACCGGTCTCTAAGAAATAGATCCCCAGCCTCTCTCCGCCTCTTGCAACAAAATCACAATTTACATTATACTTTCTTAGAGCTGCAACTGCGCATTCACCGATTGGATTCTTTGGAACCTTCGTTACAAAAAAAGTATCATGTCCGTAATTAGCCAAAGAAACAGCCACATTTGCTTCTCCACCACCATAGCAAACATCAAAGCTGTCAGACTGAATGAATTTTTGGTATCCAGGGGTAGAAAGACGAAGCATGATCTCTCCCATCGTTATTACTTTTGCCATAAATTTTCTCCTTTAGTAAAATATGTTAATACAGTTTATACTCAGTATAGTTTGCTAAGATAGGTTCGTCAATGGCAAAATGACTTCAAATACTCGCATATATTGCTATTATTGAGTTTTCTCCTTAGATACTGTCTGATCACGTAACATGGTAAATAGCCCAAGCAGCATACTTACAATAGCTATAAAGAACGATAGTACTATTCCAGGCTCTGTTGAGGTAGACTGTGATATATCAGACATACATAAAGCCAGAGCAATAATGGAGATTAACCCAAATATCATTCCATTCATACATCTTTTAAACTTACTTATTCTATATCGATAAACCATTCTTTTCATTATTTCCTCCATCCCTGCCATACATGGCATTTAGAACAATTGAATAATTCCCTATCTATTAAACGATTGAAGTGACGAAAGAGTTGCATTATTTTTAGAAAAATATTAAAAAAATAGAAGATAATCACAAAATCAGAATTAAATAATACCAAAATTCATATCTCATCCGCGTCTTCCGTGAAATATTTATATAAAATAGACCACAAATAACCGTAAAGTTATTCATGGTCTACACAAGGCTTACCAGTATATTAAATGACAGAGTTTTTACTCTGAATTACGATACCGCCTTTCGGTAGCATAATGCAGTCCGTAGGCATATCAATCGATTAATTAATTATATTGTTATTGCAATTCCACAGATTCAGAATTCTTCTAAAGCAATATGTAAAGTTTATTCTTGGTATGTCTTGCATGGTATAGATCGGTATTGTTGCATAATATTGACCATTAATATAATATTTTACACCACCTATCATACTGTCCGCTTTTACAGGTGCTTCAAGATAGTTCGGTATGCTATATTCGGTCGTTACTTTCTCATCCTCCCGCATAAGAAGCTCTAGGTCTCCTGACATCCGAAGCTCCGCCAGCTTCATCTGTCCCTTTTTCACAAATAGTGGTTTTAATGAGGTGTTCTCAAATATTTGTCTCTGCTTATAGTTCGTAACTCCATAGCTCATTAACTCCTTTGTATCCGACCATTTTAACCCTTTATTCGGTGGCCATCCACAGCCAAGTACAACTGATATGAAGTATGCATCCTGCCGCTTCACTGCACCTACAAAGCAATAACCTGCATCGCCCGTAAATCCAGTCTTCACCCCGATGGCTCCGTCCATCATATAAAGAAACCTATTTTTATTGGTAACAGTAAAGCTTCTCCCCTTCTTAATCTCGCGAAAGGAATAGGAGGATGTATTCGTAATTTCAATAAATTGCGGATTCTTAACTGCATAGCTCGCTATCACGGCTAGATCCCGGGCTGTGGTATAGTGTCCTTGAGCATCAAGTCCATTTGGGGTGACAAAATTGGTATTTTCACATCCCAATTCTCTGGCCTTATCGTTCATCATTGTAGCAAAGCCTTCTACAGATCCACCAACATGCTCTGCAATTGCCACCGCCACATCATTATGACTTTCCAACATCAGAGAGTGTAGCATATCCTTTAAATAATATTGTTCTCCGGTATTGATATTCAACTGGACATCAGGCATTCTTGCAGCATAGGAGGAAACCTCGACAACATCATCCAGCTTGGCATTCTCCAGTGTAACAATACAGGTCATTATCTTTGTTGTACTTGCCATAGCCATTCTTTTATAACCGTTCTCCTCATATAGAACACGGTTATTGGACCCATCCATCAACAATGCGGAACGAGCATGAAGCTTCAGCTTGACAGGTTCTGCCGTTCCTTCTAAAGAAGTCTGCTCCCTGCTCTCGCTGCCCTCTTCTGAGTCCTCTTCCGATAGGACTCCTTCGGCATGTAAAAGCTTTTGGTAGTTCTCCTCATCTTGTATTGCCTTTTCGTTTTCTTCACGGAGCTTCCTATCAAAGTCTTCAAAAACCAAGCCGGTAGAACTAAGTATCGCATCATAATACTCCCTAATACGCTTAGTTTGAACGAATGAAAATAGGATCAGTAGCACAATCCATGGTAATACTTTAAGATATTTACGTTTCAACTTGACCATTCCTTTCCTTCCTTACTCTAAATTTATTGTAAAAGCCTCAGAATATTCATCTTTTACATCACTTGACCCAAAGAAGTATTTCGATTGTCGTTACTCTATAGCATTCATATAATGAAAGCATTGGAAAAGAAGAATCAAAAACAGCACATACCTTTAAGATGTATGTGCTGAATACGAACGCTTTAATATGTAATAATAGTAATGCTTTTTCTTTACTTAAAAACTTACCGAATGATACCTTCTTCTGTCTCTATCTTATTCACAAAGTCCATATTGTAACGCACTGCACCGTGGTCTTTCATAACCGTGCCTCGTGTGATACGGATTGCCAAAATAACACAGTCTTCACTCTGTTCATTATTCGCTTCATCGTACCATTTTGCAAAGGCTTCGCGAAGTTTGGACCTTAATTCGGCGTCATCGTGATGGTTTCATATTTAAACGCTTATTTTTCGCCTGAAATGCCAGTCCCAGTAGGCATTGATTTATAATGCTTTAAAAAGGATGCGTACAATTACCTATCGCATTTCCAGCTATGGTTCGTGTACGCATCCTTTTTTATATTATATTATATTAAACTATATTTCCGACAGCTCTATGCTCTTAGGAACACGGCATTTTATTATCTGATATCCCTACTACAATCTACTCTTAAAATCCTCATATCCGAAATGCTTTATCAGCTTAATTCCATCTGTCTCGGTATTCAGGTAGATTGATGGTAAATTAATCCCGTTAAAGGTATTGTTCTTCACCATGGAATAGATCGCCATATCACAGAAGACCAGTCGGTCTCCTATTTTTAGCGGTTCCTTAAAGGAATAATCTCCGATTACATCTCCAGCAAGACAAGTAGGTCCACCCAGTCGGTAGGTATAGGGATATTCTCCGGGTTGTCCGGATTCTAATATGTTAGGACGATAAGGCATCTCTAAAACATCCGGCATATGACACGATGCTGAGGTATCCATAATAGCGAGTGGAATTCCGTTCTCGTTCAAATCCAGCACCGTACTTACCAGGAAGCCTGCATTCAAGGCTACGGCCTCTCCCGGTTCCAGATATACCTGTACCGGATAGGTTGCCTTCACATGGTTGATGCAGCTGACAAGAGTCTCAATATCATAATCTGCTCTGGTTATATGATGTCCGCCACCAAAATTGATCCATTTCATTTGTGACATCAGATGGCCGAACTTCTCTTCCACTACCCGAAGGGTTCTCTCAAGAACATCAGAATTCTGCTCACACATCGTATGAAAATGTAAGCCCTCAATGCCATCCAGGTCGACACCCTCCAAAGCCGTAATTTTGATACCGAATCGGGAGCCTGTAAAGCAAGGATTATACATATCCGTCTCAATCTCAGAGTATTCCGGATTAATTCGTAGTCCGCAGGATACCTTCTTAGAGCTATTTAACACCTTATCCTTATATTTCTCCCATTGGGCAATCGAATTAAATACAATATGGTCGCAAAGGCCAAGAATCTCATCAAACTCCTGCTCCTTATAAGCTGGAGAGAAAATATGAACCTCTTTTCCCATCTCCTCGGCGCCCAGCTTTGCTTCAAATAAGGAGCTGGCTGTTGTTCCACTCAGGTATTTTCCGATTAAGGGATAGGTGGAGTACATGGAATACGCTTTTTGTGCCAGAAGAATCTCGCAGCCAGTGCGTTCCATGACAGAACCCATAATCTCTAGATTATTACGTAACAGTGCTTCATCGACGACATAGGACGGGGTAACAACCTTGTTAAAATCTATATTCATTGGTACAACAGGCCTCCTTTCTTAACTAGTTTATGCTTAACAGGTCTGCTATTCTACCATCTCAGGGTTGAAGCTTTCCTTCCAAGGTAGACCGCAACGGTTCAACTCTGCCATGAACGGATCGGGATCCATCTCCTCTACGTTATATACGCCAGGCTTCTTCCAGCGTCCCTCTAATACCATCTTTGCTCCAATCATTGCCGGAACGCCGGTAGTATAGGAAATCGCCTGGGAACCAACCTCACGGTAGCACTCCTCGTGATCACATACATTATATACATAATAGCTCACTTCTTTGCCATCTTTAACACCGGTATAGATACAGCCGATGTTCGTCTTTCCCTTGGTTCTGGGACCTAAGGAAGCAGGATCCGGAAGCACCGCCTTAAGAAACTGCAATGGAATAATCTGCTGACCCTCAAAATTAATGGGTTCAATTGAGGTCATACCAACATTCTCAAGTACTCTTAGGTGAGTAATATATTTTTCTGAAAATGTCATAAAGAAACGGATTTTCTTCACTCCAGGAATGTTGATTGCTAAGGATTCCATCTCCTCATGATGCAACAGATACATATCCTTCGGACCGATCTCCGGGAAGTTATAGACTCTCTTCACCTCCAGGGGCTCTGTCTCATGGAACTTACCATTCTCAAAGTAACTGCCGTTAGCGGTAATTTCACGAATATTGATCTCCGGATTGAAATTCGTTGCAAAGGGATAACCGTGATCACCCGCATTGGCGTCAAGAATATCGATCGTATGGATCTCATCAAAATAATGCTTCAAAGCATATGCTGAGAAAACCTGAGTTACGCCAGGATCAAAGCCACAGCCAAGTATGGCAGTAATTCCTGCCTTCTCAAAGCGCTCTTTATATGCCCACTGCCATTTGTATTCGAACTTTGGAATATCCTTCGGCTCGTAGTTAGCGGTATCCAGGTAATCAACCTTCGTAGCAAGGCAGGCATCCATAATAGTCAAATCCTGATAGGGTAATGCAACATTGATTACAATATCGGGCTGAAACTGATTAATCAGTGAAATCACCTCATCAGTATTGTCCGCATCCACCTGCGCTGTGGAGACCTTGGTTTTATATCCCTTAGCTTCTACCTGTGCCTTATAGGCATCGCATTTTGATTTGGTTCTGCTTGCAATGCAGATTTCCTCAAATACATCTGAATTCTGACAACATTTATGAATTACTACTCCGGCAACTCCGCCGGCTCCGATAATCAAGGCTTTGCTCATCGTCATTCTCTCCTTTATTTATTAATATTGTGACTATATAAAGTCAATATTTCACTCTGATTTATCTACTTATCCAAATGCTAACCAACATTCTGTATTAGAGAGGCAGCGCAAAAACCCGAAGGAACGAGGCGTTTGCTCCGATGGAATTCAGTAGGAAGTCCCACACTACAGCTGCAAAAGCAGTTCACGAAGCAGCTTACAGGCAAGTGCCGTTGAAGCTCCGCTCTGATCATATATAGGGGATAGTTCATTCATATCCATTGCAACGATATTCAGCTTGAACACCTTCTTCAACGCATGTATCAGCTCCATAAAGGTTACTCCACCGGCTTCCGGCGTACCGGTTCCGGGAAATACGGAAGGGTCAAGTACGTCAAGATCAATTGTTAAGTAAATCGGTTTCCCCTGCAAGTGCTCTACCACCTGATCGATCCCATCCAAATTGAACTTCTGGGTAAATACATGGTCCTTTGCCCATAGAAATTCCTCACGATCACCACTGCGAATACCAAATTGATAGATATGGCCATCTCCGATAATTTCGTGGCAGCGCCTCATGACACTGGCGTGGGACAGCTTCTCTCCAAGATAATCGTCACGAAGATCTGCATGAGCATCAAAGTGGAGGATGTGAAGCTCCGGATACCTCTTCGCTACTGCTCTGACACTCCCCAGTGTAACCAGATGCTCACCGCCAATCATCAAGGGTTTCTTGTTATCCTCAAGGATACTGTCCGTCATCTCTTCTATGGTTCTTAGAACTCTCTCTGTATTACCAAAACCAAATTCCAGATCTCCGGCATCGAAGATGCGGCAATCCAACAAATCCTTATCCAGGTATGGACTATAGGTCTCTATCCCATAGCTTTCATTCCGGATTGCTGCACTGGCGAATCGGGTTCCCGGTCGATAGGAGGTTGTCCCGTCGAAGGGAGCTCCAAATAATACAATATCGCTGTCGTCATATTCATGATCACAGGCAATAAAGGTATGGATATTTCTATTCATATTCATTTAACTGCTCCTTTACATAATTGGGAAGTGCAAAGCTCCCAACATGAAGCTTCGTATTATAGTATTTTGTCTTTAATCCAAGCTCATTCCAAGTATCTTCCTTTAGATCTCGGATTGGATCATAATGCTTACTGGCATACCCGAATAACCAATGTCCGCTGGGGTAAGTCGGAATATGTGCCTGATAAACTTTAGCAATCGGGAAGGTTTCTTTAATTCTCTGATGGGCTCGCTTCATGGCATCCACATAGGAGGCATAAAAGGTACTCTCATGCTGATTCACCAGGATACCGGTGTCGGTAAGCGCATTGTAGCAGTTACCGTAAAATTCTTTGGTAAATAAGCCTTCTCCCGGACCAAAGGGATCCGTTGAATCCACTAATATCAAATCATATTCATTTGTCCTGCGTCGGACGAATTTTAATCCGTCCTCATAATAAATATGGACTCTGGGATCGGTTAGTTTCTCTGCGGTCTGGGGCAGGTGCATTTTACAGGCATCCACTACCAGCTCATCAATCTCAACCATATCGATACGTTCCACTTGGGGGTATCTGGTCAGCTCTCGTATCGTACCGCCATCTCCGGCACCGATTACAAGCACCTTCTTAATGTTCGGATTAGTTGCCATCGGCACATGAACGATCATATCATGATAGATAAATTCATCCTTTTCCGTTACCATCAGGCATCCATCCAAGATCAAAGCTCGGCCGAATTCCTCCGTATCAAGAATCGCGATATGTTGAAAATCACTCTGCCTATTATACAGCTGCTCTTTTACCTTTAGTGATAATCTCACATGCTCCGAATGATGTTCGGAATACCATAGCTCCATAGCAAACACCGCGCCTTTCTTCACTTGTAAACGATAAGTAATATTATAAACCTATAAGGGATATTGATTCTTTGACCATCCTTCTCGGTATACTAAAAATCAACAATATTAATATATTCCACCTTCATATCCTGTGGCCCGGTCAGGGAGCTTCCCTTCTCCTTCGCATATATAATATAATCAATGATATCCTTTGTGATACGTTCTCCAGGAGCAAGAATTGGAATTCCTGGGGGATAACACATTACAAATTCTCCTGAAATATGCCCAATCCCATCCTTTAATAAGACAGATTTCTTATCACTGTAAAATGCCTTCTGAGGCGTCAGCTCGACAATTGGATCAATGTATTCATGATTTAGCATACCCACCTTGTCCTTGCCATAGATACGTTTTATCTCGGATAAAGCGGATACTAAACGTTCTATCTCAAAGGCGCGGTCTCCTGCTGTAATAACCGCCAGTATATTACCGATATCTCCAAACTCAATCTGAATATCATATTCATCTCTTAACAGATCATAGACCTCTACTCCGGCAAGACCAATCTCTCCGGTATGGATAGAAAGCTTCGTCCGGTCAAAATCATATACGGTATCTTTGTCTATTAGCTCTTTGGAGAAGGCATAATAACCACCGGTCTTATTTATCTCATTTCTGGCATACTCTGCAAGATCAATTGTCTTTGCTACAATTTCCTTGCCGTTCAATACCATATTCTTTCTTGCAAGATCCAGAGAGGCTAATAATAGATAAGAACCACTGGTGGTTTGAGTCAAGTTGATGATCTGTCTGACATAGCCGGGATCAATATCGTTTTTACAAATCAGGAAGGAGCTCTGTGTCAAGGAGCCGCCGGTCTTATGCATACTGACGGCCGCCATATCGGCACCTGCCGCCATGGCACTGATTGGTAGACCTTCTCCAAAATAAAAATGTGCTCCATGAGCTTCATCCACTAATACTTTTATATTATATTCATGAGCCAGTGTGACAATTTCTTTTAAATTCGAGCAAATTCCGTAATAGGTCGGGTTATTGATCAGAATAGCCTTTGCCTGCGGATGCTCTTTAATGGTTCTCTTGATATCCTCCACTGACATTCCCAGAGGTATTCCTAACTGATGATTGACTCCCGGATTAACATAGACTGGGATGGCACCACATACAACCAGCGCATTGATGGAGCTACGATGTACATTACGTGGCATGATAATCTCATCTCCTGCCTTGCAGGTAGACATAATCATTGCCTGTACCGCAGCTGTTGTACCATTGACCATAAAAAAAGCCGCATCTGCACCAAACGCCTCAGCGGCCAGCTCCTCAGCAGCTTTTATGACCGAGACCGGATGAATCAGATTGTCTAACGGCTTCATGGAATTCACATCCACCTTCAAGCAATCGATTCCTAGAAATTCGGTAAGCTCAGGGGTTCCTCTTCCGCCCTTATGTCCTGGTACATCAAAAGGTACAACACGGTTTCTTTTATGTTTTAATAACGCTTCGTGAATGGGTG
>JAEZKA010000039.1 GCA_023436225.1 Bacillota bacterium
ATAAATTGTTGATAATACTGTGGATAATGTGGATAACTACAATCCTAGAAGATTTTCTCCCACGGATACGATGTCTCCGGCGCCCATAGTTATCAACAGGTCACCGTTCATACAATTTTGTAATAAATAATTTTCAATTTCATCAAAACAGGGGAAATAGTGAACTTCTTTGCCTAATTTTTCAAGCTCACGAACTAAATCTTTCGAGGAGATATCTCCAGGGTCCTTCTCTCTAGCAGCATAGATATCCGCGAGTACAATTTTATCCGCAAGGGATAAGGCTTCGGCGAATTCAGTTAGATGATTCTTCATCCTGGTATAGGTATGAGGCTGGAAGACACACCATAAGGTTTTATGCGGATACTTGATCGCAGCGTTTAAAGTAGCCCTGACCTCAGTCGGATGATGGGCATAGTCGTCTATCACGGTAACGCCGCCAATCTCTCCCTTATATTCAAAGCGGCGCTTTGAATTATGAAAGGACAGAAGAGCACTCTTAATCTTATCAATGGAAATACCTAATTCAAGACCAACTCCGATGGCAGGCATGGAATTGGATAGGTTATGAAGGCCAACAACATTTAAACTAATTCGGTCAATGAATTTGCCCTTATAGTATAAATCATAGCTACCCATACTATGATCATCAAAAACAATATTATCGGCAGCAATGTCATAGGAGCGATTGCCGATACGGTATTCAGAGTCTATAATACCATAAGTAAGAACCTCGCATTGAAGATCCTTAGTAAATTCCTCGACACGGTCAATATCACCATTTATGAATAATTGTCCATTCTTTGGTAGACGCTCTGCAAAAAGGTGGAAGGAATTACGAATATCCTCCAGATCCTTAAAGAAATCAAGGTGGTCTGCATCAATATTAAGGATAATGGCACGATTTGGATTGAATTCCAGGAAGGTGTTCGTATACTCACAGGCCTCAATGATAAAATGCTCGGATTTACCCATACGAATATTCCCGCCGATAGCATCCAGTATTCCACCAACAGAAATAGTGGGGTCCAGTGCGGACTCTAAAAAGATTAGGGAGAGCATTGAGGTAGTTGTGGTCTTGCCATGAGTTCCGGATACTGCAATCGCGTCTTTAAAATTCAACATCAGCTGGCCAATCATCTCAGCTCGGTTCAGCATAGGGATATTTCTGCGCTTAACCTCCTGAAATTCTTCGTTATCCTCGTGGATAGCGGCTGTATATACAACAACATCGATGTCGGAGGTGATGTTAGACGACCTTTGGCCGAGGGCTACCTTGATGCCGAGTCCCTCGAGATGGTCTGTTATTTTACTTTGGTGGCTGTCGGACCCGCTTACTTTAAAACCGAGGGTATGTAGATACTCTGCAAATCCGCTCATACTTATTCCGCCGATGCCAATAAAATGAATACGGCAAGGCGTATCAAAATCAATTTTGTACATAGTACACTTCCTATTCTTATTTATTCTAACTAGCATATTTCTTGTGAAGTTTTACTAACTGCTATTATAACCCATTTTCCTTAAAATACAATATTAAAATGCTTCCTTATCCGTAACCGTAGCCCTCATCAATATACTGCTCTAGAAAGCAAATTTTATAATAGCATAATGTACCGTTATACGATCCTTGGAGTGTATCAATTTATTTTTAGAAAAGCGAGGCATAGTCATTATATTCTGTATTTATGATTTAGTTGCGTACTTTGCAGGAAAAAACTCCTAGAAATCGTAGATATTAATCCTGAAAGGATCTGTAAAGGCATGATTTGTTATAAAAAATAGTTATAAAAATAGTTTTTTGGGTTTTTTCGTAAATATTATTCACAATTTAGAATAAATATGGTATAATAATGGAAGTATCAAGGTGTTATTCAAAATTTTGGGAAGTAAAAGGATTTCGAGTTCTATTAGTAACAAGGAAAAGTGAAATTATCTAGTTTATACCAACTTTTTCTAAACAACTAACGATAAATAACGACAAAAGGGGGACCATGTCATGCAAATTACCGACGTACGCGTGCGAAAGGTGAGTAAGGAAGGTAAGATGAAGGCTGTTATTTCGATTACACTTGATAACGAATTCGTGGTTCACGATATCAAGGTAATTGAAGGTGATAAAGGCCTGTTCATCGCAATGCCCAGCAGGAAAGCCGGTGACGGTGAGTATCGAGATATTGCTCATCCAATCAATTCTGATACGAGAGATAAAATTCAAAAGATTATCCTCGAGAAGTATGAGATTGCAGCTCTAGAGACAGAGGAAACAGTGGAAGAATAATTAATAACGTTAACATGAAGCCAAAAAAGCAGCTATGGGGCTGCTTTTTTTGTTGCCACCATCAGTGAAAAAGCTTATAATGATATCGCATGTACCCAGTATTTAATCAGTATGAAAAGGTGGATCATAAGATGAGGGAGTCCTTAGCGAATAAATGCAATTTATTTGCCAACAATTATAATGTTCTAAGCAAAAAATTCAAATGGAATTATTCAATTAACACAAGACTCGGTGCTTTGCTATATACCATGGAGAATCGAGAGGCGGATATCGAGGCAATCGAGCGCTGTCGTAAGATTATCAAGGATAATACGGGTGTTTTTTCGCAGTTTAAGGATACAACGAATTTTATGACCTCCGTTATGTTATCTCTTCAGCCGGATCCGGAGCCGATGTTTAAGAGTGTTCTTAGTGTCTATGATGCTATGAAGCACGAGGGCTTTCATGCTTCTCCCTATCTGGTGCTGGCAGCAATTTCGATTGCTCTGCAGGCAGACCCTTATAATTATCAGAGAGTTATTGTATCCGCTAAGAATTATTACAATGCCATGAAGCAGGAGCATAAGTTTATCACCACCTCGGATGATTACGGCTTTGCAGCATTACTCGCTATGTCGGATAAGCCAGTGCATACGGCAATTAAGGAGATGGAGGATTGCTACCGCATCCTCAAAGGAGACTTCTTTGGGGCGAATGCAGTGCAGGCATTATCCCATGTGCTGACCTTCAGCGAGGAGCCTGCCTATGAGAAATGTAAGCGGGTGGCTGACCTTAACCGGGCGCTTAAGGATCAAAAATGCAAAATTGGATCAGGGATTGAGCTATCCTTCTTGGGGGTAATTGCATTATTACAGGAGGATACACCCAAGCTTGCTGCTGAAATTGCAGAAGTAAAGAACTATCTCAAAATGAGTAAAGGCTTAGGAAATTGGTCAATCTCGAATACAGAGCGTATCATGTTTGCAGTAGCGGTGGTATGCGATGATTATCTAACGGATGTAAAGAAAGGCACCTTGGAATTTACGCTGACAAATAATATTACTGGAATCCTGATTGCCCAACAGATGGCAGTCATGGCAGCAGCCTCCGGTGCAGCAGCTGCAGCATCATCAAATAATTGAGATAGGAATAGAAAGGTTAACATATATGTACATTATAGTAGGGTTAGGGAACCCAACGAAGGAATATCAGGCTACAAGACATAATATCGGATGGGATGCCATTACAAGAATATCGGATGATTATCGGATTCCCTTGGATTTTAAGAAGCATAAAGCAATTTGTGGAAAGGGTTATATAGAAGGAGAGAAAGTGATACTCGCCCAGCCGTTAACTTATATGAACTTAAGTGGTGAAAGTGTACGGGAGCTTATGGATTTTTATAAGGTATCGACAGAGGAGATTATCGTAATCTATGATGATATTAGTCTTGAAGTGGGACAGCTGCGTATTCGTAAGAAGGGCAGTGCCGGAGGGCATAACGGCATCAAGAGTATCATCAACCATCTTGGTACCGATGAATTTCCAAGGATTAAAGTTGGAGTCGGTGATAAGCCTAAGGATTGGGATCTGGCGGATTATGTACTCTCCCGATTTTCAAAGGAAGAAAATGAGGTTATTCGGGAAGCGTTAAAGAACACCTCTGATGCTTGTCGTATGATAACCGGTGGTGATATCGATAACGCAATGAATATTTTTAACCGTAAAAAATGATAGAAAGTCTGATAAAGAGATCAGTGATTCGTATTTCATAGGAGGATATATTGTTGAAAACCTTTACCATGCCCCTGATGGAGCTAAAGGAATATGTTGAAATCAGGGAGAACATAAGAAAGAAATCTCTGCCGGTACAGGTTACCGGCTGTATTGATTCCCAAAAATGCCACCTGATGCAAGGACTCGGGGAGGGCTTCCGTTATCGTGTCATCGTGACCTATAATGATTTAAAGGCGAAGGAAATCTATGAGGATTACCGCCTCTATGACAAAGAAGTGCTGTTATATCCTGCGAAGGATATTATCTTCTATAGTGCGGATATCCATGGAAATGCCATTGTCAGAGATCGACTTAAGGTTCTTCGCAGGCTGATTGAGAGGAAGGAAGCCACCATTATTCTATCATTAGACGGAGGTATGGACCGGTTACTGCCGCTTCAGATGGTAAAGGAGCGTATTCTCACAGTAAACACCGCATCAACCCTAAAGCTGACCAAGTTTAGCGAGGATCTGGTGCATCTTGGTTATGAGCGTCAGGCTCAGGTTGAGGCTCCCGGAGATTTTGCGGTTCGAGGAGGCATCATTGACATCTTCCCGCTTACGGAGGATGCGCCTTATCGTATTGAATTATGGGGAGATGAGATCGATTCCATACGAACCTTCGATGTCAGTAGTCAACGTTCTATTGAACAGGTAGAGGAGCTGGTCATCTATCCGGCAGCAGAGATTATTCCCGATGAAGCCAGACTGAGAGAGGGAATAAGAAAGCTGGAGGAAGAGGAGAAGCAGTATTATAAAGCACTAAGAGATCAGTTTAAGACCGAGGAGGCTGCAAGGATTCATCAAATTATCCAGGAGTTTAAGGATAATCTGGAGTCATATCAGGGCTCGGTCGCTTTAGAAAGCTACATTAACTATTTCTTCGACCAGACTATGAGCTTCTTCCAGTACTTCGATCAAGAAGATACCATATTCTTCCTAGACGAGCCGGGAAGACTGGCGGAGAAGGGAGAAGCTGTTGAGCTGGAATTTCGAGAGGGCATGATCGGCCGTATCGAGAAGGGTTATATTCTACCCGGTCAGACGGATGTAATCTATGGATATAAGGAAGCCATGGGGCTTCTTGCGAATCGCAATTCTGTCCTCATTAGTACCATGGAGGTTAAGAATAATTTCTATTCCCCGAAGCATAAATATGCTTTTACGGTACAGACGGTAGCATCTTATCATAATAATTTTGAGGTGCTGATTAAGGATCTGGAACGCTGGAAGAAGAACAAATACAGGGTAATCCTGCTCTCCGGCTCCCGCACGAGAGCGATGCGTCTTTCGGAGGATCTGAGAGAATTTAATCTCAGTGCCTTCTATAGTGAGGATATGGATCGGGTATTGCAGAGCGGCGAGATTATGGTAGCCTACGGCAATCTTCGTAGGGGCTTTGAATATCCGTTGATCAAGCTGGTTGTCATCTCAGAAAGCGATATCTTTGGAATAGAAAAGAAGAAAAAAAGAAAGAAATCCTCCTATGAGGGAAATAAAATTCAAAGCTTTACCGAGCTGACTCCCGGTGATTATGTGGTACATGAGAATCATGGGCTTGGTATCTATAAGGGTATCGAGAAGATAGAAGTTGATAAGGTAACAAAGGATTATATTAAGATAGAATACGGTGGCGGAGGCGTGTTGTATATTCTTGCAACAGGCCTTGATGTGATTCAGAAATATTCCGGCCAGGAGGGCCGAAAGCCAAAGCTGAATAAGCTAAACTCCATCGAATGGAAGAATACGAAGACTAGGGTACGCGGTGCGGTTCAAGAGGTGGCGAAGGAACTGGTCGAGCTGTATGCCAAAAGGCAGGAGAAGGTCGGCTTCCAGTTTGGAGAGGATACGGTATGGCAGAAGGAATTCGAAGAGGCATTTCCTTATGATGAGACAGAGGACCAGCTTCTTGCCATTGAAGCAACGAAGAAAGATATGGAAAGCAATCGCATCATGGATCGTCTGATTTGTGGAGATGTAGGTTATGGCAAGACGGAGATCGCGATACGTGCCGCCTTTAAAGCGGTATCCTATGGAAAGCAGGTGGTGGTATTAGTACCCACCACAATCCTGGCGCAGCAGCATTATAACACCTTAGTACAGCGTATGATGGACTTTCCGGTCAGTGTCGATGTGTTATCCCGATTCCGAAGTGCAGCTGAACAGAAGAAGACGTTGGAACGCCTGAAGAAGGGAAGCCTTGATATTGTAGTAGGCACCCATCGGGTGCTGTCCTCCGATGTGAAGTTTAAGAATCTGGGGCTTTTAATCGTAGATGAGGAACAACGCTTCGGCGTTACCCATAAAGAGAAGATTAAGCAGATGAAGAAGGATATCGATGTGCTTACCTTAACAGCAACACCCATTCCCAGAACACTTCATATGAGCTTAGTCGGTATTCGTGACATGAGTGTACTGGATGAACCGCCGGTAGACCGTCTACCGATTCAGACCTATGTGCTGGAGCATAATGATGAGATCATCCGTGAAGCCATCAGCAGAGAGCTGGCGAGGGATGGACAGGTATACTATGTTTATAACCGGGTCAATGGCATCGATGAGGTAGCTAATAACGTGGCACGGCTATGTCCCGAAGCCAATGTCGCCTTCGCTCACGGGCAGATGAATGAGCGGACGCTGGAGAAGATTATGTTTGATTTTATCTCTGGTGAAATCGATGTACTGGTCTCTACCACGATTATAGAGACCGGTCTGGATATCTCCAATGTAAACACCATGATTATTGATGATGCAGATCGCCTGGGACTTTCGCAGCTCTATCAGCTGCGCGGACGTGTTGGACGTTCCAATCGTACCGCCTATGCCTTCTTAATGTATCGCAGGGACAAGATGCTGAAGGAAATTGCGGAGAAGAGGCTTCACGCCATTAAGGAGTTCACAGAATTAGGTTCTGGCTTTAAGATTGCTATGCGTGATTTGGAGATCCGCGGAGCGGGTAACCTCCTTGGAGCGGAGCAGAGTGGACACATGGAAGCAGTAGGCTATGACCTATATTGTAAGATGCTTAATGAAGCAGTTAAGTCCATGAAAGGATCGGAGACTGCTCCTGAGGAGAACTACGAGACCACGGTGGATATGGATTTGGATGCGTATATCCCTTCAACCTATATTAAGAATGAAATTCATAAGCTGGATATCTACAAGCGAATTGCTGAAATTGAGAATGAAGAGGAAATGATGGATATGCAGGAAGAGCTTACTGATCGCTTCGGAGATATGCCGACAGCGGTAAATAATCTTCTGAATATTGCATTGATAAAGGCAATCAGTCACAGCCTTTTCATTGTGCAACTGATCCACAAGGATAATGAAGTTAAACTGATCATGTATCCAAAGGCAAAGCTTGCAGTTGAAAAGATCCCTGAGCTTATGCTAAAATATCAAAATAATCTGAAACTAATGCCACAGGCTAATCCTTATTTTGTATATCGGTTACCGAGTAATCCCAAGGGCAGGGCTGATTCAATTGCAATATTCGACCAGTTGTATAAGCTCTTAGCGGATTTTAAAATATTGATACAGAATTAATCTAGGCGAATGGATTAGGGTATTATTTGAGCCATCGGAATGGAGGTTAATATGAGGACAAGTCGTAAGGGAACAATCGGGATCTTCACATTACTGCTGCTGATGCTTTTGTCAGCCTGCAGGGTTGGGGAAGAACGATATGAATTAACAAATTATATAGGAAAGTCAGTCTCGACCTTCGAGAAAAGGTCCGGTACCGAGCTTGAGGAGCAGGGTACCGGTGTATATCTTATGGAGAATGTCGTTCAGATCATGGCTCCGGATAAAAAAGTGAATGCAATATCCCTCCTTAATGGAGCAGGTGATTATAAGGTCTACGGTGTAAGTATCGGAATGACGAAGGCGGAAGTAGATGTAATACTGGAGGAGAGCTTCGGAAAAGAGATTGCTAGGACCATCAATACGGAGAAGAATGCCATTACCTATACCTATTTGAATAATGAAAAGGAGCTGTATATCTCCTATGATGCCGATAAAGAGACAGTAACCGAATTATCCTATTATATCGTAGATACGAAGGTGAAGGAGGAGAACAATGCGAACGAAAAGACCAATTCCGGTGAGCTAATGGCATTGATCGGAGACACCCGTATCTATTATAACGAGGCGATGGTCTATCTGAAATCCGCTCAGGAGAATTATGAGAGGGAGTATGGCAACGATATCTGGGAAGCAGATATTCTTGGTAATGGGGTGACCTTTGGAGCGATGATAAAGGAGGAGGTCATTAACCAGATTACCGAGCTGAAAATCATCGGTGCTCAAGCGGCCAAGGAGGGTATTACACTGTCTGAGGAGGAGCTGGCGGATGCCAATGCCTATGCGAAGGAGCATTTTGAGAGCTTAACCTCTGAGGATATCAGCAAGTATCTGATTACAGAGGAGCTGCTGCGACAGATATATGCAGACAATCTTCTTGCCGAAAAGACCTTTGAGCACTTTACCATTAATGTTGATAATAAGGTGTCTGATCTGGATTCAAAGCAGATTACGATTTGGCAGATACTGATTAATAGTGTCAATTATGACAGTGAAGGTAAGCCGATCGGATTATCTGAGGAGGATAAGTCAGCAGCATATGAGAAGGTTAAAAGCCTCCTAGAACAAGCAAAGATTACAGAGGATTTTCATGCACTGGCAGAAGCAAATTCAGAAGCAGAGACTATAGAATATACCTTTGGACGAGGCGAGGGGCCAGAGGAATACAGTGACTCCTTTGAGCAAGCCGCTTTTACACTGAAAACCGGGCAGGTGAGTGATATCATCTCTACTGATTATGGCTGGCATATCCTGTATTGTGTATCGGATTATGATGAGGATGCCACCACGCAGAGGAAGGAAGAGATTATTAATCAACGAAGAAGTGAGCTATTTGCCAAGCTTTATGAGGATTGGACCGCTAATTATGATGTGGTTGTGAACAGTGAGGCTTGGAATGCCATCAGCTTTGAGAAATAGTAACCCGGCAATTAACCTGAAATAACATTTGTTAGAATATATAAAAGGCTACAACAACAAAAGGCTACAACAAAAAGCCAGCTTAAATAATAAAATTTAAGCTGGCCTTTAATAACTTTAAGCCATAAATATACTAGCTATCAAATTATATTGATGAGATCACTTGATTTTTATTAGAGGTATCTGCCAAACAAACGACAGCACTTTCTAGTCGATGATCCTTAATGCTTTGAATTTTAATCACCATTCCAAAATCCTCTAATTCAGGTGAGCTTCCGTCTTCCGGTATCGTACCTAAGATACCAAATACAAATCCGCCAAAAGTATCATAATCTTCTTCTGGAAGTAGTACTCCTATCTGCTTGGAAACATCTTCTAACGGAGTATTTCCCTGTATAAGCCAGGTGTTAGAGTCGATGCGTTCGATTTGTGGCAATTCCTTAGGTGCAGCCTGATCATCTTCAAGATCACCCACTAATTGCTCCAGTAAGTCATTTATGGTAATAATTCCGCTAACACCGCCGTATTCATCCACTACTACAGCAAAATGATTTCTGCTAACCTTCATATTACGAAATAGTACATCGGCTTTCACTGATTCTGGTACAAAGTATGCTTGCTGTACAGCATTTTTCATCACATTCTCGCGTGACTTGTCTTTTAGTCTAAAATAATCCTTTGCATATAAAATACCAATAATATGATCAGGGCTCTCTGAGCAGATGGGATATATGGAATGCTTACTTTCAATTATTGTTTGTTCCCATTGCTCATCCGTCTCATCGCTCCACAAGAGAGAAACCTCAGTTCTATGTGTCATTACCTCTCCGGCAATAATATCGTCGAATTCGAATATATTCTGAATCATATCCTTTTCATCGGGATGTATGGTTCCTTTTTCACTTCCTGCATCTATCATCATACGGATTTCTTCCTCCGTATTTTCATCATCCTCTTCATCAGGATTAATACCTAGTAATTTTAATATACCGTTTGCGGAAACCGTTAATAACCAAACAATCGGACCAAAGACTTTAGAAACAACATAAATTAACTGTGACATTCCTAGTGCAAGCTGTTCTGACTTTCTCATAGCAATCTGTTTTGGAATAAGTTCACCTAATGTAACGGTAAAATAAGTTAGAGCCAGAGTAATAATGATAACGGATAAGGTATCAAGAACAGTTACAGGTATTTTGACACCAAGATTAACCATAGCATTGGTCAGTCGATCTGAAAAGTTCTCAGCAGCAAACGCACTTCCAAGAAGATTTACTAGTGTGATACCAATCTGGATTGTTGCTAGAAAACGAGCCGGCTGTGCAGTGAGCTTTGACAATCTTATAGCACGTTTATCTCCACTGGCGGAAAGCTTTGCGAGCTTATTGTCATTCATGGAAATAACAGCAATTTCTGCACAAGCAAAAATTGCATTCAAAAGAATAAGGAAAATCTGTAATAATATTTGTCCTAATATAGGATCACTGTCTGGCAAAAAAGTTACCCCCTTCTAAAAATAAAAAAAATAATATTTTTCTATCCCCAATTATCAAAGTAGAATAGAAATATTTTGATAAAGACCGGCTACTCAGTAACACTTTATAAACTCGTCAGAGTAGATACTTAAATATAGTAAACACTGCAAAAAGGACAATAATTTATTGTCCTTTTAATTCATGACAACAGAAAGTCCGCGAAGCGTACTTTCTATCGTTACTATATTCATTTTATTTTTTATATTAAAATGCTGATATCGACTGACGGATTCGTCCAAGTGTAGCACCTGTCCTTTCATTTAGACATTATAGCAAAGGCTATGAATTACGTCAAGCATACTAGTATATTTAAGATATTATCCATTATTTTTAGATTTAATTTAGAAATTTATTTAATCGTTTGATTTAGAAGTGGGGATGATAGTGTTCTTAAGTATTCAATATAATGTAAAATAAACTTGACATACAATGTAAAGTAAACTATACTAAAAATGTAAAGCGAACTAGACAATAAAGGAGGGCAAAGATGCAAACCAGGTTACAGGAGCTCCGAAAATGTGCGAAGGTAACGCAGAATGAGTTGGCAGATGCAGTGGGTGTAACTCGCCAGACAATCATTTCACTAGAATGTGGCAGATATAATGCCTCTTTGATACTGGCACACAAGCTGGCACAGTTTTTCGATGTCTCAATTGAGGATATTTTTATATTTAATCAGGAGGATGAGAATTTATGAAAGGTCTATTATGTGGAACAACAGCAAGAACAAATGAAAAATATAAGCTGGTGGTTAAAGTCCGTATGTATCGATTTGCTGGACTCGGTCTGATTGGAGCACTCACTTTAATTACCGCACTACTGGCAGAATTCTATTGGAAGCTGGAGGTTAAGGAGGAGATGCTTGGTGTCTACACGGGAGCCGGGTTCGGATTACTTCTTGTTTCTATCATCATGCTAATTAAGAATAAACGGATGCTTAAGGATGAGGAGAAGCTTAAGGAGAGTAGAATCAGCAACTCGGATGAGCGAATTAAGGAAATCTCCAATCGGGCATTCCGTATAGCGTCCATAGCTATGCTTATTGCTATGTATGCTCTGGCTCTGATTGGAGGACTGTTCTATCCGGTTTTGGTGAAACTGCTTCTGCTGATTGTGAGCATCTTTGTATTCGCTTATCTCGTTTCCTATAATGTATATAATAGAATAATGTAGGGTTGGAGGGCAGTAGTGAGGATTAAGAATATACTAGCTTAGAGCTTGGTATGTTATGTAGGGTGAGAGGAGAGGGAAATGAAACGTAGCAGGATGGGTGAATTCATGGCAAGGTATGGAATTAGATGGAGTCTACCGGTAGGACTCTTCGTATGGTTAGTGTACAAGGTGGTTAGCCGCTTTGTAACAATATCGGATGCGGTTGCAATTCCTATGATGATAGTTTCCGTTCTTCTTATGTTGATCGGAATAGTGTATCATGGCTGGTGTTTCGGTAATGGTATGAATCCCTATCGTCCGAATGGAATTAAGAAATTCAAGGATAATGAGTAATATAATGATATGAATGAATAGGGGCTGTTTCAAAACAGTAGATAATGCTTAAAATAATAATAACAGCATCCCATACAGGATAATCTATTCTAGAGGTTAGATTATATGGTATGGGATGCTGTTACTCTTGTATTAAAGAATAATTCTTGTTTTAAAACAGCCCTTTGCTGTATTATTTGGAATAGATCGGACTACCTTCCGAATTATACATAATACAGATTCTCAGAAGGATATACCGCATCGCAGGTAACATCAATTCCGAGCTTCTTTAGGATCTGCTCATCATTACGATTCAGTATAACGGTACAATGTGCTTGAACTCCGGCAAGTGAGGATAATTTCTCATAAGCCAGCTGTGCAGTAGGATTGGTAACTGCACTGATACTGAGGGCAATGAGAATCTCATTTGCATTCAGGCAGGTGATTTTACTATGGAGATCACGTTCCTTCAAATCACGAATGGTATTTAAGATCAGAGGTGATAATAGGAAGATATCATCACCGATGCCTGCTAGATACTTGATTGCATTGAGGAGTGCAGCGGAGCAGCAATCCATGGTTGCAGAGCCTTTACCGGTAATAATCTGACCATCCTCGAGCTCGAGAGCAATTACAGATGCGGTCTCATTATCGACACAGCTTTCCTTAAGCTTAGCGGCATATTCGCGGGCCGGCAGCACACAGCGGCGGTCTTCCTGCTTTAAGCCAACCTCCTCCATGATAACCTTCATGCGATTTACAGATTCTTCATCGAGCAGACCCTTCTTAAAATCACAGATCGTAGTGAAATACCTGCGAATAATCTCTTGCTTGGAAGCCTCTGTTACAGCAGCGTCATCGATAATACCAAAGCCGACACGGTTAACACCCATATCAGTCGGAGATTGGTATACGGATTCCTGATTCGTAATTTTCTCGATAATACGTTTGATTACCGGGAACATCTCTAGGTCGCGGTTATAATTGACAGATACCTGATTATAGCGTTCAAAATGGAAGTTATCAATCATATTAACATCCTTTAAATCAACGGTTGCAGCCTCATAGGCGATGTTAAGGGGGTGCTTCAGGGGAACATTCCATACAGGGAAGGTCTCAAATTTGGAGTAACCAGCACTATGTCCCAAGTTATATTCATGATAGAGCTGATTCAGACAAGTTGCCAGCTTACCGCTGTTAGGGCCAGGTGCAGTTACGACTACAATCGGTTTCGTGGTGGTAATGTAGGGATTGATTCCGTAACCATTCTCACTTACGATGGTGTCTACGTCTGCCGGATAACCGGGGATAGCAGAATGGGTATATACCTTGATGTTACGTCGCTCTAATTTATTGATAAATACGGTTGTTGCGGGCTGCTTATTGTAACGGGTGATCACTACGCTGTTCACTTCCAAGCCGAAGCTGCGGAGGTCATCCAGCAGACGAAGCACCTCCATATCATAGGTGATACCAAAATCACCACGAATTTTATTACGCTCTATATCACCGGCATATACACAGATAATGATTTCGGCCTGATCCTTTAGTTTTTGGAGTAATTTGATTTTAGCATCTTCGTCAAAGCCGGGAAGTACACGCTTCGCATGCTTGTCTCCTATTAGTTTACCGCCAAATTCAAGATACAGCTTATCATAGTTGTTAACACGCTCAAGGATGAACTTCGACTGCTCATCAATATACCTCTGTGGATCAAAACCGGTTTTCATGTGGTATCCTCCTTTGAATACATTAATTTATTGTAACAGTTCAGGCATAAGCTCTTTTTTGCTTTGCTGCAAAAGAATTCGTTCGCCTAAATCTCCTGTATGGAATTGTACGCCTGAACTATTACAAATTCTTGTCTGATTTTTTGTTGTAATATTTATGCTAAACATGTTGGAATTGTTAATCAATTTTAAGGCTTTAATAAATACCATACTCTATCATAATCGAATTTCTTAAAATGTCAAAGGCTTTTTATTCTTTTTATTAATAAGGAAATATTATCTATAGAAATGGTCCAAAATATGTTAAAATAGGTTTGGAAAGGGAGGATTCCTATGTGTGGAAGGTATAATTTTACAGTAGAACAAAATGATGAAATCATAGAGATACTAGAGAAGCTGAATGCAAAATTTCATAATACGGCAGTCAAGACAGGAGATATCTATCCGACGAACCAGGCTCCGATCCTGACTCTCCAACAGGAGGAGATATCACCCGCCATCAGCGCTTGGGGCTTTCCGAAATTTAATGAAAAGGGTGTCATTATCAATGCACGTTCAGAGAGTGCCTTCGAGAAGAGGACCTTTCGGGACAGCCTCCTTAACCGTCGCTGTATCATCCCTTCTACCGGCTTCTATGAATGGGACAGTGAGAAGCGTAAGTTCTTATTTCGAATGGAGGGAACGAAGGTGCTGTATATGGCTGGTTTGTACACCCGTTACGGTGAGGAGCTGCGATTCGTAATTCTAACCACTGAGGCAAATGCTTCAATGAAGGAAATTCATACCCGAATGCCCTTAGTGATCCCAAAGCAGGAGGTGTCAGCTTGGATTAAGGATGGTCAGGCAACCGGTGATTTTTTAAAAAGAGTGCCGCCTCAGCTCATACGGGAGGTCGTAAAGGAAGAGAAATTTGGATACCAATATAAAATGGATTTATAAAGAGGGTCAAAAACATCGAGTGTTTTTTACCCTCTTTGTTATAATAGAAGTAACTTCCGGAAGTAAATGGCAATGGCAGGTTCCCTCCTCGCTTACAGTGCATAGCAAACGGCACTCTGAGAGAGGTCTATAACCTGGTTTAAGTAAAGAAAGGTGATAATATGGATTATACACGATTAATATGGTCTACAGCAACCTATATCGAGACAAGAGTCAAAGAATCGATTGATTATGACGATCTGGAGAAATCGGTGGGATTTTCCTATCGCCATATCAGGGAGACCTTCCGGGAATGTACTGGAATTACACTTTCCCGCTATATTCTTATTCGTAGGCTTGCAAACTCTGCCTTTGACATCGCACACACCGATAGAAGCCTTTCGGATATTGCAGCGGATTATATGTTTGAGAGCTATGATGTATTTACCAGAGCTTTCAAGCGCCATATGAATATTCTCCCTTCTCATCTGCGCAGGCTTCCCTGTAGTCTGAAGGTGGGAAGAAGACGAATTCTGGTCGGAATGTTTGGACCGATGCTACTTAAGCAGGAGGAGAATTATGCCACGAATCAAGCGCCGGTTGGATCATCCAACTGGCAGCAGAATTTATCGGAGGTGGATTATCCTATGAACAATAATGTAAAGACTAAGGATGGCTGTATCCTATACGGAGTACCTAAGGTAGCATATTCCTTTGAGGAATGTACTCCTTTCTGTGCAGCCATGAAGGCCTGCCTAAACTATATGGGGCAGCAGATGGATTATGCTTATGTTATGGCAATTACAGGTGCGGCCTTTCGGCTCCGCTGGAACGTGGAATACTGGGATGGCGGCAATGTAGATATTATGAACATCTATGAGGATCGTTATGAGGCTTTCCGCCGGGCATTTGCCGCGGCAGGTCGAAGCTATCGATTATTAACAAGACAGAGCTCAAATAAAGAGGACTTCATCCGCTTTATTAAGGAGGAGCTGGAGGAAGGAAGACCGGTTATTGCTTTTGGAATTATCGGTCCACCGGAGGCTTGCCTGATTACCGGCTACAGAGATAACGGAAATCAGCTGCTAGGTTGGAACTGCTTCCAGGACAATCAGGAATTTGCAAAGAATGTAACTCAAGATGAAAGTGGATATTTTGTAACCGATGGCTGGTGGGAGAATGAATACACTGTTGCATTGATAGCGGTAGGGGAGCGTCAGGAGGCACTGGCAAGTCATAAGGAGATTCTGGAGAATGCTCTGCAGCTTCTGACGAAGGAGAAGGTAGTCTTCTTGGGTCAGGACAATAGACTCGAGGCTGAATATGCAGGAGGTCAAAGAGCTTACGAATACTGGGCGAGAAAGATCGGAGATGATAAGGAATTCCCGAAGGGAGCTATTCTACCGATCCTATACGAGCGGTTAGTCTGTCAGAACGATGCAGTGCTCATGTTAGCAGAGGGGCGTTTTTATGCTGCTGCTTACCTAGAGCGGGTTGGAAGGGATATCGCTCAAGTTGAAAGCGAATGTAAGCTAGCGGCAGAGTATCTTCGTCGTGCGGCAGAGCTAGGACAAAAGATGGGTGAGGTAGTCGGAGGCTTAATTCAGGATGAAGAACGGGTACAACATTTTGCGAAGCCGGAGATAAGAAGGAAGCTAGTGCCCCTGATTAATAAAGCAGCGGGCTTTGAAGCGGAGGCTGTGAAGGTGATAAGGGAGATCATAGAGAAGCTATAAGGAAGCATATCTTTGTATCTGACAACGAAGCTAGCAAGCATTATATTTTGATGCTGAGAAAGGATATCTAGATGAAGGAATATAAAGGATTGGTATTTGAACAATTACAGGAAGAGAGAATAGATGAATTAACAACCATCATGACCAGAGCTTTTGATGAGGATTGCAGAATACACCTGGGTAAGGATAAGGGGGGACCGGAGGGGTATGACAACGGAGCATTCCTTCGTAAATGGGGACTGGATGCGAATTCAACTGCGTATCAGATATCGATGGAGGGAAAGCTAATGGCCGGATTAATTCTATGGATTAATCCGGAGTCCAGGGTGAACTACCTTGGTAACATCTTTGTGGACCCGGTGCTTCAGAACAGGGGCATCGGACAGCTTATCTGGGAGTTCGTAGAAAAGGAATATCCGAATACAAAGAAATGGTACACCGAGACAGCGGGCTTCTCCAGAAGAAATCATAATTTCTATGTTAATAAGCTGGGCTTTCATGTGATACGAATTGAGAATCCGAAGGATACCGTGGATAGCTCTTATAAAATGGAGAAGAACATAGTGTAGATATAAATCCATTTTCATATAAGGAACAATCTGGTGATATTGCTCTTCTTGTATTATAATGGGAATTGTTAAGTAAAGATATCAGTCAGGAAAGTCAAACAAGATACCATAGAAATCAATAAGATAAGGATAGAAATATGAGCCAGAACGATATTAGCATAAGCATAAACGATATTTATGAAGCGCTGACCAGATGTAATATTAAAGTCAATGTGATAGAGCAATGCCGGCAGAATGACCGGATAGCAGTTTATCGTATTGATAATAGGTATATTTTAAGAATATCGGAGTCCATACCGGATGAGTTGAAGAAGCTGGAACGGGTACAATCGATTATACTTACCCCTAAGATCCATTCCAACGGGACATTAATCTCATCCGGTAAGGAATACGATTACCTGATTGCGGATTATATGGAGGGTAGTGACTTATATCATGTTTTGAAGGAACTAACGGAGGAACAGAGTCACCTTCTAGGGAAGGATATCGCTCATTTCCTCATGAAGCTGCACTCTATAACCGATGCTTCGTATGATATCGGTCACTATATTCCAACCGTCCCGAGGTACAAGGGTTCCTGGAAGGAGGGCCATCTGGAGTATATTAAGACGCTGAGAGATAGTCTCTCCACTGCACATATCAGTGGGAAGATTATTACACAAGCCTTTGAATACATTGATAAAAACATCGACTGTCTGGAATACCAGACGGGAGCAAAGCTTTTACACAATGATTTTCATCCCAAGAACATTATTGTTCATGAGGGTAAATTGGCAGGAGTAATCGATTGGGAATGTTCACAGTATGGTGAGGATGATTTTGAATTGGCACATCTATTTCATTGGTGCATTTATCCACCGGAGCAGGGGCATCAATTTGATTTATTACTGAAATCCATCATTAAAACCCTTGGAATTGCAGGAGAAGTCCCGCAGCTTGCAAAACGTCTGACAATCTATCAGCTGGAGCACGAGTTAAATCAATTGGTTTGGAACGGCAGGCAGCAGGAGGAAGAGCGGATGGTGAGAATAAAAGGGTGGCTGAATGGACAGTTGGAGGCTCGATTGAACATGTTCGTATAGAAGAATGGAGAGGATTAAATTGCAGGAAGGAAAAGTAATGACACGAGCAGTAATTTTTGACATGTTTGAAACTTTAATTACGCACTATCATAGTCCGCTCTATTTTGGACCACAGATGGCTGAGGATGCAGGAATTCCAGAAGATCAATTTCAGTCACTTTGGCATCCGACTGAAGAGGAACGCACTATAGGCAAGTTAACATTGGAGGAAGTATTGGCAACAATTCTTAGAGAGAATGGTTGTTACTCCGAAATTCTTTTAAAGGAAATTGTTGAGAAACGTATAGCGGCAAAGGAAGAGTGTTTTCGACATTTAAATACTGAAATTATTCCGATGCTTTCTATATTGAAAAAAAGAGGATTTTTGGTCGGATTAATCAGTAACTGTTTTTCTGAGGAAGCTGATGTAATCCGCAGAAGTGAACTATTTCCATATTTTGATGCGATTTATCTTTCTTATGAACAGGGGATTCAAAAGCCAGAGAAGGAGATTTTCCTTAGATGTATGAATGGCTTTTCTGTGAAGCCAGAGGAATGTATATATGTTGGAGACGGAGGCAGTAATGAGTTGGAAACTGCTCGAGAGCTTGGGATGAATGCAGTTCAAGCAGCCTGGTATCTTCAAGAAGGAACAACACAACCTTCAAGGCGAAAGCATGACTTCATCCAAGTAGAAAAACCACTTGATGTGCTGAATTTTGTGGATATGTAGGTATTAGGATTGATATGTTTCGCTTTTTGAATAGAGAATTATACGAATTAATGCGCAAAAAAGCAGGTACCTTAAATCAAGATACCTGCTTGTGTTTTATCCATACCCGCGCATTAGTTCGTGTAATTCCAGAGTACGAAACTGCGGTTACCAA
>JAEZKA010000099.1 GCA_023436225.1 Bacillota bacterium
GAGACCGTTTGCCGCCATCGGTACTTTGGTTGTGGCAGATGCTTTTTTCTGTCACAACCTTATGTACCGCTATGTGCGGCAACCGAGTGGGAACGTGTCTCTGTTGGATTGATAGTCACGCGCTATTCTTGTAAATCTAAATATGTGATAAACATCACTAACGTAAATGGGGCGCCGCACATTTAGTGCGACAGCCCCATTTAATTCATGACAATAGAAGGTTCGATGAGAGTACCTTCTATCATTGGAATGATACGACATATCATTTTAGTTGCTATTATCTTGACGTTATTGCCTGGTGTAACTGCTCTAGGGCCCTTGCCAGAGTTTGTCTCTGGCAGGCGATGTTAATTCGCTCGAAGCCATCTCCTTCAGGACCAAAGATGTGACCGGGATCCAGCCATAGCTTCGCTTTATGGACAATCAGCTCCTCTAATTCCTTGCGTGTAAGCTGCAACGCGCTAAAATCAAGCCATATTAGATAAGTCCCCTGGGGCTCAATCAGCTTAATCATGGGAAGCTTCTCCGAAAGGAATTCCCGGACATAATTCAGATTTCCAAGTAAGTAAGCCTTCAACTGTACGAGCCAGGGTTCGCCGTATTGATAGGCCGCTTTGCAGGCAGCCAATCCAAGGGTATTAAGCTGACTGTAGCCGCTCTTTGCTATCTCGAGCTTCAGCTTCCCTCGTAGGTCATCGTTTTGAATAAAGATATTAGAGACCTGAAGACCTGCAAGATTAAAGGACTTGCTAGGAGCAGTACAGGTTATGGTGTTTTGTGCAAATTCTTCACTGAGATTTGAGAAAACGACATGCTCATAACCTGGATAAGTGAAATCAGAATGGATTTCATCGGATATAACAATAACCTTATATTTAAGACAAATCTCACCCAGACGGGTCAGTTCTTCCTTCGCCCAGACTCTTCCCACCGGATTATGAGGATTGCATAATAGGAAGAGCCTCACACCATTCTTAACGATCTTCTCTTCAAAGTCATCAAAGTCAACGGTATATTGATTGTCCTGATATATCAGTGAATTCACGACCAGCCTTCGGTTATTTAAGCGAATGGTTTCTGAAAATGGGTAATAGACAGGCTGTTGAATTAGAACTCCATCCCCCTCCTTCGAAAGGGCTCTGACCGCCATTGCAATGGCAAAGACAACACCCGGGGATTTGATTAACCAATTTTCCTTGGTATCCCATCCATAATGGCGGAAGAACCAGTCATGAACTACCTTAAAATAGTCCTGCTTTACGTCGCTATAACCAAATATACCATGACTAACTGCCTGGTGGATAGCCTCTTGAACCTCCTCGGGGACAGAAAAGTCCATATCAGCTACCCATAGAGGAAGAATGTCAGCAGGCTTTCCACGTTCTGTGGAAAAATCATATTTTAAAGAGTTTGTATTTTTACGATCGATTAACTTGTCAAAATTATATTTCAATAGGATCCATCCTTTCTAACAATCCACATCATCAAAGGCCTGAGCTAAATCGGAAATTAAGTCATCGATATACTCGATTCCTATTGATAGTCGGAGTAGGGTTTGGTTAATACCCTTTGCTTCGCGTTCCTCCTCTGGAACATCGGCATGGGTCTGGAGTAAGGGATAGGTAATCAGACTCTCCACGCCGCCAAGGCTTTCAGCGTATTGTATCAGCTGCACCTTACGAAGAATGCGGACTGCAGTCTCAGGTGTATCAACATGGAAGGAGATCATACTACCAAATCCTCGGGATTGCTTACGATTCACTTCATAGCCCGGATGACTCGGTAAGCCGACATAATAAACCTTACGGACCTGCTTTTGGGACTTCAGCCAATCAACAATAGCCAGTGCATTCTTTTGTTGTGCTTCCATTCTTATGGAAAGTGTTTTAATCCCACGAAGCAATAACCAGCTGTCGAAGGGAGATAGACCGGAACCTGTGGTTTTTAAGATGAATCGTATTCGTTCGGACAAGGCTTCATGCGCCGTCACAAGGAAGCCAGCAAGGGTATCATTATGACCGCCTAAGAATTTCGTTCCACTGTGTAATACCACATCAGCTCCCAGGTCAAGTGGATTTTGAAAATAGGGTGATAAGAAGGTGTTATCTACCAATAGCAGGAGATTATGAAGGCGGGTAATCCGTGATATCGCCTCCAAATCAGTCACATTCATCATGGGATTCGTAGGTGTTTCAACAAAGATTGCCTTCGTATTACTTTTGATATGTCTCAATGTAAGATCAGCATCGGAGGTGTCAATATATTCAACCTTGATTCCGTTCTTCTTATTGATATGGTTAAAGATGCGGATCGTTCCACCATATAAATCATCGGAAGCCAGGATATGATCACCGGGTTCAAAAAGTTCCATAAGCACATTCATAGCAGCCATACCGGAGCTGAAGGCAACTGCATCATAACCATTTTCCAGAGCTGCAACTATTTTCTCCAGCTGCTCTCTGGTTGGATTCTGTAAGCGGGAATAGTCATAACCCGTACTGCTTCCAACATCAGGATGGGCAAAGGTTGCTGTCTGATAGATAGGAAAGCTGATCGCACCAGTATTATCAACAGGGCTTTTCTTCTGATTGCCATAAAGGCATTTTGTGTTAATGTGATGATCCATACCAAGGAATCCTCCTTTATTAATTATATAATTCATATCAGATTAGTATAATTTATAGAATTATAATATATGAAGTTATATTATACAAGTGTTTCTTAACATGGCTTCATATTAAGATTCATATTAACGTTATATTTGGTAATGCTATTCTTAAGATTTATTTACGTTTTCGCTAAATTGTTGACTTTGATTTCTGCGGATGATAACATCGAAATGTAAATTACTACCAAAGCGAGAAAGCCGCATATCAGGATGAAAGGTATAGAAAAATTATGAACAACACGAATGGAAGCAATGGAGATAATCCTAGGGAGCAGGATCCCAATGAATCTTTTGAGGATGGAACGGACGAATTTCTGGATGATCTAAAACGATCTCTTAGTACACAGGTGAATGAAACGATCCAAGTGGAAGGAGCGGCCAGCTACAATAATAATGATCCTAAGATAAATAAGAGTTTGGAAGTGAAAGTAAAGAAAAAAGGTTCTAGTAGAATAATAAAGTTTGTTGTAATTCCTATTATAATTATTCTGACGGCAGTTTTCTTCCTAATTAAGACGGATATGGGAAGAAACCTGGTTATTCGTATCATCAGTAATTACAGCTACGAGAAATTGAACTATGAAGCCTCGGAAGAACCTGTAGATTTGAAAGATACGGGGGAGAAGCCGGTGATAGATACCACCGATAATGCTAATCAGAAACCGACAGAAAGTAAAACTGTTTCTAATATTCTTCTGATTGGTGTAGAGACCTTTGAGGGAGCTTTGAATACGGATACGATGATCATTGCGTCTCTGGATTCGAAAAATAAGGTGATAAAGCTTACCTCTCTGATGCGCGATTTATACGTCGAGATACCGGGCTATAAGAATAACAAATTAAACTCTGCCTACGCAAATGGAGGGATCAATCTACTCTATGATACAATAGCGACTAATTTTGGTCTGTCAATGGATGGATATGTACTGGTCGATTTCGATGATTTTGAGGAGATTATCGATTATCTAGGCGGAATCGATCTGGAATTGACCTCAAAGGAAGCAGAGTATCTGAGAACAACCAACTATATATCTAATCCGGCCTATCGGAATGTTGTTGCAGGTGTCCAGCATATGAATGGCAATCAGGTACTGGGCTATTGCAGAATTCGTAAGGTATCCACGAAGACAGAAAGCAGTGATTTCGGACGGACTCAGAGGCAAAGAACTGTACTGGAGAAAATATTCGAAAAGCTTCGTAAAAAGAATGTAATTCAGCTGGGTATGATTATGAATAATATTATGTCAAATATAGACATAAAAACAGATATTACAAAGACAGAATATAATAACTATCTACAGCAAGCGGTATATCTGGAGAAGAATGAGCTTAAGACCTTCCGTGTTCCGATTGATGACAGCTATTACAGCGAGAGGGTTCAAATTGGCCGCTATAAGCAGGATGTTCTAGTCCCTAATAGCTGGGATGATACCAGAAGTTTGCTTCATGATTTCATTTATGATAATAGTGTGAATGAATAAAAAGAACTAATTCACATTGGAACAATCCTGATCGTAATATCGTCTATAATTATTACAACGATAAACTTGCGATTTGGAAATGGAGAAGTCTATGAGAAAAGTAATAAGATTCATTTTTATACTAATGCTTACTGTCTTAGTAATGGGTGGCTGTGGTACAAAAGAGGAAGTATCGAGTACCAAGAATCCCCCCCAATCAGATCAGACACCAAGCAGTGACGGAGAAGAGCAATTCTCGTTCCGTGCTGAAATTATTGAAAGCGGAGATGTCTTATTAATTACCCCGAGTGAAGAGAGTAATGAAGCAAGATCCTCCGATAAGATTTCGGTTAATGTGGCCGGTGCGGTATTAATGGATGAGAACGGAGCGACAATAAAGACAGAGCATCTCATTGCAGGAGACATTCTGGTGATAACCTATAATGGAATGATTGCGGAATCGTATCCTGCTCAGATTACAGCAACTAAAGTGGAAAAAGTCGGTCATAACAATCTGATGGATGGGTATTTGGCTTTGATTGATGATATTTATCAGGAAGATAAGGGTCTTAACAATGATATTAAGAAGATTGCATTGGATACCTCGGAATGGATTAATCTAACTAACCTTGAACAAGAGATGATATTGACAAAAGTGACAGCAGCTTACGGCTTAGATATCATCGAAGGAACCTATGAAGAGCTAGTAGAACAGAAGATAATTGATAAGGATCAACTATTATTTCCTGATGGTATATTGATAAAATTATCGAAGATTACCTATGACGAGAACAAAGAAGAGATTAAGTGTGCTATCAGTAAATGGAGAAGCGGAGATGGTGCCATCGGCGCGGACGATGTCACAGCTGTTCTTAAAAACGGAAGCTGGGAGATAACAAAGGAAGGCAATTGGATTAGCTAATAATCAAAGAAATGCTTCCTAATCCAATTGGGACCTTATTAAGCAAGTATAGAGAGAAAGTTCCATAGGTAATAGAATAGGCATAGTACAACCAGGAAGCCTAGATTATATAGAGTGAAAACTCCAAGAAACCTAGCTGAATTTGCATTGGAGGTTCTAAGATAGAACTTATAGGAGATCAGACTTGCCAGCGAAGCTACCAATGTTCCTAAGCCTCCCAGATCAGTACCAAGGATGATTGCTTTATAATTATCCGTAAAGGCAGATAGTAATACGGCAGCCGGAACGTTACTGATGATCTGGCTGGCTAGCAAGGATATTATGAATTCTCTGCCATTCAGTAAAGATGCAAGAAAATCCCGGATAACCGGTATGTTGCCGATATTACCTACAAATATAAAAAAGCATACAAAGGTAAGAAGTAGGGAGTAATCTACTTTTTTAATGATAGTACCATCAAAGATAACAATGCAAAGGAAAACAGCCAAAATGGTGATACGATAATCAATTAAGTTTAATACACACGCAAGGCAGACAAGAAAAAGTCCACTATACATGGCGATGGTATAGGGGTTATGCTTGTCTGTTTTTCCCGTATCGGAAAGTGTAAAGCTGATATGCTCCTTAGGGATGAACATAATCGCAATATATAATAATAGTAAAGACAATATAGTATAAGGTATAGTGATTTTAAGAAACTCAGTGATGGGAATGTTATACTCCGAATACAGAAAAAGATTCTGTGGATTTCCCACTGGAGTAAGCATGCTGCCTAGATTTGCAGCTATTGTCTGAAGAACAATCATTGTTATGAGGTACTTAGTATACCCGGTCATGGTAAGTATTAGAATTGCAAAGGGAACAAAGGTAATCAGAGCTACATCGTTGGTGATCCACATTGAGGTAAAAAAGCTTAGAAGCACCAGTACAAGTGCAATGGATCTAATGTTTGCCACGCGCATTAATAGCTTTTCAGAAAGAAGAATAAAGATACCGGTTTTATTAAAGCCGGATACAACTGCCATTAGGCAAAATAAGAGGCCAAGTACCCGGAAATCAATATATTCTATATACCCTAGGGTTGGGGGAACAAAGAACATAGTTAGAATAGCAGCCAACCCGGCAATACAAAGGACAGCTTCCTTTTGAATAAAGGTAAAAAGTGGACTGTAAATTTTTCTCATAATTTCATTCCTTTTTTCTTGCATTTTATTTAAATGGTGCTAAAATACATAATTGTTGTATCGCATACAGTAGAATTCTACAGCAAAAAAGTTTTAAAATCAATGGAATAATAAAAACATTGCAGGATAAGATAAACTTTGCTAAAATCAAAATGTCTGTATGTATCAGTAAATAGGAGTTAACATGAGTCAAAAGTTACAGCTTAATACAGAGGATAAGACACGAGATTATCTGTTTGATAATCTGAGAGCGATTTTAATTATATTAGTAGTGTGGGGACACCTTCTCACCTCAATGCAGAATGAACATGATATAATAAAAAGTATATACATATTTCTATTCTATTTTCATATGCCGGTAATGGTATTTATTTCAGGATATTTCTCGAAGAAATTAGAGAAAGCAAGAAATAATGCGTTTGTTACAATCCTAATACCGTATCTTATGCTCAATACGGTAAACTATGTCTTCAAGATGCTGATACTTAAGGAGGAGTATTATGCCTTCCGTTTCTTTAATCCAAATTGGGGGTTGTGGTATCTGTTGGCATTATTTTTATGGAAATTTTTCCTGAAGGATATAATAAAAATTCGTTACATACTTCCATTGAGCTTTATCGTTGCATTCCTTAGCGGCTTTAGCCATGAGTTTTCAGAATTTATGACACTGGGAAGATTTGTGTGCTTCCTGCCCTTCTTCCTAGCAGGCTACTATTGTAAGGAGGAGCAGGTCAAAAGAATAAGAACACTTCCTAAGCTGCTTTCTATCTTGTTGTTGATGATTGTTGTAGGTTGGTCGGTGTTTGTTGCCTATAAGGACCTATTCGATACAGAGATACTATTTCTTCGGACCTACTATCCGAAAGGAGAAGAGCTACAGACTTTGTTATATAGGGTTATCATTTATATTGTAGCATTTGTAATGATTTTTGTGTTGCTCAATTTAGTTCCCTCTCGTAAGATATTTCTTTCTCATATTGGTGCGAGTACGATCACGGTGTATGTTCTTCATATTTTTACAATACCTGTGCTTGAAAAGCTAAAGATATTAGAAAATCATCCGATTTACTATTTAGTTTATTCAGTCCTGATGACGTTGTTAATAACATATGTATATTCCAGACCGAATGTAAAACGTGTTTACGATATGGGTATTGACAAGCTGTCAGGCCTATTCATAAAAGATAAATAATAAAAAACAATACAGCTGAAGCTGTTTACGCCGGAGAGAGAAAGACCTCTGGTGCTCTAACTGAGAAAGGCAAGGTGCATTCGTGAAACTAAGTATTATTGTTCCCTTTCATAAGGGAATCCATTTTCTGGGGGATTGCTTGGAAAGCATCCGAGATCAGGGATTAAGCAATTTCGAAACCATTCTGGTGCTTGACCATGTAAAGGAGGATGTCTCAGAACTAATTCATAAGTATCAGGATCTGAATCTGAACGTGATTGAGTTGAGTGACTCCCAGCTGGCAAACCGCAAATTCGGTAAGGCTAAGATTGAGGAGCAATTTAAGGACTACAGCGGTGTAGCTAGTGCCAGAAATGCCGGACTCGAGGCAGCCGTAGGAGAGTATGTTTATTTTTTGGATAGTGATGATTATATTTTAAGTGATTCATTGGCATTATTAATTCATGAAGCGGATGAGCAGGTTGCAGACTTTACATATGGTAAGAAGAAATCTACTTGGTTTGGGCGTAACGTATATCTTGCCTCGATTGCTATGACAGATGATCAGACGGCTGATGATCAGGATCCGAATGATTCAGAACAGGGGGATCAAGAACAGGGTGATCAGGAGATGATGAATTCCATGGCTGAAGAAGGGGATACTCCTAAGCTTACCCGCCGGCAGAAAAAGATATTGAAGGTACAAGAGAAGCTGGCCGCAGTGACCAATGTGGATGAAGAAGATGTGGCTAAGATAGCAGAAGCATATCACACTCTATTTGTAACTAGAAAGGGACTTCGTAACGTATCAGTACTGGGAGTTTTGTTTCGCAGAAGCTTCTTGAATGAGAATGATATCCGATTTAATAACAATTATATCTTTTTCTCGGATTCAACCTTCGTGCTTCAAGCCTTGCAGCTAGTTCGGACATGCTCCTACGTGCAGGAGGCCGTCTATATAAAAAGAAAGCATAATGATCCGATCCATTACCCCGCGCTGTCCCAATCCAAGACAGAGGATAAGTTTGAGGAGTACATACAGGCATATCGACAGGCAAGAGATTATACGATAGAAAATACTCCTTTAAGAAGTTATCTTGAGGATAAATTGATTGCTTACTATGCTGGAACCTATGCCCCGAGACTTCGTCGAAGTGAGAAGGATATTTGGCGTAAAGAGCGTTTTCAGTTAATGCGTGAGGTTGTATCAGAGATAAATCCGGATAAGATTAACTCTCTTAAGAAGTACAAGAAAAAGATCGTTAAGGCATTGTTGAGCAACAATGTTACAAAGGCAACTCTGATTGTCACTAGGCATCTTGGAATAAAGAAGTTCAAGAAAATGAAAAAGAATAAGAAGGTATTAGCCTTTTATCTGTACAATAAAATCTTTACTAAGCTGCCGGTTAAGGAAAATTGGGTGATTTGTGAGAGCTTTTTTGGTAAGAGCTATTCCGACAGCCCGAAATATATTTATGAATACTTGAATAAGAACTACCCCGGAAAATATCGTTTTATTTGGACAGTACCCAAAAGCTCAAAGATCCCGTTTAAGCATACAAAAGTAAAGCGAATAAGCATTCGCTACTGTTACTATCTTGCTAGAGCAAAGTACCAGGTCTTTAATGTAAGACAGCCCCTATGGATGAAGAAGCGGGAAGGAACCATATTCTTAGAGACGTGGCATGGTACTCCTCTTAAAAAGCTGGTATTTGATCAGGAGGAGGTTATGGCTGCCTCTCCTTTGTATAAAGCTCAATTTTATAAGCAAGCAAGGCAATGGGATTACCTGGTGGCAGCGAATAAATTCTCATCTGAGACCTTCCGTAGTGCGTTCCTATTTGATAAGGAGATGCTGGAATACGGATATCCGAGAAATGATATCATGCATCATCCGAAGAAAGATCAGATCGCTTTAGAGATTAAGAAAAAGTTAAATATTCCGGAAGGAAAGAAGACGATTCTTTATGCTCCGACCTGGAGAGATGATGAGTATTATGGACATGGAGCTTATAAATTCGCTCTCAAGCTGGATCTTCATATGCTTAAGAAGGAGTTGGGCAAGGACTATGTGGTTCTGCTGCGTACCCATTACTTTATTGCTGATTCACTAGATGTTACCGGTCTTGAGGATTTTGCTATCAATGTAAGTAAATATGATGACATTTCGGAATTGTATCTGATATCAGATTTATTAATAACGGACTACTCCTCAGTATTTTTTGATTATGCGAACCTGAAGCGCCCGATCCTATTTTATACCTACGATCTTGATAAATACCGTGATATGCTTCGCGGCTTCTATATGGATATTGAGTCTGAGGTACCTGGTCCGCTACTCTTTACCAACGAAGAGGTGGTGGAGGCAATTCGTGATATCGATCATATCACAGAGCAATACAAAGAAAAATATGCTAACTTCTATGAGCGTTTTTGTTCATTAGAGGATGGACATGCGTCAGAAAATATTGCTAAAAGAGTGTTTGAATTAAATTAAAATCTTCAGAAAACTTGATCTATTATATTTTCTAATGAATGAAGGATGATATACTTATCATCCTTTTTTTAATTTTAGCAGTAATTATGCAACAATTTCGTGGTTTCTTATTTAGTTTTGTGCATTAAGCCAAAAAT
>JAEZKA010000036.1 GCA_023436225.1 Bacillota bacterium
GCCAAATGAATATGAAAGAGAATATTGGAAGGATTTAAAGGATATGGAATTAAAAGTAGTATAAGGATACCCTGTGTTATTAAGAAAGTTCACGTTTAACTTGTACTTTTTCTTGACATAGTACCAATATCAAGACCTTGGGTTACATGCTCCTGCCCAAAATCAATCAACATCTGTTCACCGGGTGGGGTATCAAACACATGATCATAAATGCGTTTGTTTTCAGGTTCATCAGAGATGATATTGTTATCCTTCAGATAATGGATGTAATTACGCAGTGTCTGCTCGTTTCCAGGCAGTTCGACAAACTCTCCACTGTCAATGAACTTCTCCACCAATACATCATGGATGGAGCTGACGCAATAATCTTTGTTGCCAAGGTTTCTGGCTATTTCGATAACTGAAGAGCGGAAAGGTTCCTGATCATAGGCTTTATCCTTGGCAAGATTTATACCTGGGTTCTTTGGAATAACCTCCATGTTGTAATACTTACGGATTGTTGGGAGAGATGGTGTTTTACATCCCTGTGACTCATAAAACTGGACTATCTCCGAAATAGAATAGCCTCGGAGCTTTAAATCCTGTATTTCCTGCATTTGTTTTATCTTCAGCATTCATGTTGCCTCCTCTCATATACTTGTTAATCTCAGTATACTATTTTGAGACAGATTTTGCTGAATTCCTCCTGTGATTTACTCATCACACAGAAAAAAATGCTTACCATAGACAAAAAATTCTGCTTACCATACAGTGAAAAAAGTGCTTACTGTCAGGCAGAAAATTTTGCTTACCTTGCAGCGAAAAAACTCCTTACCGTGTGACTGTAAAATCATCTTACCACGCACAATTTGGATGCACTTTATTTATTCCAGTGCACATGGCTTGGCATTTAATGATGTGATCGAATGGTTGGTGAATGAACGTCCAAAGGATGATGAAAAATACCTTAGAGAGCTTAATTTTGATATAAGCAGAAAAATTTATAATGAGAAGAGCGATTTTGTAAAGTTTTTTGCAGAGCGTTTTCGTACAGAAGGATCTGGGCAGTTCTGGGATTTTGGTACAATATCAGCAAATTAAAATCCTCTACACTGTCATTCCAGCGAAGATATAATATAGTAGATAAAGATATATATAAAATATACAGCCAAGATAGCGTCAATGTGATTATTCAATTTTTGATAAGTATAATGGATGAATGTAAATATTACATATGGAGGTAATTACAAATGAAAACTCACTATTACTTAGATTGGTTTTATGATAAGGGCTTTCCCGAAAAGTTAACCAATGTGTTGCATGAGGATATAACAGACAGAAAATCACTTGTTATGATTAGTGCTGAATCGCCTGATTATAATGATGAGCAAGTTAATATTGATGAGGTTTTTGAAAGGACATGGTTTAATCAGGCTAACATCTTTTTTGATGAATATTATTTAATTGATCACCGTATGCAGAAGGAAGATGTCCAGCAATTAATCCAAAACGCATCTGTCGTTTTTTTATGTGGTGGAAGCCCTCAGTATCAAAGGCACCTTTTGATGGAATATGAATTATCGGATTTGATTAAAAAAAGTAATGCTGTTGTTATGGGAACAAGTGCTGGTGGGATGAGCATGTGTAATGAATATTTGGATGAATGCACTGTTTATGAAGGTATGGCTCTTAATCATTTTTCTTTTGAAGCTCATTTCGATTATGATAACGCCGCGTTGATTGAGGAACGTTTACCTTTATCAGAAAAAATGGATATTTATGTGGCGGCAGATAAAGATGGTGCTGTACGTGTAAAGGACGACAAAATCGACATTATAGGTAATGTATATTTAATTTCCCACTCAAAAATTCAGAAACTGGTTGAGACGCTCTAATTAGGAGTAAGTAGAAGTGACCTTATACTGCATTGGTTACAATCATAACACGAAACTGACAAATTCCAAATACCTGATTTCCCAAATGGTTTTGAAAATCATCTTACAAATTTAATGAACACATTTTCTACATGTGGATTTGTATTAGGAGCATTTTATAAAGAACGTCTTGTGGGTTTTTGCAGCGTAGATAATAATTCTCTTAGACCAACTTTTCGTTTCAAATGAGATACGTGGCAAAGGTATAGGGAGAAATTTATTTTTTATGGCTGCTAAAATGGCTCAAAATAAAGGAGTAGATAAATTTTATATATGTGCAGGTTCAGCAGAAGAAACTATAGCATTTTACTTTTCAATTGGTTGTGAAGAAGCAAAAGAAATTAATCAAGAATTATATCAGATGGATACTCGTGATTATCAATTAGAGTATGATTTTACTAAATTATAGATTAAGTTTATTATACAGATTGGATAGATAAGCAGTTGTTACAAATGGCTTACTTAAGATTTTACTGTAATGTAATTACAAAAGTGATTTATGGAGGTAGAAATGGAATATAATTTGTTTCAAGTAACGGATATTGATTAAGTCATTCCATTGTATATTGAGTATTATAATGAGTATGAGAATGCTGAATGGACAGATGTAACAGTGTATAAAAGAATTCTGTAAACTTGAAACCGATTAATTACAATTACGAGATAGATCTGTATCTTTCTCTATGGTGAAGTAACGAACTTATATAGACACTAGGTATATAATCACGTACTATCTATTCGTTAAACAAGTGTTTTGCGAATAGTATGATGTATGACGAAATACCCTCTTTTTATATCACGAGGCATTATTTCGTGATCTTTTTCTTATAGATCTCGAATTTACGTTTACCTATCATTTGTTTCTCAAGTCTTTCAAAAAGATCCGTTTGAATTTTTTGTTTTTTATCCATACAGATACATAGAATTGTTTCGGGACCACATACTTTAGAAATTGATATCAGCATTTCATTTATGCCTCCAAGCCCTTCATTCCATTCGACAAGATTTCCATAGGGAACGTCTGTCATGATGATATCTGGAATAAATGACAGGTTGTTAAATTTAAAGGCATTTTGATGGAATACGCCAGCTGTAATTTCCTTGGCTAATAAGGTTTTTATACGATCGATGCTACATAATGCATCTTGATGGGATGATTTGCCATATAACTGATATAGAGCCTCTAATTCGTTTTTTCGTTTGTTTAATCCGGATGCTGTTAATAATCCTAGATTATCTTCAGCCAGTCGGATACTTTTTGTATCGATATCGCTTCCAAAAAGCCTGGATATTGTATTATTCTTCAATAATCCTAATATTGTAAGCATATAGGCACCGCCACAACAACAATCATATAGCGTAATATCCGTTTTCTTATTAGAATATTCTAGGCAGCGTTCATATATTTCTAAAGTCAGCCTAACCGGAAAGGTAGGTTCTCCACCAATATGATATAGGACTCTTCCACTGGAGAAATCTTCAAAATTATCATTTTTCGTAAATTTATATTCCATGATTATAATCTCAACCTTTATATTAATTTTTTCATTGTGTCTATGAAAAAAACAGAGATTTTATTAAAACCTCTGTTCTCCTATTATTCTCTGAAGCTCCAGGACCTCTGCTTTCGATAAATCCTGATTTTTTAAATATTCTGCTAAGAATGTACATAATGATCCATTGTACAATTTGTTTAATAAAACTTTAGTTTCGATTGTCTGTACCGTACGCTTCGATATCGCGGCCTTACATAAGAAACCGGGATCTTCCCGTTTGATAGCACCTTTCTCAATCAGGCGATTGATTACTGTATAGGTGGTATTCTTTTCCCAACCGATATATTCCTTAATAATTTTGGATATATCTTTTGCTGCTAAGGACTTATTAGACCACAGCAACTCCATAATATTGAGTTCTCCTTCGTGAAGACGTATTTCTGGTAAAGATGACATGATATCCTACACCCCTCTTAGCTATAATTTTATATTCTACATTCGTAGAAAATTAAAATACAGCATAAGCTTCTCCGTTCAGATGCTGCATTTTATAGTCTAATAAAAAGAATTTACAGTATATCCAATAATCCGTATACAAAAGATCTTAATTATATAAGTAATCTACAATCCAGTAAATTCGGTAACTTACTAATGTAGAATATAATTTCCGAAGGTATGTATATAAATAACTACACACGTAGACCGAAGGCTGTATATTCATACTATAATAATAGAATAATTTTGTCAACTGTTTTCTTGATAAACCCTTAAAATGTTAGAGCGTTTAGAATTCTACATATGCTAAGTAATGTGATATTTTCTACTTTTCATATGAACTAGGTCCTAAAATTATTAATGGAATATATGGTATCAAATACAAAATACAGCATAGTAAGGAACATATTTCACTTGATTGGAATACTCAAAATTCCTAGCTGAAATTTTGATGGAATATGGTAGTGTATATTTTTGCTTTAATACACTGATACTCTTCGATCTTGTATTTTCACCAAGAAAGACTTCAATGGGTATCATCTCAAGATCTTTAGAGATAATGAAGTCGATTTTAGCCATAGAATCACTTTCCCAGAAAGCAAAGGAATAATTTTTAGCATGTAGAGATTGTGCTATGTAATTTTCCAATAAAGATTTCTGATACTGGATTACTCCTTGCTGTCCCTGCTCTTCTACTATTTTTGAATACAGTAAGCCGGTATCAGGAAGATAGAGCTTAAAGCTTGAATTATCCTCCTCACAGGAATGATTAAGAATATCAATTTGCGTTGGGGATGGCAACATTTCATTCTTAATCCGATTACATCGTATTACATAGTTCTGATCTACCAGCTTTTTAATAGCTTCACGATACATTGCATGGGTAGTACCTTTTCTTATGATTTTATACTGGAATTTCTTATTCTCTTTCATTAGCTGGTAAGTTAGACTATCTATTACCTGATTCATCTTTAACGCATCGCTGTCGGAATTATCACGGAATATATAATCATGATAAGATCCGATGATAAAGCTGTGTTGTTCGGATACATTAACAGTATCTTGAAGATTAAGGTATTCATTGATGACTCCTGGCATACCACCTATTTGCAAATAAAGCTGATGAAGAACAAGAAGCTCTTTATGTACAATCTCAGGTATCTTTGTAGAGGAATGATAATGATTGATAATCGTTTCGATATACCATTCGTTACCGGTGGCCCTTAAAAACTCATCGAATTCCAGAGGATGGACACAAATTCGAAGAAATTCAGCTTCGAATTCCCTCGGCAGGGGATGGCTGGTAATAGTCAGAATATAATCAAATACTCCAGCCAATCGTTTGTTCTTAATGATGTCCATAGCCTCTTTACAGAAGCTGATTTCATCTAATATTAAGATACGGGTTTCAAATGCTTGCTCCTCTGGTATATTGAATTGTGTAAGTAAGTTATTTGCGATTTTTTCATCCGTTTCAGCCTGGAACAGACTGGCCTTCCGTGGCTCACGTTCGAAATTGATATAATAGATGTGCTCAAAAAAGGACTTGGCAAAATCATAAGCAAGATAGGTTTTACCAACCCCTTTCGCACCCGTAAGTAATACGGGAGTATCTGATGTATCGTTTTCCCAACTTATTAATTCATCAATGACTTTTCTTTTCAATGAAGGCTACCCCTTATGTCTTAATTTCAATAATAAATCAGTAAAATATTGTGGAAGTGGTGCACTAAATTCTACATATTCCTTTGTTGTCGGATGTATAAAGCCAAGTACGCCAGCATGTAAGGCCTGTCCCTCCAGATGAAAGGGATCTTTACTTGGACCATAGACGATATCACCAAGCAGTGGATGACGTATACTAGCCATATGAACCCTGATTTGGTGGGTACGACCAGTCTCCAGAGAACACTCTACATATGCATAGTGCTTAGCCAGATTCTCGAGCACAATATAATTGGTAGCTGCAGGCTTACCATTTTTATGATTAATGGCCATTTTCTTGCGATCCTTAGGGTCTCTTCCGATCGGTCCTTCCACTCTTCCGCTGTCTGTCTGAAAGGTATTGTATACAATAGCCTGATACTTACGCGTAATCGAATGTACCTTCAATTGTTCCGCAATACATTGGTGCGCTTTATCATTCTTACAAGCAACCAGAACGCCAGTGGTATCTCGGTCAATCCGATGGACAATTCCGGGTCGCATAACACCGTTGATACCGGATAACTCTCCGCTGCAGTGATATAGTAATGCATTCACCAAGGTACCGGAAGCATGTCCAGCTGCTGGATGAACCACGAGTCCCTTCTGTTTATTGATTACAATAATATCCTTATCTTCATATATAATATCAATTGGGAGGTCCTCAGGGACGATTTCAGCCAGTGTAGGCTCAGGAAGGATAATTTGTACTGTTTGCCCGATTTTGACCTTAAAATTGGATTTTACAGGCTTCCCATCAAGTTGAATCCGACCTTCCTCAATTAGTTTTTGAATATAGCTGCGGGTAAGGTCTTCTTGGATTGTCGATAAGTATTTGTCGATACGGATCCCATGATGTTCTTCATTAACGACATATTCCAGAATTTGATCCGACTCCGACAGCTCTATTACTTCATCCTCCATTCAATTAATCCTTTCTAGTTTACATAATAAAGTTATATCTACTCTTTTGAAATTATACTTTACTGGAACTATTTTTCTTCCTTATGTTCATTCCCTGTAGATGCCTCAGAAGCTATATCAGTATCGATGGATGACTTTTTCTTTGAGCCAAATAGCCGATCAAGAAATTCGAAATCAGTATCCTTATAATAGAATATAGACAGCAGGAATAATAAGATGCAGGATACGGTCAAATAACTGTCTGCTATATTAAATAACGGGAAGTTAATCAGTTCAAAATAAATGAAGTCAACTACATAACCTAAGAGGATACGGTCGATTAGGTTTCCCACTGCTCCAGCTAAAATGAACACGGTAATCAGCTTCAACGGGTTATATTTCTTATCCTGCGGGATCTTAAAATACAGGAAAACGATTAATAACATTATGAGAAAGGTAAAAATACTAAGAAATTGTACCTTACCGCTCATGATTCCCCACACAGCACCGGTATTCTCATGGTATTGAAGGCTGAATACATCCGGAATGATTACGAGTGGATCGTTGTTCATCAGGGACTGTCGAACCCATAGCTTAACTCCTTGATCAATTACTGTAAGAATGATAAATAAGATTAAGTGCCTAATTTTTTGCTTCATAATATCCTCCAATAAGTACGCTTTTTATTTTAATATGGATTGAATTGCGGAAAGTATCTCATCCTTTGATACGGTTGTATCAATGACCGCATTTCCGATCTTCTCTAGCAATATAAATTTGATTTTGTCTGCATCCATCTTTTTATCTGATCTTGTCACCTCATATACTTGATCAGCTGATAAGCCCTGAACAGTGATTGGTTGTCGGAAGCGTAACATTGTCTGAAGGATATCCTGATATTCGGCTTCTGAGATGGCTCCTCTTTTCAAGGATAGATAAGAGGCTGCCGCCATACCGAGGCAGACACATTGTCCATGCAGCAGGGATAACTCCTTAAGCTTCTCTATCGAATGGCCAATCGTGTGGCCAAAGTTCAATAATGCACGCTCACCTTGTTCCTTTGGATCCTGTTCTACCACAGCACGCTTGATGTGACAGCTGCGATATACCATCGATCGTAATGCTTCATAATCTCTGGCTTGAATTGCCGTCTCCTGCGTCTTCAGCCACTGGTAATAATCTAAATCCTTAATCAACCCATGTTTAATAATCTCCCCCATACCGGAGAAATATTCTGCCTCAGGTAAGGTTAATAAGGTAGACAGATTCAGATACACCAGCTTAGGTTGATGGAAGGCTCCTACCATGTTCTTATATGCTTTAAAATCAACGCCGGTCTTTCCACCGATACTAGAGTCAACCATGGAGAGTAAGGAGGTTGGTATCTGGATAAAACGAATTCCACGCAGATAGGTTGCTGCTACAAAGCCGGTGAGATCGCCAACCACACCGCCTCCAAGAGCTACCAGCACATCGTTTCGATCAAAGCCGAAATGAATTAATTGCTCATAGCATAGACTTACGGTATCCAGATTTTTGCTTGCCTCACCTGCAGGAAAGGATATGCTTTCTACGAGTTTAGCACAGCTCGATAAAATGGTTCTTACTTCACCCAGATAGTGTTTTTTGACATTACTATCAGTGATAATCATGACTTTGCGGCTATTAAGCTTCATGGGACTTAATGCCTCTGAGAGCCTGCAAAAGTCCGGCTCTAAGCAAATATCATAAGCGGGTTGGCCCTCATAATTTACGGTAAGTAACTGATTCATGCGTTAGATCCCTTCGTATTTAAGTGTATTATTATTCATTACTTTATAGATGAGTATGTTGGTCTTGATGCTTCTTGCATATAAAATATAGCATAACCGCATCAACGATAAGACGAGGCTATGCTATCCTCCTAGGTCATGATAATAGAAAGTTCGATATGCATGCTTTCTGTTTATTCATCCTTCATGGTAAAGAACTCAAAACCATCTTCTGTATGGTAACTCTTCAATTCCGGTTCCTCCAGAAAATCGAATTTGATTTGATTAAGATCCGTAAGCTCCTCGTCATACTGTCTGGAAAGCTCCGTCTGGGACTCGGTTACTTGATCTAGTTCTGCTTCAGTAGCAGCCACCTGATCGGATGCTTTCACAGCAGCTTCCGATTCTCTGTATCGAAAATCATCGGTATTAACAGAAAAGCTCTTACTATTGATCAATTCGATCTGTGCATGTAGCAAATTCTCAAAATGTATCTTAAATAAATCATATTGTTGCATCAGATTCAGGGTTTTATGCTCGATGAATTCAATTTGTTTTCTGGCATCAGCTAAGATCTGGTCAGCTTTTGTTCTTGCTTCCCTCTCTATAGCATCTGCTTCTTTAAACGCGGTATTCTTGGTATCCTGGGCTGTCTTTTCGGCAAGGATCAGAGCTCTCTGTAACGTCTTTTCGATGGATTTATAGTAGCTAAGACTATCTGTTGCATCCTTCAATTTACGGTTCAGACTCTCGTTCTCATTAAGAAGGGCTTCATAATCTGCGGAAAGCTCCTTGAGGAACTGCTCAACCTCCTTCTTATCATAACCAATACCAGTCTTGAATTCTTTCTCCTGTATCTCTGATGATGTAAACATAAATACCTCCATATAGTAGGGATATTGTTTTTATTTATCGGTAAGATGCCATTGGCAACCGGAATTAAGAATACAATAATATTTTTACGCTGTATCGACCCTTCTTGGTCTGATAGGAAGTGCCAACATAAAGAAATTTACCCAGACCGCGAACAGAAACAATATCATTCTCCTTTAGTAGGTAGCTGTTTGAGAGTACCTCCTTACCGTTAACAAAGACCTTTCCACCCTCAATCAAGCCGGTTAAGCTGCTTCGTGAGCTATGAAATGCGACAGCAAGGATGCTGTCCAGACGTTCCGAGGATACCGTACCTACTACTTCAGTATACTTTGGTTCATAATGAAAGTCCTGCTGTTCAATCTGACTTGTACTGACCATGGTGTGCTTCACTTTAATTAGCTGTTCCAGGATAAACGGACTAATGGTAGTATGAGTAAACAGGTAACCTTCATTTGCATCAATCAAAATGTCACCAATCTTGCTACGATCTAGTCCAAGATTTAAGACTGCCCCCAGAAAATCCCGATGGTTTAATTGATCCGAAAAGCGCTGGTTTAACGGGACTACCTTAATACATGCAATAGGAAAATTAATCTCTTCTATATTGCTGATTTGATCGTTTCCACAAAAACAAAGTATTTTTCTCTCGGCATCCTGAAAACCTCCGTAAGTAAAATACTTTATCCTTGGCAATTCATTTTTGAGGCTAAGAAATATGTTCTGTTCGTTCAGATTCAGAAAATCAGAAAATAAGCAGATTCCCCGATTATATGCTGTATTTGCTAAATCCAGAAGCCTACGGCGTAATAGCTGTTCGTTCTTATCCAAATTCATCATGGCCTAGAACTTGTTTTGAAAGGTCGGAGGCTCAAAACCACTTTCCTGAATGATATCAAGATAATCACCGGAGATATCTACCGTATCAGGAGATACAATAAAGATTGCATTGGAGATGCGATGCAGCTTGCCGTTAATTGCATATACAGAGCCAGAGATAAAATCCATGGTCCGTTGTGCTAATTTGTCATCAAAGCCTTCCAAATTAATCACAGTTGCTCTTCCTGTTAAAAGCATGTCGCATATTTCCTGAGAATCTTCAAAGGAGGTAGGCTTCATGATGCAAACCTCAAGTCCCTTGGGCGTTGTGCGGATCGGTACAACCTTACTTGCTGTACTTCTTTCCATTTTAGCAATCCTCTCTTTTTTAAAATCATTATTTACTACCGTATTTGATGAAGATGCTACTGTCTGGCTCTTTGGTGGTTCAGTATATCTCTCGCTTTTCGTTTCTTTACGTTCTGCACGCATAGCCCTTTTCAGTTCTTTCTCGGACTCTTCGTTCAGATATTCCTCATAATCGTCCTCATCTTCGGTCAATTTCATTGAGTTAAGAAAATTTTTAAAAATATTAGACATTTGTCTATACCTCCATCTCGCCGCTTGCGGCATAAACCTTTATTCACTTCGCAAAGCTTTAAGTGCTCCCGTAGCTTACGCTCTATATATAAATTAACAGACAATAGTTAGCCACTGATAGAATAATCACGCTCGCCGAAAATGCCTGTCCCAACTCGTATCATGGTTGCACCCTCTTCTATTGCTACTTCAAAATCTCCTGTCATGCCCATAGATAAGATATTAAACTGTTTCAGTCTTGGGGTCATACTAGAATCATCATTTTTGGAAATGTTTCCATTATCATTATTATCAGCGTTTTTTGATTTTATGTCAACATATAATTGTCTCAATTTCTTAAAATGCATCCTGTTTTTCTCTGGATTTTCTACATAAGGTGCAATTGTCATCAAACCACGGACAAGGACATGGGGAAGCTGCGAAACGGCTTCAACCAGGGCAGCTGTCTCTTCAGCCTTCACTCCGTATTTCGTTTCCTCATCTGCGATATTTACTTCAATCAATACCTCGCAAATGACATTCTTCTTCGTTGCTTCTTCTTCAATTTGCTCTGCAAGACGCAAGGAATCTATGGAATGAATTAAGGCTACCTTGTCAACAATATATTTTACCTTATTGCGTTGCAGATGCCCGATCAGATGCCAATGTACACTCTCCGGAAATTCCGAATTAAGGTCTTCCTGTTTTTGAACTAATTCCTGTACCTTGTTCTCACCAAAATGTCTCATGCCTAATTGATAAGCCTCACGAAGCATCTCATTTGGTTTTGTCTTGCTAACCGCAATTAGGGTAACCTCAGAGCGGTCTCTTCCGCTTCGTTCGCAAGCAGCTTGAATTCTCCGCTCGATTTGCTCTATGTTATCCTTCATCATACCATAACCTCCTAATTTAACATATCCTAATACTCGATAAATGAAAGTTCGCTCTATTAACTTTCATTAATACTCGATAAATGAAAGTTCGCTCTTTTAACTTTCATTTATACTCGATAAATGAAAGTTGCTCTTTTAACTTTCATTAATACTCGATAAATGAAAGTTGCTCTATTAACTTTCATTTATACATGATAGTGAAAGTTCGTCCTTTCATTAAGCCTCAGTATTTGGATTTTTATTCATACACAATTAATATATAATAGCCTGATTCTTTGCGATAGTACCGTCCAGAGCGATTTGGTCATAGGCAGATAAACCATTTTTCGTAGTTTTACTGACAATTGCATATTCCTCATTCTGATATAATATTTCTATATACTTAAAAACAGCATAACCTAAGTTGACGTTATATACTCCTGTGAGCTTATTTGTCGGTCCTAACGTATATCGTTCTGTGTTGGTTGAAGAATGAATATAAGTACCAGCAGGAAAAAGATCCGTATCTACATAAGCATAGGCATCATCCTCGAAATAGATATCGGTAGGTACAAATTTATATTTTGCCTCACCAGTTTTCTCATCATAGGTTTCCACAATCAAACCATTATCGGTACTATTTGCACCCATGGAAAAATATTCGATAGGAACAAGATAAAAGTCTTTATCTATGATGGAGGTTAAGGGTATTTTAAGCCCTTCTACTGTATCAAAATCCAATTCTACTTCCAGATACCGCTCCTCGAGATAATTGGAAAGATATTTATTCATGGTAATCACAGCAAAATAATCAGAGCCTCTCTTGCTTAGGGTAAGGGCGCCGGTCATATCAAAATCATCCTCCAGAACGGTGAAACGGATCTGTTCTTTCCCCTGCAGCTTATCATATTGATCTTCACTCAATGAAAGCACTAGCTTCCACTGCTCGGAAGTGATCAGCTTATAGATTGGGCTATTCGCATCTATGATATCAGTAGTTCGAAGGCTTGTCCTGACATAGTTTTCAGTGTTGAACATCTCGGTATTGACACTCTCTTCTGTTATTGCTTCATAACCATCGGTATAATAAGATACGATTCCGCTGAGTGGACTAGTTTCAATATCATAGGAATAGGTTTGACCAGTTTCTTCCATTAGAGATTGTTCGTTAGTGAGCATAGTCGTATTAAGAATATCAAGAACCGTACTTTGAGCATCCTCTTTAAAATCATATACTTTTTTATAATTCTCATCTCGGAAGGATTTACGAAAAGCCCTAATAGAATGAAGGAGCTCAGCGTTGTTTTTATCAGACAAAGTAATTGGGACGTCACCGGTTGCAATCACATCAAGCATGTGACCACTATCATCAAGAGAATAAATATATGTATTTTTAGCGACACGGGCCCCTTCCTTCTGGTAGTAAGAGATATAACCAGCTTTCGATGTAGTAATGATCTGCTCTTCACGAAGGATAAGGGCGTTGATGCGATTTTCTATTGCAGTGGTCCCTTCATGAACCTCATAGATTGAGAGTTGCTCTTTCGTAAAATAGATATAAACATTAATAGCAATATATAAAAATAGAATCAAAAATACAATAATACCAATATTAATATTTTTTCGTCTTTTGAATTTTACAACCTTATTATTATTTTTCAAGCAATTGCCTCCTAGTTCGGCTTTGTTTACTTAAACATTATACTTAGTTTTCCACGATTTTTAAACCCCTTTCTGACGTTTTTATTAAAATTAGTAACAAAGTATTAATAAATCATTAAGATAAAAATTATTATAGCAGATACATTTATTGCTTTTATGTATAAAAGTCATTAAATAGGTTATTCTAAATACAGAGAGTAATCTCTTTATATGAATTTCAAAATTACTGATTGGTGATTAATGAAAGAAGGATATAAAGAGCTTTGAATTACTATTTGTCATGAAGGAGGTTTTTTTATGAAAACATTGGATTATATTGCTTTAATTCTGGTGGTAATTGGCGCAATAAATTGGGGCTTGATTGGATTCTTCAGCTTTGATTTAGTAAGAGCGATTTTCGGAGATATGACATTAGTATCCAGAATTGTCTATGCGTTAGTCGGAGTTTCAGGTTTATATGCATTAAGTTTCTTTGGAAGACTTAGAAACGAATAGTATGAATGTAGATTTTGAATATTAATCATGCAAAAAGGAGCGACAGTAATCCGGCGCTCCTTTTAGATTCTATAAAATTAGCATCTTATAAAGATACAATTACATTCTTCTTTACACTTTCAGGTAGTTGGTCCAAATTCATTGAAACACTCAATACTAAATCAACATGAAACGCCTCAGATATCTTTTCTAATTTGGAGAAGACAGTTTCAAAATCATTTTCACTAATATAAGCTATTTTTAGGAAGCTATCCAGATAAATCGTCTGTAGATCATGATTACCGGATAAGATACCGCAGATAAAACCGATGAACTCGCTCTGATTCTCAATGAAATAATCTCGTACATTTTCTAATCTGATCTTATTACTCAATTCGTACATATGCTTGTTGCTTTTGTCAAGATAAACAATGTTTCCCTTTGCAGCTCTCACTTCGGTGTTTGCTTTTTCGATAAGGATTTTTGTCTTACCCTTACCCTTTTCACCTGAAATTATCTGTATCATTGTAATCTCCTCCTTAATGTGGACGCAACGAAAGATGTGCGGTGCCAAATATTAAATTGTACAATTTATCTTAAAAACCAAACTTTATATTTCAATTATAGTACAATAAACACGGAAAAACAACTATAAAATATTAAATTAACGATCTTTTCTAATAATATTAGAACCATTTTCAGACTTCTAATTATACCGATTTATCCCAAATACTGATAAAAATCATTGACCCCCATTAGCTAACGATAATAAATACGACATCTGTGAATACAAATTCTTACTATCAGAAGCCTTTAAGATTACTGAGATATATTCCTTCTCCAAGGAGTCTTTACTAAGAAGAACAAGACAGTTACCGGCTTTTCTTGTTGTACCTGTTTTACCTCCCAGGATCTGAATTCCTTCAGGAGTAGTAGCTTCGCTGCTTAGGTATGAATTGGTTGCTTTAAACGTTTTCTCCTTTGTATTTGAGTCTTTATCCTTGTATTCGGCTGTGTATGAGGCCATGCCTATGATGGAACGAAAAGTTTCGTAATTAGTAAGTTCATGAAAAATAAGATATATATCGTAAGCAGTTGTATATTGATTATCATCATGCAGGCCGCTTGAATTCATAAAATGAGTATGCACAGCTCCGATTCTCTTGGCTTCCTCATTCATTAATTCAACAAATGCTTCTTCGCTCCCGGAAATATGATCTGCAATTGCGATGGCGGCATCGTTACCGGAATAAACCAGTAAGCTTTTCAGTAACGCATCCATGCTGATGATATCTCCCTCCTGAAAACCACAGAGCTTAGCACCACCCTCTGTGATATGGGACGCATTGTAGCTTATTGTAACTGAATCGGTTAGCTCCCCATATTTAAGTACCACCAAGGCAGTCATTAATTTTGTCAAACTGGCCGGATAGAGACGATCATAAACATTATCTGCATATATCTTTTTTTGATCAGTCACATTCACAAGAAGAGAGGAACCTGAAGTCAACAAAGCATCCTCACTGAGGTTATCTTCTGCTGTAATAAGAACCAGATCTTCAGCAAAATAATCAGCATACGATAAACGATTATCCATCGTATAACCGGTATTCGCAGTCAATTCCTCATAGGACAGAAAATCTCCAAAAGACCGCTGACAACCCCCTAATGTTATTGCGAAGAAGCATAACCATATACTGATAATCAAACCTTTTCTCATACGTATCATCTCCTGAGTAGCGTCTAACTACAACGCTTTAATTTTCATTATACAACCTTTTATTTTCATTATTCTCATATATTAAAAAAATAAAATAGATAATTCTAAAATAATATAAAAATATTATAGGGATATATAATATATGTTTTATACTAAGCAGATATATCTATTTTATTCATTTGTATTTCTATTTATCTATTTATTAATTTTTGAAGAGCTCTCTCCAGTCAAGATCACCGCGATCCATTGCCTTTACTATCAGTTCTGCAGTCGCAAGGTTGGTAGCCAAAGGTATATTGTGTTTATCGCAAAGCTGGAAGATATTATTAACATCAGGCTCATGTGATTTTGGAGTTAACGGATCACGTAAAAATATGATCAGATCCATCTGGTTGTGCTCAATCTGCGAGCCTAATTGTTGCACTCCACCAAGATGACCTGCCAGATATTTATGAACGGTCAGATTGGTAACTTCTTCTATCAATCGTCCTGTAGTACCGGTAGCATAAAGATTATGCTTACTAAGAATACCGCGGTAAGCGATACAAAAATTTTGCATTAACTTTTTCTTTGAGTCATGAGCAATCATACCAATATTCATATTTACCTCCCTTCTGCCGGAACAAATTAACCGGCGCCTACAATCGAAAGTACGTTTTATAATCTTTCGATTGTCATGAATTCATAATCATAAAAAGTTACATAGCTCTTTTTGTGATTATATTAACCTCTTACCCTTTTTGGCTGTAATCGAATGTTAAGAATCATACCTACTCCCATCATACCGCTCAACAAGGAACTGAGCCCATAGCTTATAAAAGGTAACGGGATGCCCGTATTAGGCAGTAGCTTGGTTGCAACTCCTATGTTAACAAAAACCTGGAAGGTAAACATGGAGGCAATTCCTACTGCTATCAGCATCCCCATATAATCGGGGGCTTCTTGGGCTGTCTTAATACATATATATATGATGATAGCATACAAGGCTAATAATATACAGCTACCAAGGAAGCCAAACTCTTCTCCTGCAACCGAAAAGATAAAATCACTTTCAGAGATCGGTATAATATCATAATTGCGATCGGTCTTCGAATCGAAAAGCTTACCGTTCAACTGTCCGGAACCGATAGCACTGACAGAATTATCCTGCTGGAACATCGTAGCTTCATATTCCTCCGGATTTAGGATGGATAGTACACGTTCCTGCTGATACGGTTTCAAAAGCACCTGATAATCCTGTTGGATATACCAGAATAATCCCATGACACAAGGGATACCAATCACTATGATCGGAAGGATGATTTTCCAACTTAAGCCGGCGGCAAATATCATCATTACAAAGATAAATAATATTACTAGACTTGTGGAAAGATTCGTTTGGATTAGGATTAAAAAAGTAGGTAATCCAATTGATACAGTAGCTAATAATAATACCCAGAAACTATTGAGCTTTGTTCGAAAAATTGTGTAGAGCTTAGCTGCAAATATAATTAGTATAATTTTTGTCAGCTCTGAGGGCTGGAATTCAAAAACAACAAGATCTAACCAGCGCCTTGCATTATTATGTTCCACACCGTTTAATCTTACCATTACCAAAAATACCAGATTTATTATATACAAAACAATATAAAAACTAGAGATGAAATGATAATCGATAAGGGATAAAATAAGAGCACCAACGAGTCCTATGCCTAAACCAAATACTTGTTTTATAAATAGATTTTCATCTTCTGTTTGTACCTGCTTAATCAAATAGGTGCCGATCACACCCAATAGTAAAACTACAATGATTAAGGGTATATTATATCGCTTGAAATCATATTGCTTAAAATTCAACATCTGGTCAACTTCCTTATTTCTTAGAGGACTTTAAATCCTTAATCGGTATATTTGCGAATAGAGCAGGTACAGACCCGTTATTCGTTTCGGATTCCATCTGAGTGATTTTAATATCCAATCCTTCTAAGTCGATTTCAATATATTTCGATATTACAGCAATAATATCGTTTTTTATTTGTTCCATAATCTCTGGCGAGCATCCGGCACGATCAGAGACTAATACCAGCTTCAAGCGGTCTTTCGCTATACTGCCGGTTCCCTTTTTCCTGAAAAAATCCGAAAAACCCATTACGCTTCCTCCCTATCTTTTACGCTTACCAAATAGTCTCCCAAAAATACTCTGCTTCTCATCTAAATTCAAGAAAGGAAGCTCTTCACCAAGTATTCTTTTGCATATATTCATATAAGCTTGTCCTGCCAGAGAATCATTTCCGACACAAGGTTCCCCTTGATTTGCAGAAATAACAATATTCTCATCATCCGGTACGATACCAATTAAATCGATTGCCAGAATCTCACATACATCATCGCTAGACATCATGTCACCACGTTTTACCATGTCCATACGAATTCGATTGACAATTAAGTGAGTCTGCTTCATCTCATTCGCTTCCAGTAATCCGATAATACGGTCAGCATCACGTACAGCGGATACTTCAGGTGTGGTAACGACTAATGCTCTATCTGCGCCTGCAATTGCATTCTTAAAGCCTTGTTCAATACCAGCAGGACAATCCATGATTATGTAGTCAAATTCTTCTCGGAGCTCATCTGCAAGTTTTTTCATCTGCTCAGGTGTTACTGCATTCTTATCTCTGGTTTGTGCGGAAGGTAATAAATATAGATTTGGATAACGCTTATCCTTAATCAATGCATTACGAATTCGGCAAGTTCCCTCAATTACATCAACCAGATTATAGACAATGCGATTTTCTAAGCCCATGATTACATCAAGATTTCTAAGACCGATATCGGTATCAATTAATACAACTTTCTTTTCCAGCATTGCTAAGCCGGTACCTACATTTGCGGTAGTAGTGGTCTTACCAACGCCACCTTTACCAGATGTTACTACGATAACTTCTCCCATTTTTAACTCTTTCCTCCTATAGTGGAGGAAATATCCTCCTTGCTTATTGACTAGGACTTTCCTCTTTTATTTTGTAAGGATTCATCCAGATTAGACATATCACAAGCATAGCTTGAGACATGTTTTTGAAAGGAAAATAGGATTCACCTTTCAGTATACTTATTAATTAATTGACCACTATAAGGATATATCCGGAAGGACATTCTTGTTAAGCGGTTCAATATAAATATTACCATCTTCCAGGAATGCAATTTTTGCTTCCTTAACCTCTTGCTTCTGAGGTTTATCGGGAGCTCTTGCAATGGTGTCCGCTATTCTGATTTGAGTCGGACTCATATCAAGAGCAACTACAAAGGAATTGGTGTTACCTGTGGCACCGGCAAAGGCATTCCCTTTTAGAGCACCAAGGACGATGATATTCCCCTTCGAAACGACCCTGGCGCCATGATTTACATCACCGATGATAATGACACTGGTCTCAAACTCCAGAGAAGCACCGGAACGAAGAATTCCCTTGTAGAACTGCCCTGTATTATTATTCAATTCTAGTAACTTTTGTTCAACCGTTTTTTTGAAGGTATCTTCTATCACCGGATCATTCTCCATGACACAGACTATGTGCATTTCGGTATTCTCACCTATGATATCGAGTACCTCTCTCTGTTCCTCATTCGATAGCTTACGACCCTCAAAGCTTATTGCCATCTTTGCGTTTTCGAAAAATTTACTGGATTCTTTAAACTTTTCGGCGATCACAAGCTTTAGTTCTTCGAAGGGTAAATCAGGATTAAGAACAACAATAATACCGTATTTATTACCCTTAATAATAACAGAATTATTCATTGCATAACTCCTTTCCGGTCTTTTTCCGGATTTTATTCATGACAATAGAAAGTTCGCGAAGCGTGCTTTCTATTGTTTTGACTAGTATAATATTTTATTCGAGTATGGTATCTATATTTGAGCCATTCGGAGGGGTTACACTATCATCAAGAACATCTTTTGCATCCTCTAATCCAAAATAAATCTTATAGATATCCTTCTCTAAGCTGGCAGCATTCGATGAGGTATAGCCTCTTGGTATTACTGCAGTTATAGAGATTTCTGGATCCTCATAAGGAGCAAAGGACACAAATAATGCATTATTCGGATTCACCTTACTAATCTGTGAGGTTCCGGTCTTTCCGGCTACAGCTACACCCAAATTCTTATATAAATTATATACAGAGCCTCCGGGTTCATTTACCACGGCATTCATACCTTCCCAAACGCTCTTCCAGGTACTGTCCTGAATATCCTCAAGGACATGATCAACCTTCGCGTTATTGATTGTTACATTCCCCTTCTTATCAACCATGCGGTCGATCAGAGTGAGATCATAACAGGTGCCGCGATTAGCCAGAGTAGTGATATATCTGGCAAGCTGTACCGGTGTATATACATTGGAGCCTTGTCCGATTGAGGAACGTACCGAATCCTCGGTAGAAATCTGAGGTTCTGATTCGTTCAATTCGATACCGGATGCTTCATTTAACCCAAAAAGAGTAGCATACTTCTCTAGCTTTGACAATCCAAGCTGTTGGTCGAATTTACCACTGTTGATGCTTAATCTCCAACCCATCTCGTAGAAGAAATAGTTACAAGATACCTTTATCGCCTCAACAATATTAACCATACCATGAGAACCAGGATAAATATGGCATTTTGCTGCGGGATCAATTTTATCGAACTCTCCTAAATCACGGATTTCCTCGGTAGGTGTTGTTACGCCCTCCTCTAATGCCGCAAATGCAGTAACCATCTTAAAGGTTGAACCGGGGGCCATCTTCTCAGAGACGGGCCGATTTAACATCGGAGATGTTCTATCATTTGATACCTGACTATAATAAGCAGAATCTATCTTATTAGCAAACTTATTATTATCATAGCTTGGATAAGTAACCATTGCCAGTACATCACCTGAATTCACATCGGTTACAACGACAGAACCGCTGCAGGGCTCTAGAGCTAACATCGCAGGAGTAATCTCTAAGGATGTAATCTTATTTCGAATAAAATCATAAGGTGATATAATACCATTTTTCAATTTATTAACATCATCTTCCTTATATTCTAACACACCTTGGTCGAATAATAAAAGACAAATTTCAGTTCCCGATAATTTATACGAAAATACCAATTTACGGTATATTTTTTTATTGAATTTGTCATCCTTTTTCAACAGATCTTTTGTATAATCAATCAGCTTCTGATAAAGCTCTTCGGCACTGTAATACTCATTACCTACACCGAGCTTCGCCAAATCAACCCAGTTACTTGCCAGGGCATGTTGAAGAAGACTGCTTAGACTGACCTTGTCATTTTTATAATTATTAAGAACAACATCATCCTTTGCAATATTATCTGTAATGATAAGATTTTTGGATACTACCGTATAGAAATAATCCAAAAAATCCTCCATATCACCTGCTTTATCATTCGTTACCGTATTATTGATTTTGAGTAAATTGTCGAGCTGGTTGAATACATTACTAAGTTCTGCTTGATAATCGGAATAGGTCTGCTTCTCACGAGCCTTTGCATCCTTATTATTTAAGCTTTTAATATCAATTATGTTGTTGTTGATCAAGGCGAAATATACTTCATAGATCGGTATTGTTATCTCACTTGCGCTTTCACCCTTACTTCCGTAATCTAAATTCGGAACAATATGATCCAAAAGGATTCCTGCAATTTTTTTCTCAAGTAAATGATAAATATCTCTCTGTAAATCACTGTCGATGGTAAGATAGATATCACTTCCGGCGATTGGATCGGTATGGTTTAATACTTCCACTACCTTTCCGCTGTTATTTACGCTTACCGTCTCACTGCCCTTGGTACCGCCTAGTATTTCTTCATATTTTTTTTCAAGACCTGCTTTACCTACTACATCTGTAGAACTATAGTATTTCTTTTCTGCATTCATTGTTTCCAGCTGTTCAGCACTGATCAAACCTGTGTATCCGATGATATGGGCAAAATATAAGCTATCTTCATACACTCGGTGGGTTTGCTGCTGAATTTCAACTCCGAGTAACTCAGAACCACTTTCATTGATAGCGGCTACGGTCTTATCGGTTACATGGGAAGCAATGGTAATCTGAGCATATTTCGGGAAATTTAAGAACAGTGCATAACGGACAGCCATAATTTTCAAGGCCTCTTCCACGCTGTATTCTTCGGTAATTCCGAACATTCTGGTATAAGCATTACCGGTACCATTACATAAAAACTGATATACATCCTCCGGAGTTTCACTGGGATATTCCGGTGGTATATTATTATCATCATCGAGAACAAAGGAATATACATTCCGCTTAAAACGGGTTAAAGCATCACCGTCAATCGTGAACTCCAACTCACCCTCTTCGTTCTGTCTGATATAAAATTCTGTATCTAGCGTATCTCCATTTTTCTCGATGATCTGAACTAATTGATGAATAATTTCGTTTCTCTGTGCATTGGATTCGATTTTAGTACTATCCTCCATTACTACAGAATAGGTTAATACATTAGAAGCCAAAAGCTTACCGTTGCGGTCATAGAAGTTACCACGAGTGCTTTTGATTTCTCTGCTTTTTTCATATTTTAATATGGTTTTTGCAACATTTTCTGGTCCCTGTACAATCTGTAATATAAATAATTGGTTGATGATGACAGAAAACAGTATGATGTAGATAATTGTAATTGGGAATAATCTGGACTTTATTAATCTTTTCAGATAATCCAAAATGACATCAAACAATTTTATACCTCCTCTTCCGGCTTACGTTCCAAACGGTTGTTAATCATATGTAACAACTTATATAACAAAACCGAGGCAGCAATGGTATAGATTATCTCGGGTAATATAAATCTTCTGAGATAATATAGAAAATTTAAACGACCTCGTAATAAAAATTCAAATACATAATAGAAAAAGCCATAGAAAAAATCACTGATTCCAATCAATACAATTGGCAACGTGTAGTCATCATTGGAATAAAAACGATTCGTATAACCCATCACATAACCAATTGTGAGATACAATAAAGCATATAAGCCAATAATATAGGATCCAAACATCAAATCAACGATAATCCCGCTAAAAAATCCCACCATCATGCCGGATAGTCGTCCGCGCATATAGGCGGTAGAGACTACCAGAATTAATAACAGATTAGGCATGATATTTGCCAACTGGAAATAATGAAAGGCAGCGCTCTGGATGACAAACAGTATGATAATTTCAAGAATATATACAATCAACCTTTTCACGTTAACCTCCATAATGCCGCTTTACGGCATCTCGCAGCCCGGAAGAACAAGGTGTGAGTGCCATTACACGTACATAGCAGTTCTTCTCGTGTGAAATTTCCCTTTATTTTCACACTAATACTACATGCTGCCAAAGAACCTCGAATTCTTGATAGAAAACTTTGTTTTCTATATGGGCGGCAGCACAAATTTGCCGATTGAAAAAACTATGATTTTTCAATCTAGGATGCTTAATTACTTGTAGTTTCGATATCTTCCTCTTTATCAATCAATGGTTCCTTCAATTCAGTTATAATTAATACCTCTTCCAGACGATCAAAATCGACCACCGGTGTTACGTATGCAGTCTTCGTCATATTACCGGCATCTAATTTGATATCACTGACATAGCCGATCAAGATACCCTGAAGGAATTTTGAACTGATATGTGATGTTACGATCTCGTCTCCATCTGATATTTCAGCATCCTTATTAATCTGCTCAACCCAGATCTTGCCGGAATCCATCAACCTAAGATCTCCTACTACATTACAGGTATCTGAGGTCTTTAAGAACATTCCGCTGACACTGCTATTATCATCAATGATGGATCTGACAACCGAGTAATTATAATGAACCTCCGTGATAATACCGGCAAGGCCGTTACCAGCAAGAACATTCATATCCTTCTTGATACCGTCGCGGGATCCTTTATCTATGGTGAATATATTATACCAATTGTTAGAATCCTTACCGATAACGCGGGCAGCAACCTTCTGATAATCCAGATACTTTTGATCCAGATCATATAACTCACGAAGTCCGTCAAGTTCATACTTATCCTGGAGTAATAATTTATTCTCATAGGAGAGTATACTTACCTGCTCATTCAATTTCTTATTTTCTTCCAAGAGATCATTGATACTCTTAAAATTATCCAGCTTGTCCGATATATAGGTTCCAATCGAATTAATCCCAACCTGCATCGGAGTTACTACAATTCCTACTGCATCTTTCACCGGAGATAGTTTATCACCAAAGCGATAGGAAATGAATATTAAGCCGATACAAAAAATAACTAATGCGATGAGAACATGTTTCGGATTAAAATTAATCTTAGTCCTTCGTCTCATTCCAAATCTCCATCTGTTCTTTCAGATTCTTGCGTCACGCATGAATTAAGTCGTAGATATAATTTAGTTCACAAATGTCTTTGGCCTTAACGAATCGGCCAAAGAAGAAAGCTTATGATCCTCCATAATTCTACCTAGGCCATTTACTACTGTATTGGCGGAATCCGGGCATATATTAATCTTAAGATCCGTTTCCTGATGCAGCAGCTGATCTAAGGCAAATATCTTTGCAGAACCTCCGGTGATATAGATACCACTGTCAATGATATCGGAAGAAATCTCCGGAGGAGTACGCTCAAGAATAATCTTTATGGCATCGATGATAGCGAACATATATTCAGAAATTGCTTCATATACATCGGAGGAGCTAACATCCATCTCGGTTGGAAGTCCGGTGACAACATCACGTCCATAAACCTTAACCGATGCTTCCACCGTAGTTAAAGCACAGGCGAGCTTCTTTTTTATATTCTCCGCAGTCTTATCGCCAATATATAGATTATATTTCCTCTTTACCATACTCTTAATCGCATCATCAAGGCGGTTTCCACCGACGGGAATTATCTTGCTAAGTACAATACCACCCAAGGATAATATGGACACCTCAGTGGTATCTGCTCCTATGTCGACGATCATAACTCCGCGTGCGGTCATGATATCCAGACCTGCTCCTACGGCATCCGCGATCGGCTTCTCAACAATCTTAATCTTACCAACCTTAAGGCTGGAGCTAGCGATCAAATCATAGAAAGAACGGCGCTCTACTTCCGTGATATCGGTTGGGGTCGCAACAATATAGTCTGCAGCTCCGATACGCTTTGCCCCTCCGATTCGATGCATAAAATGATTGAGAAGCGCAAGCATGTTTGCAACATCTGCAATAACACCGTTACGGACGGGATAGCTGACCTCAATATTAGCAGGTGCCTTCTCATACATCTCAAAGGCATCATTGCCAGAAGCGATTACATTCTTCCGGTTAGATATCGCGATTATATTACGCTCATCCAGAACGATTCCCTGTCCCTTTTTATAAATTTTTATTGTACTAGTACCGAAATCGATACCAAAGGTTTTCGACGCCATAGTTTTGTAACCTCCTATATTCACTAAAGTTGTCAAAATTCATCATCTGTCATTAACTAATATACCAGAGTATTATCCTTTGGATTAGCTCGTGCCAAGGAAGAAGCAGGTACAAATAGTTTGAATAAAGGATTTTTTGCTTTTTCAAAAATCCTTTTCTCACACTAGCCCTTGTTCCTTTAAACTGATATATCTATTATCGCCAATAATTATGTGATCCATAAGCGAAATTCCAATTAAATTACCAGCTTCTGTTAATCTCTTTGTTACTCGGATATCCTCTGCACTAGGAGTGGGGTCTCCGCTTGGATGGTTATGAAGAAGAATAATATTAACCGCTTCCTCTTTGATGGCATGAACAAATATCTCTCTTGTAGGCATAATCGAAGTATTCACTGTTCCTTCGGATATCACCATATCCTTCATCAGCTTATTCTTTGAATCAAACATCAATAAAATAACCTTTTCTCTGGTCAGATGACGCATATCCTGCATATAATAATCCGCTACACTTTGTGGTGTAGTTAATCGTACACTGTCACGCAGGGTATCCTTTGCCATCCTTCTTGTCAGCTCTGTCAGGCAATGTAGCTCAATTGCCTTGACTCGTCCAATTCCTTTAATCTTCCTTAGTTCCTTCATCGAGAAATAATTCAGGCCCTTTAAACCAGGGTAGGCAGTGGAATAATTAAGAATATTCACTGCCAAATCGATTGCTCTTTGCTGTTTTGACCCGGTCCGGATAATTACTGCCAATAACTCGGCATCGGACAAGGCAGCTGCACCGTAACGCTCGCATTTTTCATAGGGACGTTCGGACACAGGTAATTCTTTGACGGTTAGATAGTTTTCTTTCATCGTATCCTCCTAAATTCCTCTCTCCAAGAAATCAGGGGTGCGGATTAAAACCTACGAACTGAAATCAGACTTTTTTATAGATAAAAACAGCAGCTGCTGCACCGATTACGCTACCGATGGTAACTTTAAGACGAAATCCAAAATGTAATACCAATACACTAAGGTCTAGGGTGACGATATTATTATTACTCGGATCACCTATGGCAAAATTCATACCGTAATTCAACCATTCCAGGAAGCTTATGTCCTTTGCTAAATGTCCCAGAAAGCTTCCAACAACAATACCTGTCAGTAATAAAAGAAACAAAGCCCAGTTGTTTTTGCTAAATGTTCTTGCCATAAAAAGACGCCCCCTTGTATCATAATCAAATATCATTTTAACACAAACGCCTTATTTTGTATATGAAAAACTCAATTTTATCAATTGAGGATCGATATTATTGATGCATGGAATCACAATAACAAATTAAAGCAAAGATCATTCGATACATATGAAATTCGTTTATATTGTTACAATACCCTCTTCATATAGCTTCTGCAAGGACATGAGAATTCCGAATTTAGCATGGTACCAGGTAAGCCCGCCTTGGAAGAACACGGTATAGGGGGGCTTGATTGGTGCATCGGCAGAAAGCTCTATGGAAGAGCCCTGTACAAAGGCACCGGCTGCCATAATGACCTCGCATTGATAGCCGGGCATAGCCCAAGGCTCCGGAACAACATAGCTGTCTACCGGAGCAGCAGCCTGTATCCCCTTACAGAAGGCGATTACCGCTTCCGGGCTGCCTAGTGTAACTGCCTGAATGATATCATACCGGTCTTCCTTGCCGTTCGGTAATACATTATAACCAAGCTGCTCATAAAGATTAGCGGCATAGATAGCACCCTTCAAAGCTCCCGATACCACCTGAGGAGCTAAAAATAATCCTTGGAATAAGGATGCATTGAGACCTAAGGTGGCACCAACCTCCTTACCTAGACCAGGTGCAGTTAAACGATAGGCAGCATTCTCAACATATTCCTTCTTACCGACGATATAGCCTCCAATCGGAGCAAGACCGCCACCGGGATTCTTAATCAAAGAACCAACACATAGATCCGCTCCAACCTGAGTGGGTTCTGTCATCTCCACAAATTCACCATAGCAGTTATCAACCATACAGATAAGGTCCGGCTTTTCTGCTTTAAGAAAATGAATTAGTTCTCCGATTCGAGCTACCGACAAGGTCGGACGGCTGGCATAGCCCTTAGAGCGTTGGATGGTAGCAAGTTTTGTATTTGGCTTAATCGCCGCTCTGATGCCCTCCCAGTCAAAGCTGCCATCGGACAGAAGCTCTACCTGAGAATAAGTGATTCCGTACTCTGCTAAGGAGCCTTTGGTCTTCGTAATTCCAATGACACCCTCCAGGGTATCGTAAGGCTTTCCGACGGGTGACAGGATCTCATCACCTGGACGAAGGTTGCCGGATAAAGCAACGGTAAGAGCATGGGTCCCACTGATTAATTGGGGTCTTACCAATGCATCCTCTGCTTGGAATACATCGGCATATACACTCTCCAGGGTATCTCTACCCATATCGTTATAGCCATAACCAGTTGTGGCAGCAAAATGAATATCACTGAGACGGTTTTTCTGCATTGCTGCCAAAACCTTCATCTGATTGAACTCTGCAACGCGGTCAATTTCATTAAATCGTTGGGAGAGCTTTCCTTCTATTTCTAAGCAGTAATTCAAAACCTTAGGATCAATCCCAAGCTTCTGATAAGCTTCTAATAATTCATTATTATGCAAAATAATATCCTCCTAAGTAATCTCCTTTTGATCCCATACAAATAAAAGGGGAAACAAAATTAAAATAAATTTATATGATGAAACAATAACAGAACAATATAACAGAACTATGCTTATTAGTTGACATAATGATATTATGTTTTAAGCTATCGGTATCAATTGTCTTTCCCTAAGCCTTGTTATGAGATAAGTCAGAATAGCCTCATCGTTAGCAAAGGTATCCTTATCTACCCAGATGACATCCTTCTCTCTCTTAAACCAGGTAAGTTGCCGTTTGGCAAAGTGCCTTGTATCTCGCTTTAGAAGCTCGATGGCATCCTCTAAGCTACTTTCACCCTCCAGATATGCCAGTATTTCCTTATAGCCTAAGCCCTGCATGCTGACAAGCTCTCTGTTATAGCCTTTCGCGTATAATGCTTTCACCTCGTCAAGAAGCCCCTGCTCAAGCATCAAATCAACACGATGGTTTATGGTCTCATAAAGCTTTGCACGGTCCTTATTCAGAACAAAATAGCAGAAATTATAAGGGGATTCCTTCTTCCGCTGCTCCTCATTATGCTCGGAGATCTTATCTCCAGTTAGCTTAACGAATTCCAGAGCTCGAATTACTTTTTTGCTGTTATTTGGATGAATGGCTTTGGCGCTATTCGGATCAATCTCTGAGAGCAGTTTATGAAGATAGTCTCCTCCTTTTACGTCTAATAGCTGTTCTAATTCCTTGCGGTAAGAGGTGTTAGTCACATTTTCAGTAAAGTCAATATCATTTAACACCGCCTGAATATAGAAACCCGTGCCACCGACTAGAATCGGTATCTTATTCTTATCATAGATTTGTTTCATGTATTGCTTTGTCATATGCTGAAAACGGACAACATTAAATTCTTCGTCCGGCTCCAGTTCGTCAATGAGATAATGAGGAACCCCTTGCATCTCCGGCGGAGTGATCTTAGCCGTACCAATATTCATATATTTATAGACCTGCATAGAGTCAGCAGAAATAATCTCACCCTGTACTGCCTTTGCTAAAGCGATAGAAAGAGCTGTCTTTCCGACGGATGTGGGTCCGGTAAGAATTATTAAAGGTTTCTTGCTCATCATTTCCTCCAAAAAATAATTAGGTAGAATCAATAATTAGTATGATAAAATTATTTAGCACTAACATAATATTTCCTACCCTTTGATATAGTTTGTGCCTGTAGATTTACTAGCAGCCCAAAACACCGTAAGAACAAGGAGTTTGCTCCAATGGGCAAACTTCGTAGTTCTTACTAAGGATTTTTGATTTATAAAAATCCTATTTACACTATGCGCTTGAATTTGCGTTCTAATTCATACTGGCTCATGGAGATAATTACCGGTCTGCCATGAGGACAATGATATGGATTATCCAGAGTCAAAAGCTCATTAATAAGAGCACTGGCCTCTTCATAGGAAAAGGCATGATTGGCTTTTACTGCGGCTTTACAGGACAAGGAGGCTACGCGCTCCAGAATAGAATTCGCACTTAGAGCACCAGCACCAGCCACATCCTCCACCATCTCATCGATAAACTCCAGTAATAACTCTTTTTCAGAGATACCATATAAATTAGCAGGAACAGCGCGAATCGAATATTCATTACCACCAAAGTGCTCGATTTCATAACCAAGACTCTGTAAGGCCTCTTCTCTTTTCTTCAGCACCTCTTGTTCCCGTAAGGTTAATGATAATACAATCGGTGGCAGCAGTTGTTGGGAAGTGCTTATTTTTGCCTTGGCAGCAGCCATGATACGCTCATACAATACCTTTTCATGGGCTGCATGCTGATCAATAATATATAGATTCTTTTGGTATTCCACGAGCCAGTAGGTCGAAAATACCTGTCCGATGATCCGATGCTCCTCCAAAGCTTGCTTTGATAAGAAAGGCTTATCCTCCTCCGGTGTAGCGGAGTCAGAAAAAAGATTCAGCTGTTTATCGATTACAATCTTTCCTATGGGTTGATCCGAGATGTTCGTTCCTCCTGCTTCCTCCGATACCACAGGAAAGGCAGTTTCTTGTTGAATCTCAGAAGGTTCCGATTTACCTTTCACTAGAAGTGTACTTAGCTCCTTCTCTGATCCGGATAACACTCGAAGCGCTTCCAGACTTGCCTCCGGATCCAATGCTTTCGCATGCTCAAGCTTAGAGTGATCTATTCTAGAATGCTCAGCTCTCTGAACCTCAGCTTTCGATTTTTCTGCATTCACTTGTTCAATATTTGGACATTCAGCATTAGAGGATGCTCTATGGGAATAACAGTCTTTATTCTCCGCCACCTTATTAACCATGTTTTGATTGGTCTGAATAATCGTTCCGTTATCATAAGTAAACTGAAATGGCTTAGTTTTAGTAATACCTGAATCTGCAATATTTGTAGTAGACCCTGATTGCTTCAAAAATTGATTCCTACGATTTTGTTCGAAGGGTTCCGGAATACGGGGGAGCTCTTCCTTCTTAAGCTCCTCTTGTACCAGAGAAACCTTGGGAATTAGCTCTTTTCCCGAAAGAGTATCTCGAAGTAATCGATAGGTCTGTTGGTAGATCTCTTCCCCGTTCTTTAGGCGGATTTCCAATTTTTGAGGATGTACATTAACATCAATCTGTTCGGGATCAATCTCAAAGTAAATCGATGTAAAGGGATATTTATGCTGCATCAAATATGGCTTATAAGCCTCTTCGATTGCTTTTGTAATTACATTACTCTTTATATAGCGTCCATTAATAAAATAATTCTCAAAATTTCGATTGCCTCTTGTAATCGATGGCTTACCGATGTAACCGGTTACTGTAAAGCCCGAGGATTGATGGACTAAGGGAAGAAGTTCTCTGGTGATGTCCCTACCATATACCTGATAAAGAATATCCTTACTGCTATTATTGCCTGAGGATTGCAGCTTTACCTGATTATTGATAATAAATTTAAAGGAAACATTCGGATGAGATACCATCAACCGTTCCATCAGGTCACTAATGTAGCCACCTTCTGTGGTGGCAGACTTGAGGAACTTTCTTCTTGCCGGTGTGTTATAGAATAAATTACGTACGATAATCGTTGTTCCACCAGGGCAGCCTATTTCCTCTAGAGCTTTCTCACTACCACCTTCGATCATATAACGGAAGCCATTCAAGGCGGTCGGTGTCTTCGTAATCAGCTCTACCTGAGCAACGGAAGCAATACTGGACAATGCCTCACCTCTAAAGCCTAAGCTGGTAACACTGAGGAGATCCTCAGCACTGCGAATTTTACTGGTGGCATGACGAAGAAATGCCAAAGGAATATCCTCCTTAGCAATTCCACCACCGTTATCCGTGATACGGATAAAGGAAAGTCCGCCCTCTTTAATCTCTGCAGTGATCGCTGTAGCTCCGGCATCCATTGCATTCTCAATGAGCTCCTTAACCACTGCACTGGGGCGTTCAACTACCTCTCCGGCAGCAATTTGATTAATCGTTGCCTCATCAAGTACATGTATGAGTGACATAGGCACCTCCTAAATTCTGTCCTTGATCTTCTTCTGAAGCTGATACAATTTATTAATCGCATCAATAGGTGTCAGTACTGCGATATTAAGATCTCTGAGTTCGGTAATAATATCCTCATTCTCAGAGGTCGCAAATAAGGAAAGCTGATCGGAGAAGAGCTTTTCCTTCTTGCTCTTTTTGCCTTCCTCTATCTGTAATGATGCTTCCACATACTCCTCAATGGAGAATTGCTGTGGAATGGAAGCTTCGCTCACTTTGGGTGTCTCAGGTGCAGATAAATTTTTTGCTTTCAAAGCAAGATCATTGCCAGTAAGCTCTATGACGATCTCGGAAGCACGCTTTAGGACACTGGTTGGTACTCCGGCAAGCTTCGCTACCTGTATACCATAGCTCTTGTCAGCACCACCCTTGACAATCTTACGAAGGAATACGATGTCTTCCCCCTGCTCTTTTACCGCAATGCAATAATTATTTACGCCTTCTAATCGACCTTCCAGTTCTGTCAATTCATGATAATGAGTAGCAAATAAGGTCTTTGCTCCAAGAATTTGATGATTGCTGATATGCTCTACTACGGCCCAGGCTATACTCAGACCGTCGAAGGTACTGGTACCGCGCCCGATTTCATCCAGTATTAAAAGACTGTTCTTTGTAGCATTTCGCAAAATGTTCGCAACCTCAGTCATTTCCACCATAAAGGTACTCTGACCACTGGCTAAATCATCGGAGGCTCCGACTCGGGTAAAGATACGGTCTACAATACCGATGGAAGCAGAATCTGCTGGTACAAAGCTACCAATCTGAGCCATAAGAACAATTAGAGCGGATTGCCTCATATAGGTGGATTTACCGGCCATGTTCGGTCCGGTAATGATGGATAAGCGATTGTGCTTATTATCTAATAAGGTATCATTGGCTACGAACATATCGTGTGAAATCATCCGTTCAACTACCGGATGACGACCATTCTTAATATGCAGTGAGCCGCTGGTATTCATAATTGGCTTAACATAATTGTTCTGCTCTGCGACAAGAGCCAGGGAAGCGAATACGTCTACCTTGGCAATTGCTTTGGCGGTCTGTTGAATTCGTCTAACCTCTAAGGAGATCCTATCACGAATCTCGCTAAATAGGTCATATTCCAAGGAAAACAGCTTGTCCTCTGCACCTAGGATAATATCCTCCAGATCCTTAAGCTCGGGTGTGGTATAGCGCTCTGCATTTGCTAAGGTTTGTTTGCGAATCCAGTTGGGGGGAACCAGATTCTGATAGGAGTTGGTTACCTCAAGGTAATATCCAAAGACGCGGTTAAAGCGGATACGAAGGTTCTTGATTCCGGTTGCCTCGCGCTCCTTAGTCTCCAGATCCATAAGCCAATCCTTACCTTCCGTCTTGGCTTTACGAAGGCGATCCACCTCTTCATTATAACCCTCGCGGATAATTCCGCCTTCCTTTACATTAAGCGGCGGTTCCTCGGCAATGGACGAATTAATCAATTCAAAGATATCTGACAGAGGATCCAAATCCTCATAAATATCCTGTAACAGCTTGCTATCAAAGCCCTGCATAAGGAACTTAATATGAGGCAGCATGGAGAGGGAGGAGCTGAAAGCAATTAAATCTCTGGGATTGGCACTCTTGTAGCTTATTTTACTCATGAGGCGCTCCAGATCGTAGATCGGATTTAAATATTCTCTGATCTCCTCACGGGAAATCATATTATCCTTCAGCTGATTGACTGCTTCCAGACGCTGCGTAATCATTTCATAATCGATTAAGGGCTGCTCCATAAAGCCGCGAAGTAAGCGGGCTCCCATTGCAGTCTTGGTTTTGTCCAGAACCCAAAGCAGGGAACCCTTCTTTGATTTCTCACGAATGGTCTCGGTTAATTCAAGATTACGTACCGTGGAGCTGTCAAGCAGCATGTATTTCTCGTAGGTATACGGCGTAAGCTTTATGATATGGGATAAGGAGCTCTTCTGTGTCTCCCGAAGGAACTGCATAATACAGCCGGCTGCAATCACCCCGATGGTATAATCCTTTAATCCGAGGCCATCAATCGTTGCAACCTTAAAATGCTCCTTCAGCGCACGAACACAGAGCTCATCATCAAAATACCAGGGCTCTAGTGGAGACAACGTAACATTATTATAATTTTTCAACGCTTCAATATTCACGCCGGATACAAAGAAGGTATCATTACAGATGATCTCCGAGGGAGACCATTTAAAAATCTCATCCATCAGCTTGCGCTCTGTATCAACCTCTGTTACATAGTAATCTCCTGTGGTTACATCAACAATGGATATACCATAGGCATTGGTTGTATGTACTACTGCCATCAGATAATTATTCTTGGTTTCATCTAGTACCTGAGTATTCAAATTGGTTCCGGGAGTAACAATACGGACTACTTCTCTTTTCACAATACCCTTAGCCTGCTTTGGGTCCTCCACCTGCTCACAGATAGCGACACGGTAGCCGCGGCTAACCAGCTTACTTAAATAATTGTCGACAGCGTGATAAGGCACGCCGCACATGGGAGCTCTCTCCTCCTGGCCAATGTTTTTTCCGGTCAGTGCGATCTCCAGCTCTCTGGAGCAAACATGAGCATCCTCAAAAAACATCTCATAAAAATCGCCTAAGCGGTAGAATAAGATACAGTCTTTATATTGTTCCTTAATCTGCAGGTATTGCTGCATCATAGGAGTTAACTGAGTCATGGTTAAAGAATCCTTTCGTATATAATTATTCTTTTGAAATTATTGAATTATTGTAGCTAGTATCCGTAATCAGTCTTAGGTTTCTCATAGATATCCTTTAAGTGGTTAATTAATACTAGGTATGGTAGTTATCGGATTATCGAGCAATATACATGGTGTTTTGTTCGTTTTTAAATCATAACAATTATACCATAATAGTCACCTTTTGCAAGGATAGGTTAACGAATAAAGTCGGACATGCCCCTGTTTTGTAAGTTTTTTGCGAGCGTTAATCTTCGTAAAAAACTTACAAAATAAAAGCCTGTCCGTCATTCAATCAATTTATTTGATTTTATATTCAATGCACAAGTGATACATTGATGAATGAGAAGCTGATGTGATTAATTAATTTTATTCCAGTTGAATATCATCTGCAAGCTGATCTCCGTCTGCGGCTGTGGTTGCCAGTACATCGCAACGCTCGTTCATAGGATGACCGTTATGCCCTCGAACCCATTCGTAACGTACCTGATGGGGTTCCATTGCTTTCAGAAGGCGTTTCCATAAATCAATATTTTTTACCGGCTCATTTTTACCTCTCTTCCACCCCTTCTTTATCCAACCCTCCAGCCAATGCTCGTTAAAAGCTTTCACTAAATACTGAGAATCAGAGTATAATACAACCTGGCAGGGCTTGGTTAATGCCTCTAGGCCAGCAATTGCCGCCATAAGCTCCATTCGTTATCTTTATCGTTTAATGTGTATCACAAGTATAAATATATTGATTTTTCAGTGTTTTTATCACATTGTACATTTCTTTATGTATAATATGAATATATTTATTTCTTGGCAGTGATAGATACAATTATTGGTATAGCCGATAACGTTAAAAAGGAATAAGTAATCCTTCTTTTAATTCACAATAGTGAAAAGATTGCGTATCACATAATTACTTCAAATAACGCTTATTATGCACGGGACAACATAGGAAACATCACCTTATTGTCTTTAAAAATATTTTCCTTACCTTTTAGCACAAACAAGTGGGTATCCTCCTCCTGTGATTCCTCAATTATGTACCCCTCTTTTGACTTCGGTGTAAATCCGAGACAGACAATTTCAGTGTTTTCATTAGCTATAATACTTAAAATATCATCTATCTGAAGGTTACCATCGGCAAAAATATCATAACAGTTAAGCCTATTATTTTCAAATTTAGCTACTATAACAGCATCATATTGATTAACATAGTAAATATCATTTGACACAAATTGTATGCAATGAAATACAAATTGGCATAGATTATCTACTTTAAATTCCGAAAATGGATTTGCTTGCATATATTTTTTGATAATTAAATTCCAATCATCGGGGTCTTCTATATCAAGTTTCCTATAAGAACCATTTGCTTTAAATATGGATTTACTATATTGAAATTCCTTAAACTCTTCAAAACCAAACTTAGGATAGAAATCTACAACAGAATCATTTGCCAATAAATATATTGCATCGCATTTATCCTTCCATTCGTTTAATACTGCCTCCATTAGGTACCGATTAAGACCTTTATTTCTATACTCGGGCAAAGTCATAACGGTACTGATTTGTACATATCGTTTTTGTTGGTCTTGCCAGCTTATATCATTGATACACACCGCCACACTTGAAACAGCTTTATCTTCATGCATAATGATATATGGTATAAAACGATTGTCCCAATAACCAGATTGATACCACTTTTCAAAATTCAACCAATAAATTTGTTTTGCAAGTTGAAAGTAACTCATTCTCGAAACTTCATCTTTCAGAGCATCATTAATGTAATTATATGCTTGACCTCTAATAAAACACTGCATTTTTAAATCCTCCACTTGTAAATATATAAATAATCTTCAGTTAGTATTTGTAAACAATTGTGAGCTTTAAAGGAGAGAAAAATTTTATTCCCTTCTTCAATCACATCCATATACCAATACTAGTATCTAACACCATCATGTCTTTTATCTTACTCTACATAATTAGTATACTCGATACTGTTTATTTCAAGATAATTCCAACAGCATCATAGCTTTAATAATCCTTTATATATTATAAACTGTTGCTGGGTTCCATAGAAAAGTCATTCGTTAATTCATTAATTTCATAAACTAATTATTCACTAGAAATTATTAAATGTCTTTCCGAATTTGGAGCAATCTTTAATATTTCATTTTTTACATTTTCATTTGCGACAATAAGTTTATTCTTTTCTAACCATCTCTCAACAACTTTATCTGATTGTATAGACAGTTTTTCCTTACATTTTTCATCAACAAGTTCATTAAAGAAATCTCCTGTATGACTATCCACCTTAACAAATATAACCTCAATACCTTTGCCTATTAATTCATTCATTCGATTATAGTACTCAACAGAAGATTGCTCCCTTCTTGCCCAAAATCCTGTAGCATGATGTGAAACCCCTTCGTAATCATGAAATATAGCCACCTTTTTATCGCCCTTACTTAAAGCATATTCCAATCCCCTAATAGCTCCCTCTAATTCGCCTGCAATTTGCCTAATATTGCTTTTAGCACTATCTTTCGAAGCTGCACTATCAATATATTCAATAACATTATTTCTAACTGCTACTAAGCCATAAGAATATTTTTCAGTGCTACTGTTATAGCTACCATCTACATAAACATGCAAGCAATCCTTTGGATAATTATTTTCTTCTTTCTTTAGAAACTTGCCACCTTCTTCTAAGTATAGTTTAGCACTGCTTATATCCCCAAAACTCTTGTACTTAGCTCCTTTTACACCTTTAACATATTCAAGACACTCTGTCCAAGTATCTACTATTTTATTTTCAATTTTTACATTACTCTTATAATCAAAACCTTCTTTGATTGCATACACTTTCTTAGCCATACAATTACCTCACTGCTTATTATTTGAGTCCTATTTGCTCTCTTAGTCTCCTGTTCTCTTCCTTTAAATCCTCCATTTCAACTAATTGAACTATCAAATTTCGCTGTTGCTCTTTCAATTTTTTTACTTCCTCATACAGTTGCTTGATTTTTTCGTCTTTTTGGTTTAATTTATTTTTCGTGGTCTCTTGCAGACTTTCACTTTGTATGCCCTTGCTGATAGCCCTCAAGCTCAAAATACGCTCTTTAAGAACTGGATTGTTATATAAGGTGGCTTTTGATACTCCCGCTTCTTCTGCTATAGTCTTAAAATTAATAGATTTAGACTTTGAACGTTTTAACTTTTCAATAACCTCAATAACCTTATTGATGGTATCTTGGTTCTTTTGCTCCTGATACTTTTTTAACCCTTCAACATTTCTCTCATGCTTCATTAATTTGAACCTCCAAACTATCTACAAGAGGCTTAAGATATTTCCACTTTACATACTGTCTTTGCCAGTCTCTATCTCTATCTAACTCTTTAAACCTTGTCATTTCTAACTCCATAATCTCAAGTTCCTTCTTTAGTATTGGATGAAATCTAGCTTCAGTTATGTAATTAGGGCAGTTGTTAAAAAAACATCCATCACCATCTGAGCAATTACCTCTTCTAAAATCATATAAGCATACACCAGTGGGCAACGGATTAAAGCTCATTGATTTTGTCATCTTCCTTATTGCTTAGTTTCCTTTGTATTGTCACTTATTAATTCCTCCAATTTTGCTATTATTTCTCTTAACACAACTATTGTTGGTTTGAAATGTTCTGCATAATGCTCTCCATATATGTTGTTCTCAATCTGATATTCCAGCTCATTCAAATAATTTTTATGATTTTCCAAGTACTCTGGTGTTGTTATAAATCTGCTGCAAGTATAACATTTTTTTCGTTTTAATAATCTATCACAGACTTCTCCGTTATTGATTTTGTGCAATATCCATCGCACATTCTTGCACCCTTATCTTTATTCTGTCTAAACCAAGCAAGTTCATCCTTATCTGGCACAATATTTTCATCCAGTAGATTAATATTACCAATTACACCTATATTATTGAATATTTCAGCTCTTTCACTATCTTTTATATCGGCGTAATATTTTTTAGTAACACTGGGATTAGAATGACCTAAAACAGCTTGAATAGCACCAATGTCAGTGCCTTTTGATAACATATCCGTTGCAAGAGTTCTTCTAAATTTATGTGCTGAAAGATTAATCAACTCTCCACTATTATCTCTTATATCATGGGTAATAACAAAAAAATTAAGCCAACCTCCAAATGTTTGTTGTGATATATTCGTTGCACCTTTTCCATGTATATTATTATGGATAAAAACCAAATCCTTATATTTTTCATCTATTTCTTTTCTTACAACCTTTGTATGTTCAATCAATTCTTTAATTGCTGATGCACATTCATTTGTTATAGGCAATGGCTGACGCTCTTTTCTGTTTTTATAATCATACCAAGCAAGAGTCATACCAGAAATTGTATGGCGGTTTAAACAATTAATTTTTAATTTCAACATATCCCCTACTCTGATTCCCGTTGTTTGAATTATGATTATTCCGCATTTTACATAGACATTTACCTCTTCTTTAAGTGCTAAATTTATTTTTGCTACAATATCATCTGGAAGAAAATCGACCTTAAGTTTTGAATTTACATTCCTATATTCATTCCCTGCAAATATTTCTGATTTAGGAAATTCGTTTGGCAAATATAATTGCCCCCATCTAATAATTGATTTCAAGGTATCAAGTATTTTCTTTTGAGATTGATATTTTAAAGGGCCGTTTTTTACTGAAGAAATATATGTTTTCAAATATGTAACAAACATAACAATTTCATTATTTGTGAGGTTTGTAAAACTTAAAGTGTTATTAATTTTTAAGTATGAATTAATATATTTAAACCTCAACATGTCAGTATATAATTTATACAATGTCACATTGTTCTCAATAAAATTTCTCCATACGTAAGCCTTCAAACTATTTTTTATCTTTAGACCTATTATATCTGAAAAATCAACTTTAAACACTCTTAAATAATAGAGCGAATTAACGTCAGTGTCAGTCATATTCCATATATCCCCATTTGGCATATTACCCATTAAATGCACCCCCAACCATTTCACTCTTACTCCAATATCTTTGAAGAGCATCCTCTAAGTACTTTACAGAAAGGTGCGTATACTTTTGGGTTGTGGAAATATGTTTATGACCTACCATTATTCTTACAACAGAAATATCAATTCCAGATTCAATAAGATTGGTTATACATGTGTGTCGTAAGTCGTGAAAGTTTAATGATATACCTGTTTTGTTACCTACCCTCTTAAAGACCTCATATAAACCTCTATATGTTAACGGTTTACCCTTATATTGCTTTTCATAAGAAACAAATAAATAACTATGCTCGGTGTCAATATTATTCCTTTCGTTCATTATATAATTATCAATCTCCTCAAGAAGGCTCATAGGCATATAAATTTCTCGTGAACCACCTTTTTTTTGTTGGTCATATCTATCTGAATCTTTTGGAGATAAAGTTATAATAGCAACTTCCTTTGAATTGTCTGGTACAGGAATATCTTCAATTTCGAGGGAAAGAAGCTCTCCAATTCTCATACCCGTTAAATACAGCGTTTTAAAAATTATTTTATCTCTCCATGTGCTTAGATTATTAAAAAAAAATCATTGCTTCAGTATCAATTAATATTTTGACAGCCCTTACACTTTCTCTAACTTTAAAAATGGATTTTTTTGTTTTATTATCTGTCTTCGCATGATGTAGAAGATTTTTAAACATATCAAAAGGTCTGTTTATATCATCCATTTGTATTGGATTTTGTATTTGAATTGTCAGAGTGCAGTATTTATTAATTAAATTCTAAACATAGAAATACCATGGTATTTATACAGTCTACTTACTATACTCTTTACAATAAAGATAACATTCGGTTGTTGGTGGTCTTCTTGTAGCCAGCCGAATATTCTCTCTCATGAGTGGTTCCCTTCGAATCAACAAAGACAACGATTGAACCATAACCACCGGGACCCTCCGGATTCCCTCGTGCAGCTCCATCGGTATATATTGTAACATTCATGTGTTTCTCCAATCTTTCCTATATATTTTATAGATATCAGCAAACATATCTGTACCGGTAGAATAGACCTTTATATAATCCTCCAATTATAAATTACTCCATTCACCGTTACTTAGGAATTCCTGCGCTGCTTGTTCTGCTGAGGTAATGATCTCATGAGGATAACCAAGCATATCAAGGAGCTTGATGGCATTTTTAGAGACAGCCTTCCCCTGATAAAGCTGATAATCAAATAAAACCTGGTTATTCTCTATACGTTCCTGAAAATGATAATTCGAATAGTTCTTCTCCAGAATATGAGTCAATTCAATATCGTGAGTTGCTGCAAATACCTGTGCATTCTGCAATGCCAAGCTATTAAGAATTCGGGAGGAGGCAGCGATCCGCTCCAGAGTATTGGTACCACGCAGAACCTCATCAATGAAGCATAGCATCGGAACATCAGGATTAATGTTGTCCAAAATACGCTTTAAAGATTTAATTTCAACAATATAATAGCTCTCACTACTAAAGATATTATCCCGTAATGCCATCGAGGAATAGATCATAAAATAACTTCCCTGATAACGTGTGGCGGTGGAGGTATAGATAGTCTGTGACAAGATCGCATTGATTGCCAGAGTTTTAATAAAGGTTGATTTACCGGAGGCATTGGAGCCGGTAAGAAGTACGCTGCGGTTCTCGGTAATGGAGTTAGCGATCGGTTGTTCCAGTAAGGGGTGATATAAATCAGTGGCAGACAGAGAAGGCTTTTCTGATCTGGTAAGCTCCGGTTCGCAGTAATAATAGATTGACTTACGGAAGGAGGCTGCGGCAATCATACTGTCTATATAACCAATATTCTCAAAGATTCGGTTCAGTACCTTACGGTTCTTCTTAAAGAAACTTAGCATGGAGTTGTATTTAATCAGGTCCAGGTGAAAGAGCATGCGTAAATTATCAAGAATAATATCCATAATATCACCATTACCACTCTTAGGTGCAAGAAGGAAGGAACCACGCATAATCTTTTTGAAATCCTTGATATCCTCACGAAGGCGTCCGGTATATTCCTTTATCTCAGGAAGATCAAGACGAATGATGGCCTTGGTATTATCCAATAAGCGAAAGATATAAGAGAATACGGTAATATAATTCTCTATCTTCGCTTTACAGGAAAAGTAATGAAAGATATTGATAATCGCAAATGCGAAGGTTCCCACCCCGCCTAATCCGGGATTAACAAAAATCATTGCAACAGATAGCAGGAAGCCGAAATCCAGCAGATAATGAATCAGATTACTTTGGGACTCTTGTGCTTCCAGACGGTTGATGTATTCATAAACAGAAATGTTGCGAAGCTTACCCATATTATGAAGTCTAGCTTGTAATTCAATCCGTTTCTCCTCTTGATCCGTAAAGAACTTCATTAGGCGATTTCGTTCCCTCAGTTCTTCTTCCGAAAAGCAGGGCTTACGAAGTAAGGAATAGAGATACTCCTCTCCAATGGAGGATTGAGTGTTATTCATCTCCATGAAGATCTCATCCATATCAAGATCGTTCCAGGTGATATCGTCTACGTCGAGATTGGCATCCTTACGGGAATTATAATATGACTTAAGAAATTCCAGCTTCTCGGAAGAGTACTCCTCAGTAGGTGTTTCACCCCATTCTCTCCTAAGACGAAGCTTTAATGTCTTTAAATTATTTCTGTTGCTGATGAGGCTCCATATGACAATAGCGACCATTACTGCAGCAATAATTAGTAGATATTCCATGTACATTACTCCTTGTCTGTCCGATTACAATTGCCATCGAAGCTTTTTCTTTTATAACGGCTATTATAAAATTCTATTTTGATGCTGTCAATCATTGTAGCTTTAAAATAATCTATTTTTAATATTTAGTGACAGGATGTCTATACAAATATAAAATAAAATACATAAAAATGGTTGAACAGTAACTGTTCAACCATTCTCACTTATCGTTAAATATAAAAGCAATCTTAATTATTAATGTATCTAACACATTTTACAGGTGATCTGTAGTACATATTAGAGATCTTAATACCATCTCTTCTATTGCTTGCATGGATAACCTTGCTGTTACCAATATACATTGCTACATGATTAATATATGATGAGCTTCCATAGAACACCAAATCTCCAGGCTTCAGATTAGAAGTCGAAATGGTATTACCGCTTCTAGCCTGCTCTCTAGAGGTACGAGGGATGTAAATACCCATCTTTCGATATAATGCCTGTGTAAATCCAGAGCAATCGACACCTCTGCCAAGAGTGGTACCACCCCATACATATGCATCACCCAGATACTGCTTAGCTAAATCAATTAGTTTAACACGGGTGGAGGATACGCCGGATCCATATTCCAATTCCTCAATGGATACTGCCTTGATTAACTGAAAGGATAAATCAACATATTCCTTAGCAACATAGCCAACACTACCATCTATTGAGTCATCGGAGTCGAGATTTACCTGGACCCACTTGCCATGCTCTTTATCATCTGAAATTATTCTGCTGTCAAGAACGAGTAATTCTTCTCCCTTAGCTATCTGATCGATTACTTCTGAATCAACGGTGGGATTTTTTCGTACGCGAAGACCGTTGGTATTTGCAGTAGCGATATAATTACCAAGCTTTTTCGCTAACTGTGTACCTCTGGAACCAGTTATAAGAAATTCACTTTTTACATATCCGGTTACCTTACCGGAAGTGATTTTTGACCAGTCACCTTCTTGTGATAGGATTTCACAACCGCCGTTCTTAGGAAGCTTTCCAACCAATTTTTTGTCTTCACCAGGGCCGGAACGAATATTTAAGTTATTATCAACATCAGCAATACCGACATTAATAAAGCCAGGAATAGGTATCTCGTAGGTGGATAAGGTTGATATCATCACTTCATCACCGTTACCGGTGCTGGTGGTCATCTTATCTGCAGTAAATCCAGCAACTGCTTCCTCATAAGCCATTGCTGTCTTTGGATTGGCTGTGAGCACTAATGTTCCCGTTACACATACCAAGGAAAACTTTAGGAGCTTCCTATTCATTGTAC
>JAEZKA010000049.1 GCA_023436225.1 Bacillota bacterium
TGAATAAATCATCCAATCAACCATCCTTTCTTCACCTCCGAATGACAGTATATCATTCATCGATGCACTTGTAATAGTTGCTGGATTTTATTTGCCTAAATCTGCTGGTTATAGTTTACCACTTACAGTAAGAGTCGTTTGCTTAAAAGATTGATTAATCTTTGCTTTAAATACCTGATAAGCTGGGAGCTCTTCGATACTATCTTCCCCATATGTATTGATATAATACTCGGTAAAGCATTGGGAGAAGGTGTTACTGAACACGGAAGAAGCAACATAGCGGTCGGCGGTTTCCTCTGGAAAGCCTAGCTTAAGTAGGTAGCTCTTCTTTGACTCTGTGTCTTGTGTCAGAAAGTCTTTATACAGAAAGTATCTGATATATTGCTCCCTTGAATAGCGTTGACGCTCGGGCTTGCTCAAAGCCTTAAAGCGGTTAATCTCCAAACAAAGCTTCTCGTAGAATACCTTTTGGCTAAGATAGGCGGCTGTATTCTTGTACTTCATCAATCCTGCTTCTTTGGGAATGGTATCCTCATTGATGGAAAGTTCTTTATATTCCTTTTTACAGAGGCAGTAATCGGGGTGGTATCTCATATAGAAGATACCCTGTCTGGTCAGAGCAAAGGCTTTTCCAAAGGTTGGGCTGACTTCGGAATGGAGGTAGCCCTGACCTTCCAGCTCTAATATTACCTTCTCTATCTGGGGCTTACTGTAGGCAAAGGCGAACAAGAGCGCTGTTTCTTCCAGAAAATTTATCTTTAGCAGATAGGTGGTCTTAAGGATATATTCGCTAAGAAGGGGTAGCTTCTTCATAGGCTTTTTGATATTAGGGAAAATCCCTATATTAGAGAGAACGGCTTGTTCCGTCTGTATCCGCTCCTGATATTCTAACAGGATAAGTTTAATATAATCATTATTCATTGGTAAAAACTCCTTTATGTAAGATATAGGACTGTTTGGTGGGTGAGCTGTTCATAGAGAAAGTGTTTCTCCATATCTAGAGAACCATAAGAATTCGTTACAAGCTCAATCCCTACTGTGAAGGAACCATCACTCTGCGCAATGAGACAGGACAACTTTTCTATCGCTTTGGTATAAAGGGAATAGTCTTTGCTATATCCCTCGAGGCTGTCACGATAACTCATAAGGTTATTAAGATAAGCTTCTCCTTCTGATTTGGTAAGCTCAACCGCATAATCGGGAGGACTGAACTGGTTTTCTTTTAGCAAGTTCATAGAACGTTCTAAAGTATCTTTTGCGCTGCGATAGTTGAAGGCTTCCTGTAGTTTCTCCGCTTTGGCTTCTTCTGACCTTTGGAACTCTCGGTGCAAAGAGGAAAGCTCATTCATTCTTCCTTTTAGGGCTTCCCGTTCCTGTCGTAAGGCTTCCTGATACTCCTTCTGGTTCTTTGTTTTCTGGTATTGTTGCTGTAAGTCGGTTCCCGTCTGAAAGCGCCCCTCCGATATTATCTGTTTTGGAAGGAGTTTCGCACTGTTTAAGATTTTAGCGGAATGCTCTGGAGAGTTGGACTTGGAGAAGGTGCTCCCGTCCTGCTTCTTCATATAATTATGAAGCTTACTGGTTCCCTGAAAGATACCGCCAGCTTCCTTGATATAACCTCCGTTTTTAAGTTGGTAGAAGATATCTTTGTTCCCGATAGCAAGTAAATCCTGACGGCTCAATCGGTTCTCGGATAGCTGTAAATAACGTATGGTATTCATTGTCTTTGGATTATTGAAATTGATTTGTCTTGCTTCTGTTTTGCTTTTTTGTTTGGCTTTTGCCACGTAATCACATCCTTTCTCTTTATGATAAGCAGGAGCGGTAGAGGTATTCTTAAGTTTTGCCTTAGGAGAAAGCCTGTCGGCTTTGCAAAGGCTCTATGCTAGCATTTGTTGTGGTTTCCCGTAGGAAAATTTTTGCGGAGGGAACCGCAGCGAAAATAACAACCAAGCGCTTCGGCGCTTGCCCCTTAGGGGGAAATGCGTACTCCCGTGAGAGAAACGAATGGGAGCGCCTAGAAATGGCGGAGATGTTGTCAAGTCGTCAGACGAGACAATTTCGAAGCATCATTTCAGGCGGCATAGAGCAAAGATGATATGTAGCTTCATTTTTTTATAGAAGGGATTGCTTATGAAGTCTAGACATTTTAGATGAAGCAAAAAGCACTGTCGGGGCTTCTGAGTAGGAACGAGGGATTTTTGTAAGCCTGATATGTTATCTTCTAAACAATAGAGAGATTAGTTATATAGGTATGACGTGACAAAAAAATAGCAGAGGTAGGTATAAAAAATTCCTGCCAGAGCAGGAATTCAATGATATGCCACTGTCGTGGCTTGTTATGGCTTTATTTCTTTGTGGGGAGGATGCCGTCTCTGACTTTCTTTTTCAGGGTGGTAATCGCTGCGTGCTTCAAGCCTGTGAGTTCCATCAGGACTTTGTTCGGCTTGTCCATATTATCAAGGACGATTTGGGCATTACGCTCGATGCGCTTCCTCATTGGACTGATACCGTCCTCATATTTTTCGTAGCGACGCTTTCTGGAACGAAGACGTTCCCTTTCCAAACGCTGCTTTTCCGTGTAGGAGATTAAGAGGTCGGATGTATCTTCTTCTGTGAGCTCCAAAACATCAATGATATACTGGTTGGTCAGTCGCTTGTAACAGCCCTTAATGATGTGTTTCGAAATTTCTTCAACCTCTCCCTCCCCCAAGGGGTCTTGCAGCATATCGTTAATGATTAAAAGCTTCAAAAGAAGCTCATCTTCATCTCTGTAATAAGCGTGGTAAGTAATACCATAGATAAAGAGAAAGATGTTTCGTTTACCTTCCATCTGGTAATCATCCCTTTCAAGGATGGTCTCTAAGTCGCTTAAGCGTTTTTTTGTGAGCTTCTTGAAACCTGATTTTCCTAAGGTAGAATACTTTTCCCATTCCTTCTCCCGAAGGCTGATATCCTCTTCGGTGGCATTCTTTATCCACTCTTCAAATTCTTCTCTTTCCTGCCTGCGCTTTGCTTCCTGTTCTCTTCTAAGGATACGCTCCTGTAGCTCTCTCTCCCTCTTTGCTTTCGCACGTTCCATAGCTATCTCTTTCTTGGACTTTGGAGGAACGGTATCTTCTGGAGTGAGTCCTAAAAAATCTAATAGTTTCTCGGTGGAGAGCATTTTGTCGGAAACTTTAGTAAGAAAATCTACTCGTATGGGGTCTTTCTTTACGTTATAACTGTTTGGTAGTCGTAGAATTCGACAGACATCGGGAGCACATTTTGGGTCGGCTCCGTATTCAGCAAACATCTCATTAAATCGCTTGTTACATACTAACCAGAAATGATACCAGCGATGGATATACACTTGGTAGCTCTCGATGGAAAGATAAACCTGAATGCCATTGCCTGATTTAATAAAAGTCATTGGGAGGCTGCCATCAAAGTATTCTGGGTGTTCACCACGGATAACTGATAGGACTTCTTCGGGAGACATCCCTTGAAAGCGAGAGTCTTTCATATGATAATAATCGAGGTCAGCGAATAACGAGTTTATTCTACTGGCTTGTGTTTTTGTTCTGCGAAAGGGTGATTTCCCCATTGATGCATTACTTGCATTGATGTGAAAGGTTCCTACAGATAGAAATACATTGAAGTCTGTACGTTCTGACAAAGCTTCCAGTATGGAATAGAGATGCTTGTTATTTAGGTTGATGCAGATGGAGGTTTTCTCCGTTCCGTCGGCACTGATAAAAAAGAGAAAGAAACAACGTGGAATATTGCTGTCTTCTGTAATGAGGGCTTGTCGTTGTGCTGGGCTGCAATCATCAAGAATGCGGTAGTGATAAAGCATATCGGCAAAGGCTTTCAGCTCTGGGTCAATGGTTCTTGGGTTATTATTGGCATCGGAGATAATCTCCTTGATGGATTGACGGAAGGTATTTTCTTTGATTTCTTGGTTCATTTGTGATTGTCCTTTCTAAAATAAATTGGTGATGCTTTATAATAGAAAGGCGAAAGAGAAAAAATAAGAGGAAGACGGTTCTATCCCCAGTTAAAACGGTCGGAGGATATTATGAGATGGCTTGCTGCCTAAAAAACGGCAACCGCCATAATGAAATAAGGAGAAATGAGAACGTAGTAGTCAAGAAAAACTGGGCGGTTCCTTGCCTAAAAAAGTCGATGATGGTATAATTAGGGAAAATACATTAAAGGTGGGTAACGTATGAAGAAACGATTGATTGGATTACTGTTGATTTTTACTTTGATTATCTCTCTTTTTGCAGTTCCAGATATGGCAGAAGCAGCAACAAAAAGCTATTTGGTGCTGATTGAAACGAAAGAGGGAAAATGGACTGCTTATAAGGACTTAGCTTACGCAAACGGTGATTATCAGATGGTAAAGGCATATAGTACAAGTATAGCACTGGGTTTGACTTATAAGAATAATGACAAGACACTGACTATTCAGAACGGAAAAAAGAAACTGACATTAACAAAGAATTCAAAGAGCTATAAATACTACAACGGAAGCAGTACTTCTAAGAAAACAGCGAAGTATAAGACCTATGCTGCAAAGATTGCCAATAAATCAACCTATGTGGCTCATTATGCTACACTTAGCAATCTTTCTGTATATACTCAATATTACACAGGAAGCAAAGCAACTGATTATAAGATTTTAGGCTACAAAGGCGTTATTTGCTATAGTACAGTAGGGAAAATTACCTCTCTTCCTAATATTAAAAATGTTGTTAATACTGATGGAAAGAAATTAAATACTGATACAACTACTGAAAATAACAATGATAACAGCAATAACAATGATAAAACTGTGGGCTATAAAGGAACAGTGACAATTGGAAAAACAAAAATTCCTAAGCTTGATGGATTTAGTAATTTATACAAAGACCCTACAGGCCACTGGGGAGCGGATGTTACTGGAAATACTCCATTGGAGGATTCAATTGATGAATTCTCTGTGGAATTAAAAAAAGAAATCGCTAAAATGAACATAGAGGACAATCCTGGAGAAAATGCAGACATTAAGGTTAATGATAGTGTAATTATTGCTCAAATTAGTGGTGATTCTATGCTTTCTCCACTTAGACTTTATAAAACTGATTATGGTTACAGAATCTATATTAGTAATCGTCTAAGCAAAAATACTAATCCTAATGAAGCAGATTATTCTAAGGTTTTACAGGATACTTTATACCTCTATACCGCTATTATTAGTTCCGAACCAAAAATTTTGTATGATTCGTTATACAAAGATTTCGAAGAAGATGCTTTTATTAGCGAAACTTCTTGGACTACTATCGGTGATTGCAAAGTTCAATGTACTGGCGGAAAAGGATATGTAAATTATCTAATTAAAGCCAAATAATTTAGTTAATAAAAAACACCTTACGGGGGTAAAAGGTAATTCATAAAATATAATCATTAATAATGGATTTACATAAAGAAAGAGATTATCTGCCTGTGATACGGCGGTAATCTCTTTCAACTTTGTTTTGACTTAACTTGATTTGCTTGCCTTCAACGTTTTTAAACTAGAAAACAACATTTTCTTTATAGATAGACATTGTTCTGATAACTTAGCAAAAATATCTTGTTTAATAAGCATACATCGTTTCATAAGTAACAACCAAGACATTGTTTCTTCGATTTCCCTAAGTGATATAGAAAAACGATAAGCTCGTTCTTTCTGGCTGAAAATGCTGACAGAGCCTTCACTTATATTTGCCATAACAGAGGACGAACTTCTAACTATCTGGCTGATAATGGGTGAATTTATGACATCTGGTTTTATGGTTCGGCAAAGCTCAATGATTTGAGCTGCTAATTCTACTGACTGCTCTAGCAGTTGATTTCCTTGAATAACTTCTTTGTTACACACCATCGAGGCTATCCTCGTCAGAAGGTGTTATTACAACAACCTCCTGCTCTCTGCTGACTTTATCGGCTTCTTTTTGATACCAATCTTCGAACTCCTGAATGATTTCATATTTTGACTTTTTGTGTTTATTTTCCTTTTTCATATCTAATCCTCTCTGGCAGCATCTTGGCTGCATTTGTTTTGATAATAACGGGTTATTTCAACTGTTCTGCGTAATTTTAACTTTAACTCTGCATTATCGGCTGATAGTGCTTGTATCTGCTTTGATTTTGAGCTTTTAACGGTTCCAACGCTTTTGACCAATGCCATATGTTTGATATAAACACGTTCCGATTCACTGGTGTTAAGGAAAACAGGAGACTTAAGCATTGCTGCGGTGAAGAGGTTTCTGTCGTTTGGAGTGTATTCAATCATAACCTCCTCAAATCCATAACGCTTGGCAAGCTCTACAGATTTTGAAGAATAATCGGTAACGGCTTCTTTATCACTGACATATATAACGACCTTCTCATTGAAATTGGGGTAACTAAGTTTAATGATATGTAATACCAGTTCAATCATAAGGTGGGGAAGTTTGTTACTGATACCCTCCTTGCTTCCAAGATAAATCAGTTCTTCCTGCATTGAGTTGAAGGGGGTTATATTATCTTCTGTGTCTATCAATCCATCGACTAAGACATAACTCCCGAAATTTGATAGGGTCTTCTTTTCTAAAAACCCAAACTGTTTTTGTGGTTGAATTGTTTTTGTTTCTATAAATGCTGTTATACCATACATTTTATGTATCGCTCCTTTCATATTGTTATCATAGACGAAGGAGCAGGAAGTATGCCGAAAAAAGTGCTCTACCTGATTGGTAAAATGTGTTATACTGTTGAAAAAAGTAAAGGAGAGTTCAAAAGATGCTGTGTGATTATTACGAAAATGATGAAGTGGGTCAGTTGATAAAAGATTTAGAAGAGTATAATAGGGAAGCGTTGAAGTTATTAGAAAACAGCGATTTAGATGCTTTTAGTCATCTGCTCTATGAGTTTATGAAACTACAGCTTAATCAATGCCCAGCCTATCAAAAAGCAATCATAGCCCGACATTTTCTCGATAAGAGATATATCATTCAATTCTTTCAAGATTTTGATTTAACACCATATTTTGATGAGATTGTACGTACAAGAAGCCACGAATACAAGGATAGTGAGTTTTATTTTATTCAGGATGAAATTAACGGAGACCTTGAAGAAAGGTTGAATTGCATACAGGCTTGTTTGAATGGGGAAAAATCCGTTTATACGGAGCAGTATATTGATTATATGAAATTGTTGGAACAGCTTCACTCATTTCAATATGATAATTCTCTGGGAGCGCTGGATAATGCAAAGGAATTCCGCTCATTGGTATATAAGTTGGTTTCGCAAAAGAGAAAGTGTATGCCTGCCTATATCCTTCCATATGAGGATATGAGCAGAGACACTCTGGCACGATTGAGGAAACTTGATGATTTCGAAGAAGCATTAGATATAGTAATGGAGCTTGCGAACCAGATTAAAATGCCCCATACAGCAAGAGATAATGGATATTGGATGGATAATACAACAGAGGGAGACTACATTAACTCAAAAGGGAGTAAAGTACATAGAACAAAAAGTAAGATAGATTTCGCCAGCAATGCTATTGGTAATATGGGGATTAATGAAAATCAATATAAAAGCTATTTTGAGCTTGAAGGTAAAGACAGGTTGTATCATCCAAACAAGAAGTTTGTTTTAGGATTAGCTCTTTATCTGGAAATACCTTCGCCTGAAAAGAAGACAAAGGGGGATATCATTTCGAATATTGAAAAGTTTATGAATATGCACGGCTATTCCTTGGAATCTCCATTTGAAACATTATCTGACGAAGAATGCCTGCTTGATTATGACATTCTGTATTTAATTGATGCAGGACTAGACATAAAGGTGATTTCTTATTTTATGAAAAATTTTGCTCGGTCAGAAATTCAATTAAGAAAAAAGGTGGATTGATGCATAATCTTTAAAACCACCAATTTTGCTATGATAAGCTATGAGTATAACTCAAAAATCAGTGTGAGCTGTTATCATAGAAGGGATTGAAAATTATGCCAAATGTATTAACAAAAGAAGATATCCAAGATATCTTAGGAATAGGAAGAGACAAGACGAGGAACCTTTTCAAGCTGAAAGGCTTTCCTGTTATCTACCTCAATAATAAAGCTGTTGTCTTAGAAGATGATTTCCTTGAATGGTTAAGAGAGCATCGGGGGAAGACGGTAATTTTATAGAAATCAAAAGTCTGTTCTTCGGAGCAGGCTTTTTTTTATGCCGTAAATAAATGACCTATACTAAAACTGACTGATTTCAACTGATGTAAGCTGATTTATGAGGGTGAAAAACGGGGTGAGCTTTTTGAGACTTGATTACAGAAGTGAAATTTATGTGGGTGAGCAAAAGAAAAAACCCTTGAAAATCAAGGGTTTTACATTAAGCGCGAGACGGGATTCGAACCCGCGACCCTCGCCTTGGCAAGGCGATACTCCACCACTGAGCCACTCGCGCATTATGTCTTTTGTACTTGCTTTGTTTTCGTAAGCACATGACATAATATACTATAGATTGAAACGAATGTCAATACCTTTGAATGAAATTTTTGAATTTTTATTATAATTTATATTGTATGTGAAATTTAACCAATTGTAATGGTGCAAACATATTCGTTATTTTGAAATTGTCTGGTTAGCAAAGCATCTGATTTGCTTAAGGTTACATCTACCCACAATTCCTCTGCGGTGAGCAGGAGATTGGCCATCATGATTCCCATGTCAATCATTTTATTATACTCCAGTGCTTTTGCTATAAAGAGGTTCTTTTTAGCAAATACATGAATACGGTTCTTGTATACGACGAAGCGCCAGGGTTGACTGTTGAAGGCAGAAGGAGCGAGTCGTGCAGCAGCCAATACCTGTTTGATGTCCAGTGTTACCTCCTCCTTATAGACGATGATCTCATCCTCGGGGTGACGCTTTGCCTTGGAGCTTTCTCTTGTCAGCTTTGAATTGGTTTTACCAAAGGCCAAGGCAACCACATATTCATACTTCATCGTTGCCTTCAGACCACTTCCCGGATATGCTACAAGGAAGCAGGTGCCGAGTCCTTTGGAGGTTAGATACAGGTTGATCTGTTGCATCAGATAACCGGCATTCAACATGTAGTCCTCCTTTTCTTCGGAGGAAATACACAGGTAATAAGGAGCATTTACATTGAAAGGACCGTAGAAGCCCTGTTTTGCTTCGATATTACTAACTAATTTAAACTCTACTGCTATGCCGCTAATCAGCATAGGAAGCTTATCCGCATAATCAAGCAGATCTGCAATGATTTCCCAATCCAGCTTTTCTTGTTTAAAGTGCCGGATGGATCTTCTGGAGAATATAGCTTCAAATGAATTCATCTTAATGATAACCCTCTTCCTTACTCGCTGGCAGCATTTTTACGCATAGCTCTCTTCTTATAATAAAGAGGAGAGATTCCGTAGTATTTCTTGAATAGCTTGCTGAAATGATACACATCATCATAGCCGACCTGATTGGCAATGCTCTTTATGCTGCCACTGTCGGAATTCAGTAAGATATCCCTTGCTTTCTCCAAGCGGATCTTAATTAAATAGTTTATAGGTGACTCACCTGTCTCTTCCTTAAATATCTTAGAAATATAAACAGGACTCAAGTACATATTATGTGCAATCTGTTCCAATGATATCTTGTGTTCATAATTTTCGTTTAGATAATTTATTATTCGATTAACAGCATAGCTCTTGTTATAGGATTCAAAATTACAACCCGTTTGATCGCACGTATCAATATGAGCTATTTCCCGCATGACCAATAACAGCATCTGCATCAGATGTGTCTTGAGCATAAAGTATCTTCCAACCTGGTTACTTTCTCTCTCGGCAATCATTGCATAGCAATGCATGGAGATTTCCTGTTTTAGCTCGGCAGCGGTATGTAGGAGGCAACTACCCTCCGATAACTCAATTGAATTCGGAGCCATATTCTTAAAATGGAAATCAGTGAAGCCAGAGATGAACTCTATGGTAGGTTCCTTAGGATTTGTAATTACATGGGAATGCTTTACTCCGGGGTTACAGATGAGAAGATCACCTGCCTCAACATTGTATTCCTTCCCTTCAACCAGATATTTCCCTTTTCCTGATAATATATAAGCAAGTTCCGTGAAGTCATGGTCATGGTATACTCCTTCATTTACCATCTTAACCTTCGAAACATAAAACACAGTCGGATTAAAATCATTATAGGTTAAATCATAATCACAATCCATATAGCCTCCATTTACTTTAGTAAAACAATAAGTATGTTTAACCGATTTTATCAGGTTAGACATAATAGTGATATTATAACATTAGTTTTCCAAATAGGTAAATGACTATTTTAAAAATATTATTCTTAGAATATGCTATACTTACAATCTATGTATCAGTATAACCGAATATCGGGACATAACAGATCAATTATCAAAATAGAATATTCCTTAACAAAATCCATATTGATTTTAGTTTTTCAAAGAATTATAGTATCGTTATCTCATTAAAATATTGTATCACTTAGCAATAAAGAAGTTCAATACCGATTATAATAAATTACATGTATTACAGAGAAATATCCATTTATTTTGCCCGAAAATAGGCTATAATCGAATGTTAGTGAGAAGGAAATACTGAAACTAGTTCTACTAAAGAGGAGGAAAATATTTATGACAGCTATGCAGTGGTTCTTTTCTTTTCTAAAAAAGTACCGGGCAAAAATCGTGTTTGCTATGATATTGGTAACAATAACTTGTATGATGGCAATTGTTAATCCACATATCTCAGGCATCATCGTGGACGATATTATTAAGGGGGGGAATCGTAGGATACTGCCACTCATGATGATAATCATGATAGTGACAAACCTGTTGCGAGCAGTCTTAAAATACTGGTTCCTTTTAATATTTGAAAAATCCTCACAGGACATGCTATATACAATGCGTGATTATGTCTACCGTAACCTACTTGCACAGGATTTTAGCTTCTATAATAAGAACCGGACCGGTGATCTAATGTCCAGACAGACTGGTGATATGGAAGCAATACGTCATTTTGTGGCTTACGTTATCTATGGAGTTTACGAAAATGTGCTGCTTTTCATCATAGCCCTAGTTATGATTTTTGTGGTAGATTGGCGAATAGCAGTATGTATGATTGCAGTTCTTCCGCTAACGGCTGTTACAACTGCGAAGCAGCTGAAGGCAGTGAAACCGGCCTTTCATAATATCCGCCAACACTTCTCAAGTCTGAATACCTTTGTTCAAGAAAATGTAAGCGGTAACCGTGTGGTGAAGGCCTTTGCAAAGGAAGATTTTGAGATGGAGAAATTTGATAAGGAGAATGATGGATATCGAGAAGCAGAATTAGGTGCCGCAGCGATATGGAAGAGATATGTACCAATCTTCGAGTTCCTGGCAAATGTCCTATCCATCATTCTGTACCTGGTTGGCGGTATCATGGTCGTTAAGGGATACATGTCCATCGGTAAGCTGGTTACTGTAAGCGGTTATCTATGGATGCTAAATATGCCTCTACGTCAGGCCGGCTGGTTAGCAAATGACTATCAGAGATTTGTGACCTCCGTTGAGAAGATATATAATACAGTAATGATTGAGCCTTCGATCAGAGAACCGGAGCATGCCGTAACAAAGAAGCGTTTCCGCGGAGATATTGTATTCGATCATGTAAGCTATTATGCCGATGATGAAGTGATACTTCGAGATATTAATTTCCATATTAAACCGGGGCAGACGGTAGGAATCATCGGTGCGACAGGCTCCGGTAAATCAACCCTCATGAACCTGTTATGCCGCTTCTATGATGTGACAGAGGGGGAGATCAAGATTGATGGTATTAATCTGAAGGATATGGATCTATACTCTCTTCGCGATAATATCGGTATGGCGATGCAGGATGTCTTCCTATTCTCCGATACCATAGAGGGGAATATTGCTTATGGCAGACCGAATTGCAGCTTCGAAGAGGTAGAAGCAGTCGCAAAGGTTGCCAATGCACATAGCTTTATTCTTCAGATGCCGGATGGCTACGATACAATAGTCGGGGAGCGAGGGGTAGGTCTCTCTGGAGGACAGAAGCAGAGAATCTCTCTTGCAAGAGCTTTGCTTAAGGATCCCTCAATCATCATTCTTGATGATACAACCTCGGCGGTTGATATGGAGACAGAGACCCAGATTCAGAATGAACTTGGTTCCTTGCATATGAATCACAATGTATTCATTATCGCACACCGCATTTCCTCTATTAAAGATGCGGATCAGATATTGGTATTGGATGGAGGACGAATCATCGAATCCGGTACTCATGATGAGCTCTTACAGAAGAGGAGCTATTACTATACTGTATTTCATCATCAATATGGCGATTTTGATGCAATTACGCAGGGGAGAAGCTCCTACCGTCAGAATGAATGGTTGAAAGGAGGGAACAAGGTTGGCTAGAAATAAGTACGATATCGATGAGACATTACAAACCGAATTTAACTTTTCCCATTTGAAACGTCTGGCAACCTACATAAGACCTTACCGTAAGGATATGATTTTTACGATATTTCTGATGACGGTGTCATCGGCACTTGGTATGCTGACTCCGATTTTCTTAATGCAGATCATGGATGATTTTATCCCTAATAATAACATGACCGGAATTGTCATTGTCAGCCTGATCCTTTTAGCTATTTACTTTATTACTTCGGTAATTATCCGGGCGAGGATCACCATAACGTCAAGACTTGGACAAAATATCATCCATACGATACGTAGTGATATATTTCGACATTTACAGGAGCTACCCTTCTCTTATTATGATGATAAGCCTCACGGAAAGATTCAGGTACGAGTAGTTAACTATGTCAACAGCTTAAGCGATCTTTTATCCAATGGTATCGTGAATACAATCACGGATCTTTTCAGTCTATTTTTTATTGTAGGTTGCATGCTCTATATAAATGTACGACTTACCCTTATCTGCCTATGTGGGCTTCCTCTTCTAATGGCAATTATCTTTATAATTAAGAAGAAGCAGAGAGTGGCATGGCAGCAATCCAGTAATAAATCCTCTAATCTCAATGCTTATATTGCGGAAAGCATGAATGGCATACGTGTTACACAGAGCTTCACGAGGGAAAAAGAGAATATCAAGATTTTTAATACCTTAAGTAATGATTATAGAAATGCTTGGATGCGTGCGGTTAAGCTGAATTTCCTCCTTTGGCCGGCTATCCAGAATATAGCTACCTGGACCAATGTGGCTGTCTATGTTCTTGGTATTGCATGGATGGATAATGGAGTCAGAGGCATCACAATTGGAGCCTTAATTGCTATGACAAGCTATGTTGGCAGGTTCTGGGCACCGGTAAATACCCTTGCGAGCTTCTATAATTCCATTCTGACTGCAGTATCCTATCTGGAGAGAATTTTTGAGACCATCGATGAGCCGGTTATCGTAAAGGATCTAGCAGATGCTTATCCAATGCCTTCGATCAAAGGTGAGGTTGAATTCAAGGACGTAACCTTTAGCTATGAGGACGGGGTAAAGATACTGAACGGGATTAACTTTAAGGCCAATGTCGGTGATACCTTTGCAATAGTAGGACCCACCGGTGCAGGAAAGACAACAATCATTAACTTGATCAGCCGATTCTATAATCTGGACTCCGGACGGATTACAATCGACGGAACTGACATCAGTAAGGTAACAATTAAGTCGCTACGTCAGCAGATGGGCGTTATGCTTCAGGATAGCTTTATCTTCTCCGGAACGATTATGGATAACATTCGTTATGGCAATATGGAGGCGACGGATGAGCAGGTAATCGAAGCGGCGAAGACGGTACGCGCTCATGATTTCATTATAAACCTAGAGAATGGTTATAATACACAGGTAAATGAGAGGGGTTCCAGACTCTCCGTTGGCCAGAGGCAGCTGATCAGCTTTACGAGAGCCCTGCTTGCTGATCCTAAGATATTAATACTGGATGAAGCTACCTCCAGTATTGATACCGAAACAGAGATATTATTGCAGGAGGGATTAAGCAAGCTTCTTGCGAACCGTACTTCCTTTATCATAGCCCATCGTCTATCCACGATCAAGAATTCCACTTGTATCATGTATGTGGACAGAGGGGTAATTCAGGAGATGGGAACTCATGAGGAGCTCATGGCGAAGAAAGGTGCTTACAGTGAACTATATCTGTCTCAGTACAAATTCTTAGAGAAGGAACAGGCAGTATAATGTGAAAATATAAAGGCTATTTTCACACTACCAAGTTTGTGCCTGCGTCATCCTCGGTACAAACTAATTCAAGGGGCAGGTACAACTAAAACAAAAAGTAGGCATGTTATTTTAGATAGAAATATAATACATTGGCCGGTATCTGCACGTAAGTAGTAGCAGTTGCCGGCCTTCTTTGTTTATGAATATCTACAGAAGGAGAAGATACAATAAGAAATTGAACATGAATCGTCCATCTTGTTTCTTGATAATAAGGTTATTAAAAATGTTGATTTTTGATAAGTGTTTGTTATAATTAAAATACAAAGATAAAAACACATCCCGGTAGGTAGTCCGGGAGCAACAATAAATATTGTTGTCAGTAACCTGCCTCCTTGGTTGTCCGTTCTTTGTTCATTAAATCTTGAAGGAGGGATTATAATGGACAAAGTATCTGGCAGATTACATGTATTTTTTGCTGAACCTTTTTGGGTTGGGATTTTTGAACGAGTATCTGACGGTAAGCTTTCCGTATGTAAGATAACATTCGGGGCGGAGCCTAAAGATTATGAAGTTCAGGAATTTGTGTTGAAAAATTACTATAATCTTCGCTTCAGTCCTTCTGTTGTTGCTGAAAAAGAAAGTAAGGAAAGGATTAATCCAAAGCGTCTGCAGAGAGAAGTAAGAAAGCAGGTAAGCAATATAGGCATTGGAACAAAATCACAACTGGCTCTAAAACTTCAACAGGAACAGGGGAAATCAGAAAGAAAAAATCGCTCTCGTGATCAAAAAGAGGCTGAGAAACAATTTCAATTTGTACTAAAACAGCAGAAAAGGAAAGAGAAACATAAGGGCAGGTAACTGCCCTTATTCTTTCATATAGATAGTTTGATAAACGAGAATGATATAAATAGATTATTAATATCAGATTATGTGAGGAGAAATAACATGTCATATGATTATAAAGAGGTTGTGCCCTATCTACTGCACTGGTTTGATTATAATGCCAGAATTTTAGCTTGGAGGGAGAACCCGAAGCCATATTATGTCTGGGTATCGGAGATTATGCTCCAACAGACAAGGGTAGAAGCAGTGAAGGCTTACTTTGATCGGTTCACTCAGGCCTTGCCTGATATCAAGAGTCTTGCCGAAGCCCCTGAGGAGAAGCTATTAAAGCTTTGGGAGGGCCTTGGGTATTACAGCCGGGTTCGTAATCTGCAGAAAGCAGCGATTATTATCATGGAGGAATATAACGGGCAAATGCCTGAAAGCTATGAAACGCTGCTTACCTTGCCTGGAATTGGGGAATATACAGCAGGGGCGATTGCCTCTATAGCTTATGGAAAATCGGTACCCGCAGTGGATGGGAACGTCCTTCGAGTTATGAAGAGGATTGCAGGTAGCTATGATGATATCACAAAGGCTGTGGTGAAAAAGGAGCTGTGGCAGGATATTATAGCGATCATGCCTAAGGAGCGTCCAGGTGATTTCAACCAGTCTCTGATGGAGCTGGGGGCGACGGTCTGCCTTCCCAATGGTAAGCCACATTGTGATAAGTGTCCGGTTATGCATCTATGCAAGGCATATCATGAAGATATTGTGATGCAGCTTCCCGTAAAGCCCGCGAAGAAGGAACGACGGAAGGAAGAGCGAACCATTCTACTGCTAGAATATCAAAATCATTATGCAATCAGAAAGAGAATGGCAAAGGGCTTACTTGCAGGTCTATGGGAGCTTCCAGGATTAGAGAGCAGGTTAAATCAAGAGGAACTGCAAAACATTTTGACGGATTTGAGAATAGTTCCAGAAGAGGTTAATCAACTAAGTGATGCCAAGCATATTTTCTCTCATGTTGAATGGAACATGTCTGGTTACCATATCCAACTAAAGGAGTATCCGAAGGAGTACACGAAAGAGAATTCTATTGTTTGGGCAGATACATCAGAATTAATCGATATTTACAGTATACCGAACGCATTTATGGCATTCACCAAGGAAATCAAAAGGAAGAAAAAATAGTATATTTTGCAAATTATCATTGTAAAATAGGACAAATGTGCTATGATAGTAAGGGAATTTATTTGATATGAGTTGGAGTGTGAATTATGAAAAAGAGCTTAATATTAATTATTATAATTACTTTATTAACAATGACAGGTTGTGGGAATAAGGGAGAATTTGCAAGCTTTATACCCACACCAAGTCCTGAGTCAGAGGATAACGATAATGAGGATGCAGTAACAGAGGATGAAGCAAAGAATACAGAAGGCGACAGTTCTGAGTCTTCGGTTGAAGGTACACCGACTCCCAAGCCTTTGCATGTGGGACAGACTACTACTAAGTACGTGAAGCTGGATAAGTACGATGCTATCTTAAACGTAAGAGCAACACCATCGAAAGACGGGGATATAGTAGGCTTTCTCGTACACACAGAGAAGATTGAGGTTATTGATGTTGTAGACGGATGGGCGAGCTTTGAACAGGGTGGAGAGATTCACTATGTCAGTGCAGATTTCCTGGTGAATGAGCGGCCGGAATACATCGAACCACCGAAGCCGTCACAGGTGCCCACCAAGAAACCAACACCGACGAGTAAACCTGTTCAGGAGAATACTCCTACTCAGGAAACTTCACCGGATGCAGATATGGATGAAGCACCTCCAGAGATATAGTTCATAAATTTTTGCATTGAGTCAGAGAGGTAGGCATTTTTAGGATAAGAAAAGCCGACCTCTCTTTTATTAACCGGAATTCGTAACGGAATCTGTACCAAGGTACCTTCTTCCAGCTCCTTAGTTACAAATTCCTTAATAACACAGGCAACCCCAAGACTTGTCTTTGCAAATTCAATCAGGAGATCCATATTGCTGATCTCTAAGATGTTCTTCGGATCGATTGAATTAATCTTAAAATAATCATCAATGTATTTTCTTGATACGTTTTCCTTATCCATCAGCATGATATTAGCACTGGAGAATATATCACCGTTATTCTCTCGAAGCATTAGATTATCCAGGTAGGATTTCGTAGCTACAAAGATGTCTTCAATCGGTCCCAGAGAAAAGAAATAGAAATTATCACCGTCCGGTTTGGCAATCAGACCGAGATCCAGTGCATTATTCTCCAGCAGCTTCATGGTATGGGAAGAGGATTGATTATCAATTGTAATCTTGATATGTGGATTCTCCTTGACAAAGCCGTTCAGATAGGGCAGGAGAAGATATTTACATAAGGTAGTGCTGGCCCCGATACGAAGATGACCAATTCCCAGGTCATGTACGTGTCTCAGGTTATCCTCACCGCATTTTAAAGTATCAAAGGCGCTTTTGGTATAATCATAGAGAAGTCTACCTTCATCGGTCAGCTTAACACCACGAGAACTGCGTATGAATAGGGTGATGCCAAGATTATCCTCCAGGCTCTGAATTGACTTACTTACTGCCGGCTGGCTGATGTATAGCTGCTTTGCAGCCCGGGATATATTACCAGCCTCTGAAACACAGTTAAAAATGTAGTATAAGGACAGATTTTGCTCCATTGCAAACACTCCTTTAATAGGATTATTTTATAACGTATTGTTATAACTGGTATTAATAATATGTATTTTGATTATATCAGACTATATGCTAAAATAGCAATAGAAATGTTAGAGCAACGAAAGCGATAGGATAAAGCGATAGGATAAAGCAATAGGATTAAGTGATCGGATTAAACTATCGGATTAAGCTATAATACGATAAATGAAGTGTCAAAAGCACCGAAGGTGCTTTCTTGAAAAGGTAGAAGGATATGCGAGTTTACTCGCGATAGCCTTCTACCTTATCAAGAAACTAGCTTGCGTTTTTGATACTTATATCATAAGTGTTATGTACAAATATTTGATCAACAATACGGAGGTATCTGAGGATGAATTACAACATCGCAGTCATTCCCGGTGATGGGATTGGACCGGAGATTATTACGGAAGCAAAGAAGGTGCTAGATAAAGTCGGAACAAGCTTTGGGCATACCTTTCAGTATACGGAGATATTGATGGGTGGTGTATCCATCGATGCAACCGGGGTACCTCTGACTGAGGAAGCACTTGAGACAGCGAAGAACAGTGATAGTGTACTTCTTGGCGCGGTTGGTGGTAATGTAGGTCAGTCTAACTGGTATAGTCTTCCTCCTCACCTAAGACCGGAAGCAGGGCTTCTGGCTATTCGTAAGGGCTTAAACCTGTTCGCGAATATACGTCCGGCAGTGCTCTATGACGAGCTGAAGGGTGCTTGCCCGCTAAAGTATGAAATCATAGGTGATGGCTTTGATTTTGTCGTAATGCGAGAGCTTACAGGCGGACTTTATTTTGGAGATCGCTACACAACAGAAGAGAATGGGGTAAGAAAAGCAACAGATACTCTTGTATATGATGAGAACGAGGTTAAAAGAATTGCTAAGTGGGCCTTTGAGATAGCCATGAAACGGAATAAGAGGGTATGTAGTGTAGATAAGGCCAATGTTCTTGATTCCTCCAGGCTTTGGCGACAGGTAACCAAGGAGGTAGCAAAGGATTATCCTGAGGTCGAGCTTACCGATATGCTGGTAGATAATTGTGCAATGCAGCTGGTGAAGAACCCAAGGCAATTTGATGTAATACTCACAGAGAATATGTTTGGTGACATTCTATCAGATGAAGCAAGTATGATCACTGGTTCCATCGGTATGCTGGCATCAGCAAGCCTTGGCGACACAAAGCTAGGCTTATATGAGCCCAGTCATGGTTCTGCACCGGATATCGCCGGGCAGAACAAGGCAAACCCGATTGCTACCATTCTATCAGCTGCGATGATGCTTCGTTATTCTTTTGAATTAACGAAGGAAGCAGACAGCATTGAGTCCGCTGTGAAGGCAGTGCTGAAGAAGGGATATCGAACGGTCGATATTATGTCAGAGGGTATGACCTTGGTGGGAACCGGTGAAATGGGAGATCTGATTATTGCTGAAATCAATCAAAAAAATGTATAATGGGGAGAATTCAATGATACGATTAAAGCCGGTAGATGAGAATAATTTTGAAGAAGTAATTAAGCTTAAGGTGTCGGAGGAGCAGCAATCCTTTGTAGCTACTAATGTATTTTCGATTGCCGAATCGAAGGTGCTTCCGGAATGTATCCCTCTCGCTATCTATGATGAGGAGGAGCTGGTGGGTTTTGCGATGTATGCCATGGACAGGGATGACAAAGAATATTGGATCTACCGATTAATGATTGATGAGAAACATCAATCCAAGGGCTACGGCAGAGCGGCGATGGAAGCATTGATTAAGCGTATTAGTACGGACAAGGAGCATCACATAATATACATAAGCTTTGAACCGGAGAATGAGCGTGCTAAAGCATTATATGAGAGTCTGGGCTTTGTGCCGGATGGCCGTATGATAGAGGATGAAATCATTTATAAGCTGAATTATTAAGGAGGATATGACGATGGGTATGACAATGACGCAGAAGATATTGGCGGCTCATGCCGGACTTGCAGAGGTGTCGGCAGGCCAATTGATAGAAGCGGATCTGGATTTGGTACTGGGTAACGATGTCACGGCTCCCGTAGCTATTCATGAGATGGAGAAGATGACGATAAAGAAGGTATTTGATAAGGATAAGATAGCATTGGTCCCGGATCATTTTACCCCGAATAAGGATATCAAATCAGCAGAGCATTGTAAGTGTATGCGTGATTTTGCGATGGATCAAGAGATAACGAATTATTTTGAGATCGGAGAGATGGGTATCGAGCATGCACTCCTTCCGGAAAAGGGTCTTGTTGTTGCAGGGGATGCAGTGATCGGTGCCGATTCACACACCTGTACTTATGGCGCTCTCGGGGCTTTTTCCACAGGCGTGGGAAGTACGGATATGGCTGCAGGAATGGCTACCGGTAAGGCATGGTTTAAGGTGCCTTCTGCGATTAAGTTCGTTTTAAACGGAAAGCCTGCGAGATGGGTCAGTGGTAAGGACATAATTCTACATATCATTGGTATGGTTGGAGTAGACGGAGCTCTTTACCGGTCCATGGAATTTGTTGGGGATGGAATTAAGAATCTTACGATGGATGATCGATTTACGATGGCTAACATGGCAATTGAAGCAGGAGCTAAGAATGGTATCTTTCCAGTGGATGATCTGGCTATTCAATATATTAAGGAGCATTCAGGGAGAGAATATAAGATTTATGAAGCAGATGCAGATGCTGAGTACGACGAGGTATATGAGATTGATTTGTCCTGTCTGAAGCCTACCGTTGCTTTCCCTCATCTTCCTGAGAATACCCGTACCATAGATAAGGTGGGTGAGGTTAAGATTGATCAGGTAGTAATCGGTTCCTGTACCAATGGAAGAATTGATGATTTGAGAGTTGCAGCTAAGATATTGGAGGGAAGAAAGGTTGCTAAGGGTATGCGTGTGATCGTATTCCCTGCCACTCAGGCAATCTACCTTCAGGCGATGGAGGAGGGCTTACTTGCTACCTTCATTAAAGCCGGAGCCGTTGTCAGTACTCCGACCTGTGGTCCTTGCCTTGGCGGGCATATGGGGATCTTGGCGGCAGGTGAACGTGCGGTAGCAACAACGAACCGTAATTTCGTGGGACGTATGGGTCATGTGAAGTCAGAGGTATATCTGGCCAGCCCTGCAGTGGCAGCGGCAAGTGCGGTAACCGGCAAGATATCAGGCCCAAGCGAGCTTGGATTATAATAATGATTGTGCCTGTGATTGGGCAGATGGAGGTAAATATCTATGAAGGCTTTTGGAACCGTTCACAAATATGGCGATAATGTCGATACCGACGTAATCATCCCTGCTCGTTATCTAAATTCCTCCGATCCGAAGGAGCTTGCTGCAAAATGTATGATAGATATCGATCAGGAATTTATTACCCGAGTAAAACAGGGTGATATTATGGTGGCAAATAAAAATTTTGGCTGTGGCTCCTCTAGAGAGCATGCGCCGATTGCAATTAAGGCTGCGGGGATTAGCTGTGTTATCGCAGAGACCTTTGCTCGAATTTTCTTCCGCAATGCAATTAATATCGGTCTTCCGATCATCGAGTGTCCGCAAGCAGCAAAGGAAATAGAAGCCGGTGATCAGGTTGAAATTGATTTTGATAACGGTATCATTTATGACAGAACGAAAGGAACCCAGTATCAGGGTCAGGCATTTCCAGAGTTCATGCAAAAGATTATTAAAGCGGAGGGCTTGATCAACTATATCAATGAAAATCGTAAAGCATGATTTTCATTGATCATGTATTAATGAAAATCAAAGAGCGTAATTTTCATTAATCGTGTATTAATGAAAATCAAAGAAAAGGATTTAATAATTTTTTGTTATATATAATCTTGTTTATCCCATGTTTTAGATAGAATAATAACACTACATTCGAAAGAGAACCTATCGGTACGGAAGGATACTTGAATGCTCCGTATCCGATAGGTTCTCTTTCGTTCAAAGATTGTTACAATAGAATATGGAACATTGAACAAGCAGCCATCATAATTTGAACTAGAACTTCTTATAGGTGATGGTATTTTCTATGAATGGTACAATACGATATACAATAAGGCCCTATGATACTATATGGATGCTTGCTCAAGTATTCAATACAACTGTGGATTCCATAATGGATTTAAATCCGGGGATAGAGCCTCGTAATCTATTGGTTGGCCAGGTAATCACATTAAGACCTGGTTATCAAACCTACCCTTCTTATCCGAACATGCCGGGTAGTTTTGGTCCCTCGAATCCCGCGGATATGGACGATGACGATATGGATGAAGAAATAGGTGGAAGTATGATGGAACTAATGAACTATTTTCGCATGCTTTGGGAGCAACACATAGCGTGGACGAGAATGGCAGTGATGGGGATAGTTCATCAGCTTCCGGAAGCAGACTTGATATTACAGAGGCTACTTCGTAATGCGACTGATTTCGCGAATGCGTTAGCACCCTTTTATGGAGAAGATGCGGCCAGAGAATTCGAAAGATTATTTTCGGAGCATATTACGATTGCTGGCGACTTGGTCAAAGCAGTTATGGCAGGGGATAATAATGCAGTAACTGAGACGGACCGCAGATGGCGTGAAAATGCAGATCAGATTGCAAGTTTTCTTGTAAGAGTCAATCCTTATTGGCGCGATGATGATTGGAGTGCAATGCTTTATGAGCATCTTGATTTATTAAGCTCTAATATAGAGAATATGATAGCTCAGAACTACGAAGAAAGTATTAAAGGCTTCGATGAAATAGAGATGCAAGCACTTGAAATGGCTGATATGATGGCTGAAGGCTTGGCAATGCAATTTCCGGGTTGAAATGCAGCCGGTCAAAGGAAATCTAAAGTTCAATATCGTTTGTATTTTATTCGATAAAAAACCAATTAATTTGGGTTCTATAATAAATATTGGGGTGGTACTTTACCCCGATATTTTTTTACATTAAAATGCACTTATAACCAGCCTGCCTACTTTCCGTTCTGCGACCAACATAATTGAAAGAAGGTAGATTTATAAGT
>JAEZKA010000060.1 GCA_023436225.1 Bacillota bacterium
ATATGCAACAAACTTTCCCACAGTCATAAACATATCTACAATACTTTTCAAATAAAAGAGCCTGAGACTAAATCCCAGGCCAACAAACAAATTCAACTTAAAATTAGTAACCCATTAATGGTTTTACTCCATATGGCAGCTAATAAACTACATATAGTTGTCCTCCATCGACCATATTTATATCTTTCTACAGAACAAAAATAAACCGTCCAAACTTGGGCGGCTTATTTTTAAGCGAGAATCTAACCTATTGTTTTTCAGCTACCACACATGGGTTCCGTGCCCTGACAAATCAGTACTTGGAACAATCTGCATTCTCTCTGGCATAGGAACCTGAAGTGCTTCATTAATCCGTTCTCTTGTGTACAGAGTACCGATATCGTAGCCTGCCGGCGGACTTCCCGGTATCGTCTGATCCCATATTGCTTCAATTCTCGTGGTACCATCCTCATTACGAAAATCCGGGTGAGAATAATCAATTCCGGAATCGATGACTGCGACCAGCACTCCTTCTCCAAATAAATTAAAATTACCACTCTGCACCGGATTGATGCAGGAGGCTGTTCGCCCTTCGTTCACCTCATAGAACAGGCGCTTAGGCTTTTCGATGTATTCAATCTCCTCATAATCGGATAACCTGCCAATCAGATATTCCGGTATGGTTATTACTGCATATTGATTCGCCATCTCTACCGCCGATATCTGTAGCTCTTCTCTTACACGGGCAAGACTGCCGGTATACTTTACAATCAATTCCCAGAGGTCAGTATCCGGCGTAAAGCCCACATCAAGATTGCCCGTCTTTTCTCTCACAGCCTCAGATACATCAAGGGCAAGATTTAACTCATTATCTATCTTTGCACTATCCATAAAGACCTTCACTCATATGACATCTTCACTACATTATATGCATCTCTGAATTACATAATCATAAATGTTAATCTAGCGTATTACTAAATGTTAGTTATATGATACTTGCATTGCATGCAATACAATCATGTGATGTAAAAACCAATTTAACATGCTAATTATACAGATCTCCTACTACTCTAAATAAGTCAAAGCACAGAATAACAGGATCACTCCTGTAATAATAAAAGTAAGATTATGGGCTATTCCCTTAACCTGAGAAAAGAAATTATTATAATAGGACGGATCCTCCCTTTCCTTCTCCTGCTCCCATCGACTAATCTCCATATCCCGATAGGCAATCTGCGTTGCATTTGGTTGATCCAAGGCATTTGCATTGATAATTGACCGGCTGGCTTTCGGCGAAAGCAGTGCTCCAGCCAAAATGATAATAAAACCTTCATATACCATAACCGTTCTTAGTATAACACCCGTATAGCGTGAGATAAGAACTGCAATTAAAGAAGATATTACAAGGAAAATAATAACACTAAGGGCCTGCATCAATATTTGTTTTGTGATGGTCTTAATTTTTTCTTTCAAATAAGCTTCCTCCAATCAATTACTAATTTAAACATCCTTATCAGTTACTACGCAAGATATAAATTAATTATATCTCTTTTCGGAATGGAATACATTAATATTTCCTTAATTTTACTACCCCAGGCATCTGTTGCCGATAAAAAACTCCGGGTCAAAGTTCCTTGACCCTGAGTTACATATTTATGTTATAACATATTCCATCCACTATTAGCTTGCCACACTTCGTACCCCTGTAGCTTGTAGCTGCTCTGCTCTTGCTAATGCCAAATCAATATTTTCACAAAAATTATCCAAACCAACGGATTGATCAAAGCCTGCCTTCTGCATCATTTTTAAAGGCTGTTCCTGAACATGGGATAGAATTAGGGTTATGTGCCTCTTCTGACAGGATTTGAAGACACGGTTCAGCACATGCAACGCATTCACATCCATGGCAGGAACACTTCTCATTCGAAGAATTACCACCTTCACATGAGAATCCAGGGAGATGTCCATAAATTTATCAGCAGCACCGAAGAACATCGGTCCATTAATCTCATAGACCAGTGTATCCTTTGGAACCTTCCTTTTACGGATGTTCTCTGGATCATTCAAATCATCTTCTGTCGGATCATCCTCCAGATAAGTCCAGCTTTGCACATCTGCCACATCGGCCATTCTTTTAACGAAGAGGATCGCTGCCATCAGGATACCAACCTCAATTGCTACTACCAGATCAAAGATTACGGTAAGCGCGAAGGTAGATACCAGTACCAGAATATCACTCTTTGGAGATTTCTTCACCAGCTCCACGAATTCTCTCCATTCACTCATGTTATAAGCAACCATGAAAAGAATAGCTGCGATGGTGGGCATGGGGATTAAAGCCGCATAGGGCATTAATACAACAAGAATCAGAAACAGGGTTACCGCATGAACCATTCCTGCAATCGGGGTACGACCTCCGTTCTTAACGTTAGCCGCTGTTCTTGCGATCGCTCCGGTTGCCGGAATTCCGCCAAACAAGCTGGAGAAGATATTGCCAGCTCCCTGTGCGACTAGTTCCATATTCGAGCGATGCTTACTGCCAATCATACCATCTGCTACAACGCAGGATAACAGAGATTCAACTCCTGCCAGTACTGCGATCGTAATTGCATCTGGGAACATCGAGCTAATCATTGATATACTAATATTCGGCATTTGGAAGGTCGGGGGTTTTGAGGATATCTCATATAGACTTCCGATGGTATTAACATCAACTCCAAAGAGCTTCACAACAGCAGCCGCAATTATGACAGCAACTAAAGAAGCCGGAATTTTGTTATTAATTTTTGGCCATAGAATTAGAATAGCTAAGGATAATGCACCAATCAGGACTGCCTGAAGGTTGATTGTGGTAATTGCTTCCAAACATGCAATTAATTTTTCCATCGTTTCTACAGGCTTTGAATGTAAGGTTAAGCCCAAAAAGTCTTTGATTTGTCCGATGAAGATTGTAACAGCAATACCCAAGGTGAAGCCCGTTGTAATCGTGTAGGGAATGAACTTTAGCAATCTACCGAATCTCAATAATCCCATTATAATCAGTATGATACCTGCCATAATAGTTGCTACAGCAAGACCCTCCATACCTTTTTTAGCTACAATACCTGCTACGATAGTGGCAAAGGCTGCTGTCGGTCCTGAAATCTGTACACGGCTTCCTCCTAAGAAGGAGATAACAAAACCAGCTACAATAGCAGTATATAAGCCCCTCTCAGGTGTGACTCCGGATGCCAGTGCCAGTGCAATCGATAGCGGTAATGCAATAATTGCTACAATAATTCCGGCTATCACATCCTTCACAAACTGCTCTTTCGTATACGTTTTCATAACCGATAACAATTTTGGCTTTAGCTTATCCATTATTTGTGCCTCCAATATTATGCTCTCATTGGCATATTTAATAATTATTTATCATTTTTTCTAGAAAATGATCGTCCAATAGTCAATATTATTCCTGTTGGTCTATTTTTTCAAGTATTTATTAAAAATTTATAAAATTTATATAGCCGCACCATGTAATCTTCCCTCACAACCACCCTATTGTACCTATATTCAACGTAGGGGTCTCCTGACAGGCATCATGAGGAAGCCTTTCCATTTTTTAATTCTAGATATTTCAACGATTTATGCTAAAATAAGAGATAGCGATTGTAAACTTTTTACTTTGGGAGGTCCTCTATGAAGAGAACATATATATTAATATTATCAGGTATTATTCTCATATGCGCCCTTGTTCTTGCTCTTCTTTCAGGCAACAACGAGGCAGTCGAAATGTCCTATCCCGACTTTCTACAGTACATGGAAGAAGGACGGATAGAGGAGGTTACCTTCAGCCAGGATGGGAATTCCTTTAAGACCAAGCTATCCTCCGAGCCGGATCAATTATATACTGTACCAAATCCTAAGGCAGAGGATTTTACAGAGCTTCTTCTTATGAATAAGGTAACCGTCAATTATGGTAAAGAAAATCCCATGATCACCTTATTAAAGGTGCTTCTGATTGGATCAGTAATCGGAGGTGTTATGTGGTATATCCGCAGCGGTGACAGTTCGAACAAACTGATCAAGAATTCTAATAAAAATAACACCCAAAAGAAAGAAACCGGTGCTTGTGTTACTCTCTCTTCGGTTGCTGGTAACACTGAAGCCAAATCTATGGTTGAGGATATTATCGAATTCATAAAGGATCCTGATAAGTACGCCACCGTAGGAGCCCGTATGCCTAAGGGACTGTTGCTGTACGGTCCTCCGGGAACCGGTAAGACTCTAATGGCGAAGGCAATTGCCGGAGAGGCCAATGTACCATTTTATGCTATGAGCGGATCTGATTTCGTACAAATGTATGTCGGAGTAGGTGCAAGCCGAATTCGAAGCCTGTTTAATAAAGCGAAGAAAAGCGAGAAGGCAGTTATCTTTATTGACGAAATCGACGCCATTGGTAAAAAAAGAGCCAGAAACGTATCTGCCAGCAATGATGAGAGAGACCAGACTCTGAATGCACTATTAACAGAAATGTCCGGATTTCATGATAATCAGGGTATTATCGTAATCGGAGCTACGAATCGATTGGATACACTGGATGAAGCCTTACTCCGACCCGGTCGATTTGACCGTCACATTGAGATTGGGCTTCCGGATGTCAATGCAAGGCAGCAAATCCTCGCCTTACATGCAAAGAAAAAACCCCTCGCTGATGACGTCAATCTCGAGAGGATTGCTAAATCTACTGTATGCTTTAGCGGGGCAATGCTTGAGAATCTGTTAAATGAAGCCGCCATTAATGCAGCGAATGACAAAGACAGCGTAATCCGATGGGATCACATCGACAAAGCCTTCTATACTGTCATAGCCGGTGCTCCGAAACAGGATCGAAGCTATATCTCCGATTTGGACCGTAAAATCACTGCTTATCATGAAGCGGGTCATGCTCTGGTAACCAAGCTGCTTCTGCCGGAGCATTATATATCAAAGGTAACCATCATCCCAAGTGTACGAGGCGCCGGAGGCTTTAATCTAAGCATCCCAAAGGATAACATGTTCCAGAATAAGCGCCAACTGAAAGCTAATATTCAGGTTCTTCTTGCCGGAAGAATCGCAGAAGAACTCATCTTTGGATCGGATGAGATTACAACAGGGGCAAGTAACGACATTCAGAAGGCTTCCCAAATGATTTTGGATTATATCAACAAATTCGGTATGGATGAAGAGATGGGATTATTCAGTCTTGATATCTTTGGTGATCCACAGAATGAGAAGCTTGTTTCCAAATGCAGAGAGCATATGAACATCTTATACGATGAGACAAGAACATTGATACAGAATAATATTGCGCATCTGGAAAGCCTAGCCTCAGAATTACTTGAGAAGGAATCCTTAGGGCACGAGGATATCGAAAGAATTTGTGCATAATGAATATATCGTCTGAACCGGACCTTACAGCACCGATTACAAAAGGTGATGTTAAGGTCCCTTCGATTCAAACGGCCGATATTCTGCAGCATAGTATTGCCAACTGGAGGTTTTCCTTATGGTTTGAGTTGATAATACTCCCATAGCTTGTTCCTAGTATCGAGTGCATTGTTATAACCCACAGCTTGATATTCCTTCAATCGTTTTGAATATGATGTTATTTCTGATAAAGGGTAACAATCCCCTTCCCTGGTAATATAAAAGTGTGCATTGATTACCGGCAGCTCCTTCTGTAATTGCAGTAAATATTCGTTATAGGCTGTACCAGGAAGCCCTGCCGTCTTAAGCAGATAGGAGGACAGATAATTGGCACTGATATGATCCATATCCTCCTCATTAATATCATAGTTCGCCCACAGGATAAAGGGCACGCTGTATCGAGCCTGATCCCTTTGTGTTAAACTCAAAAAAGACTTGTCTTCCATCAGATTGTGTAGCTCAGAATATATTACCGGCTGGTGATCTCCGAACATGAGGATAATCGTCGGTTCCTCTTCTTTTGAGAAGTAATCTACCAGAGTCTGAAAGGCTTTATCTGTCTCTCTTAGAAGGCTTAGGTATTGTTCCACCTGAGCATAGCCCGGTAACTGGGTAAGTCGTACCGTATTCTCTTCATCAAACAGACTCTCCTCGGAATAGCCTCCATGATTCTGCATTGTAACATTGAAGACGAACAAAGGCTGATCGCCTTTTTTTTCGTACTGTTCTATGATCTTCTTGAAGCTTTCACGGTCGCTGATATAGGAGCGAATCATTTGAGGGTTCTGAAAATCCTCCTTCGATAAGAATTCATCAAAGCCCAATAACGGATATACCATATCCCGCTTATATCCGGTGGATTCATACGGATGAATAGCTATGTTATAATACCCCTGCATCTTTAAGGTAGCCGCTAACGAATCCGTCGAACTCGTGATAAACTGCTGGTAAGGCACACAATTGATCGGCATTACTGCCATGCTATTGCCCGTCAGAAACTCGTACTCCGTATCACTCGTAGCTCCTCCAAACACAGATGTATACATAGTTCCCTTAATGGTGTTACCCTCCAGAGAATCTATATTCGGTAAAAAGCTTATATTCGTTTGATAATCACCGAACATCCTCGGATCGGAGAAAGCCTCATTCATAATCACGATGACATTTGGTTTAACAGCCTCGCTTTTGGATAAAACAGAATTTGCCTCTGCTTCTGACAGAAGCTCCCGCACAACATCCGTTGTATATCCCTCCGGCTCCTCTACCTCCATCGCTTCAACGTTGGCAACAAAACCAAAAGCGGTACCATAGGTACAGTAGGTATATTTGGGTGCAAAGAAATCTATGACTCTAATTTGGCTCTTAATCATATCCGTATGAAAGAACAGAAGGAATATGACCGTAGCGAATATTGAATATAAAGTGACACCTACTATTCGACCTTTAATTGAGCTTCTTACAGGATCTTCATCAAACTTACTCCCGATTATCATTATGGAATACATCATAATGGTTGCTACGATAAAGCCTGTGGTGAAACTCACCTGATAATTCGAAGCAACACTCATAGCCGTCTGCCAAGCCAATAAATCACTGGGAATAATCGGATTGCCACGAAACAGATACACCAGATAATTCAGTACTCCTGCAAGATAGATCAAGAGATTTGCTATTAGGATTGCAGGTTTGGCTCTGCCTATTATTGCATAAATCAAAAAAGTAATCACACAATACCAAGCTATATTATAAATCCCATAACTTTGAAACATCTCTGGATTATAATTACCAACCATAATTTCAATCATCAGAAAAGAAAGAACGGGCTGGAGCATTAATAATACAGCGTGAAACCACTTCCCGTGATGACGAAGCTTCTTTCTTACCTTTGGCAGCTCTAGCATATATAGAAACGTAAGAACCAGCCATATCAGACTAAATACCATCACATGAGCGGCTGCTTCCTCTGTCTGTCTCTGTTTTATATATGTAATAATAATAAATGCAAAATAGAACAGCAGTGGATATACTAATATCCCCTTACGGTTATTCCAATTTATCGTAACATTTTTCGTCTTCACAGAATATCCCCTTTGTACCTTCCCAGCTACATAATTATCGTGGCACTTTCATATCACAACTTTCAATATATATAATGTTAACTCGAATGTCAACCTTACAATTTATGGTTTCTGTTCATTTTTTACAGCGAACGAGATAGGCAAATGAAAGATAGATCAGTCAGACATCATACGAGTGCCATTGGTCACAAAAAGCAGGAAAATCCTGCTATGCAAGTTTTTCCTGCTTTCGTCTGCATGCTGAGCACGCTGTATTTAACTGATTATTTTCAGATTAGCCCTTCTGGCGAACTTAATCTCTATCGTTGTATAAACTTATGATTTGTTCCAGTTGCTCAGGGGTTAATATCTCCTTCGGTGAATTGTTGTCTGAAGTATCCTGGTTCTCAATTATCAGAACTGTTGCTGCATGGTCCAAGGTATGGGTATGCCATACCCCCTGCTTTACATTATATAACTGTAAGGGCATCATCTTGATGGCATCAATGTCATGGATAAAATCCCCTTTCCCTCCGGTAAATAGAGTGCAATTGCCTTCTAACAGAACAAATACCTCATCTGTTTCATTATGCTTTTGCATTGTGGTAAGATTCTGTACCTCTAATTCCTCACAATACCTTAGTATTGCTACTCGCCAGGTCATAAAATCAATCATTGGCAGATAGCCCTCTCCCTGATAGGAGGTTACATCAATATATTCCTTTTTCATAAGCCTATTCTACATGCCCCTTTCGATCATTTCTATCTTAATTCAACCAGAATTCTGTGATCCGTATCCTTAGCAAGTGCTTCGATATCCTGCCTGGGAATGATATAGCTTCTGTCATTCACCTCATATATATTACCCTTCATAATAACCTTGCCAATCTGATAATTACCGTAATCCTTCCTTCCCTTATTCTCATAACAAATGGTAAGCCTTCGACCTGCGAATATCAGCGATACCTCAGCCTGCTCTTGTTGATCAAACTGCTCCCCTAAGAGCTTCGGCTCCAATACTAGATCACCCATTGAACCCTTGACACCAAACATCTCTGTCAATACAGTTAACAATAGCCAGCTTGCTGAGCCGGTGAGATAATGATATAAGCCCCTTCCGTTATCTCCGATATACTCCGGAATACCGGGATAGATACGGCTCTTTTCAAAATTGTTGCAGTGGCGATATAAGGTGTTAATTGCCTTGTAGCCTTCCTTAACAAAACCTCTCTGATAAAGAGCATTGGAATACATCACTACCATGTGGGAGAATACTGCTCCGTTCTCCTTATGACCGTAGGCAAAGCCAAACATACGCCCCAAATCCTCTTTTACTTCCTTAAAATCCGTATTCAGCTTATAACCGCCTATTGCTTCATCAAACAGATAAGTATCGGCTGCTTTTACAATTGCCCTTACCTGCTCGTCCGAAGCTGTCCCTGACATGATAGCGAATACCTGACCCGTCAGTATCATTCGAACACCGGTTTCAAAATTACCTTCAACTCTTCTACCGTTATTATCATAATATCCGTTAAACCAGGAGTGACCGTCCTTACTATCAAGCCATTCAGTACCCCGAATGTGATTACGGATCCAGGCTGCCTTATTCTTTAGATTCTGTGCCAAATCCTCACAGCTTATATGAAAGCAATCACCGGACAAGGTACTTCTACAGCTATTGCAGTAATCGTGAAGAAGCCTTTGTTTCTCTTCCACCGTGTCGTAAAGTGAGGGTTGATCCGTAAGTAGCAGCTCCAGCTCCTTAAAGAAGGAAAGTGTTCGGATTCCCTTCTGCTGCAAATCAAGGATTAAATCTGCCATCATATCCAAATTACTACCGAACAAAGCAGTAAAAGCAACACTCTCCCCCCGGTCCTTCGCCATATCCAAAGCATCGTTCCAATCAGCTCCTCGTAGACGAATATGATTGTGCTCTCCCACATCATAGAAGGCGGCCAGATGCGAGATTAGCATATGCTCCAATATACTTCCCTGATATTCCTTGCCATCCGCCGTCTTAACGCGATTACCATCCTCGGGCTTCCAAAGAAGATCCTTTTCCTCCCCTCTCATTGTCTGGGGATCCTTGAAATAGCTATTCTGATTCAACAGAATATCTAGATCACCGCTTTGCATTATGTATAATCTTGTGGTTAGAAAAGGCCATACGCCATGATCCATCCATACTCTTGTTATATTATTACGGTCCGCAATGAACTCCCCCTGCTTTGCACCGATAATCGTCGCATTGGTTCCATCCATACGTATGCCGCCAAAATTGCTGACTAGCATTTCCCTTACTCCTGAGGGATTCATTATAAGTAAAGCAAGGCAATCCTGCCACAAATCCCGCCATCCACGACCACCTCTACCATAGTCATGATGGGGAAGGAAGGAACAGCCATAAATTCTACGAAGCATGGGCTGGAAATTAACCCAGTGCATCCACGCATCAAACTCCTTCGAGCCTGTATTATAAGATACATTAACCTTCTCTTCCCAATACGCCTTCGTTGCTGCAAGGCTATCCTGACAGGACTTTACCGTTCTGAATTTCGCTGCTGCTGCCTCTAACTCCTCCTTTGAGGAGCCAAATCCCATAACTACAGTATAAGATACCGTAGTGTTCGGCTCTAATGTAATCTCAGGAAAAACAATCCCTCCTAAAGCTTCATAGCCGTTTCTATGAAAGCCTGCTTCCTCTGGCTTTCGTCCGGTTAGAATTGCCTTCGGCCACTCAAAGGAGCCGCCATCACCGATAAAATCTTCCACCACAGGATAAAAGCCAACGGGAGACTCACCATCTCCTGTACTTCCAAAGACTCCGTAGAACACTGTATTCTTATGATGTCCACGCTCATCAAAGGTAAGGGTCGGATTGAGGACTACGCCATACTCGGTTGTCTCAATTCGGTGCAGTATCGAGGTTACGTTGCGATGATCCCTAATATTATCAGCTGACCTTCCATAGAGAGGAATGGCAGCTGTCGGACTCAAAGTAAACGGGCTCGTTCCTATGTTGGTTATTGCAATCAGCATGAGCTCCAAGCTTTCGCCGGTATAAGGCACAAAGGAGGTGACCTCCGATTTGATCGGAAGTTCCCTTGAAGTTCTCGATACCATATGCCACATCATTCCCGCTTCTAAGACAGTCTCTTCCTTCTCTCCGGTAAAGAGCTTTGCTTGCTGTAAGGCTGATCTTCCGGTCGCTGACCAGACCTTCTCCCCATCTAATTTACACCAGAAGTTACGAGAGGATTTATTATTATGTAAATCCTCACTGCTGACTGGTGCCAGCAAAAAGGTATTCTGTCCCATCTTATTATCTCCGCCTAATGTAGGAGTCACACATCCCATCACTCCGCTTTCATTAGCAATCGGAAAATATAGATAGCTTGTTAATTCCGGATCTTCAAGCTGAAATGCCCCTTTATCATTTATGTATTGATACCCTTTCATCAACTTCTCCCCTTCCCTATACACCTATATAATCTACTTAATTTATCTCTCTCTTCTCTGGCTCCACAGCATCCATCCAATCGGTTAACGGAGCTACCTTGCATACCTTTCTGTCATAGGTTAACAGCCCATTTACCTCATCCTCCACATCGGACAGCTGGGTGTAGACTACTGCAGATAGTCCCTGACGGTAAAGCTTAGCAAGTTCATTACGGTATAATCTCTGATAAGCTTCATTAAAATCCTCCTTTGTAAGGAAAACCTTATAGCCATACACTCTCCATGAGAAGGAATGCTCCATAATATAACAAGCATAACCGCCAATCTCCGAGAAGATAACCGCCCGTCTCTTATGCTTCACCTTAAGAGGATGAAAATAATTGTGGACACTCTCAAAATCGCCGATTCCCTGATCAAACCAACCGCTGGCATGATCAATGAGCCTAGTTCCGTCCAATTCCTTTATTAACTGATATGCATCTCTAGCATCAAATTGCCCCCATCCCTCATTAAAGGGCACCCAAACCACAATCGAAGGGCAATTATACAATAGCTCAACCGTCTGACGGCACTCCATACTCCATTCCCGTCTGCCCACCAGGCTATCTCTTCCTAGAAGCTTATAATGCTTATCTTTTACTCGTGCAGCTACCCCCGGAAGTAAGGTCGGTAGATAACCAACCAGCCATTGATTGTATTTCTCACCGCCGTTAACCATATCCTGCCAAACCAGCATCCCTAACCGATCACAATGATAATACCATCTCAGTGGTTCAATCTTGATATGCTTCCTCAGCATGTTGAAGCCCAGAGTCTTGGCTTGCTCGATATCATAAATCATAGCCTCATCACAGGGGGCCGTATATAATCCATCGGGCCAATATCCCTGATCAAGAAGACCATTCTGAAAATAGGGCTTTCTATTTAGGTAAATACGTGTCACTCCGGCTTCATCCTTCTTAAGCTCCACGCTCCTCATGGCAAAATAGCTTTCAACCTGGTCTTCACCTACCGTTATATCCAGTTCATAAAGGAACGGGTTCTCCGGACTCCAGCAGATCGTCTTTTCCAGCTTGATGGTAAACTTCCTCTCTTTGGATGAGGCACGCTGTAATATACTGTCCCCATCCCTAATAATAACCCAATAGACCAAATCCTTCGGCTGCTCTGACAATTGGCAATTAAGATTGATATCCAACTCCAGCTCACTCTGTTCCAGCTTCGGTGTAAGCTTGATCTGTGTAATGTAGTTAACCGGTACCCATTCATACCATACCGTCTGCCAGATACCACTTTGTGCCGTATAGAACATTCCTCCACGCATTAGCTTCTGTTTTCCCCTGCTATGATAAGAGGTATCTGAGACATCGATCACCTTAACAGTCAGTAGATTCTCTCCTGGCTTTACATCCTGTGTGATATCGATGGAGAATGGAAGATAGCCCCCCATATGCTTGGCAACCTTACGTCCGTTGATAAATACTTCACATCGCTGGTCAACTGCACCAAAGTGGAGTATAAGTCTCCTTCCTTTGGGTATCTCCCCCAGGCTCAGGCTTCTTTCATACCATAAATATTCGTCAGGCATTAGCTGTCTGTTCACTCCGGAAAGGACGCTCTCCGGTGAGAAAGGCACAAGTATCTTACCATCGAAGGATACTGGTTTGTGCCTCTCCTTTGTGATACAATAATCCCAATAACCGTTTAGTATTGTATAATTATCTCTTTTTAGCTGTGGTCTGGGATATTCCGTCAGCACCTTCTCCGGATCTAGATTTTTACCCCAGATTGTATATAATTGATTATTCGTAAACAGCTGCTTATCCCGAAAGAACATGGTTCTGACCGCATCCTTAATATTCATCAAAGCACCCCCATAATTTATTAATTCAATTATATACTATTCTGTTATCCATCACAAGAATACCATGTTCTTCCGATATTATCGGTCTTTTATCCAAACAAACGTTTATTCATTATTAGCATAACAGGTGGTAATTAATTTCATTGATCATACTCCCTTCTGACTTATGCATCCCTTATTCTGTCCACCTACAAGTCCTTATCGACATTCATAGGTCAATTGCCGGTAGCTGTCTTCTTTCTGTAAAGGGCAGTATAGCCTTACTCCATGTACACAACTAGCTCTTTCCACGTTCCATCCCTGAGCTTCTCTGCCAGAGTGCCGCATATCATATTTCCATCAATGATTTCCTTGGTATCACTAATCTCAATCCGTCTGATGACAGCAGCACCATCGCCGTAAGTTGCTTTGCGTTTCGGATTAATATAGGTTACCTTACAGCTTGAGAACATGGTAAAGGAAGCACGACCGTCCTCATCGAACATCCAATCTGAGAGCTTTGGCTCAAAGTAAAGCTTTAAGGTCCCATCCTCGTAGGTGAAAATCCGATCACCAAGGAACATCAAAATCCATATCGATATTGCCTCAGTAGTAGAACCGGATAGACGTGCTACAAAGCCTCTTCCATGGACTTCTTCATTTGGATTCACACTGGAGGCCAGGAAGGAGGAATTCTCCAAAATACTTCTTCCATATTCCTTCGGGTTACGGAAGACAACCATTGCTGTTTTAATATCCTGGTAAAACTGTTCGTACAATCCGGCACGAAGCAGTGATAACAGGTATTTGTACTCCATATGTAAGAAGATGCTTTCACGCTCAAGCCACCCTGCTGTAAAGGCACGAATTCTTCCGTTTTCCATAGAAATATGTTCTATCGGAACGCTGGTCTTATACATACCAAGCTTTCGATCATAGAGTTCACTTTCCCTCACCTTCTGATATAAAGCTCTCGCTTCCCAGGTGCTTCTCATAGTAGGTAGCATCTTTGCAGGTCCTTCCAAAAATGCTGGAAGAGGCTGCACCTCAAACGCTTTCACAGCTGCTTTCGGTAGCCCGTAACCGCTTATCATCTTATGCCCGTTCTCATCCAGAACCGGTTCAAATTCAACCGCACGATAGGTAAAATAGGTTGGAACAATTCCCTCACCATATGCACAAGCCCTCTCGATGCCATAATCAAGCTTTGCCAGGAAGGAGCTGAACATTGCCAGAAGATCTTTTGTATTCACCTTCTTTTCACTGCCCTCTGCTGCAAAGCGAACCTGCTCCCGAAACTGTTCGCGTAGTGTAGTCACTCGGTCCCAGTAGGTAAAGTCATCCAAGCCATTCTTGCCCGCCATACTTACCAGACCTATAATATTAATCAAAAGACGGTATACCTCTGTCGGTAGGGCTAACTCTTCTACCAAAGTGACGTTATCGCAGATGAATGTAACCAGACGCTTTAGCTCGAAGGTTTCAGACATACCGCTGCCGAATAACCCGGGCAGACCATTCATAGCATCATTCCAGCCGGGCTTTCCAGCTTCCATCTCGATACCCATACCGTAGGGGTCAAGAGAAGAGAATTTGATTACTGCCAGGGAAATCATCTTACCCATCAGCGTCGTTACCGCATAATCCCCCTGCTTTGTCTTTAACCAGTTCGTGCCCAGCTTATTAAAGCCTTCACGATTTAATTTCTCCTCATCATGTATTAGAGCACCATATTGTCTTACTTCATTTTTTCCGGTAATGACGTATTTCTCCGACCTGGGAAGAACTCTTGCAGGACTGTCGTAGAAGCGATAGGTGTTGTCTTCAAATAATAACCACTTTCGTTTCTCCGGAAAGATGCTTAGATAACCATCCACCAAATCCATATTATAATCCCAGTGATCACTCCAGTAACCCTCACCAAAACCTGCTTCGATATTCTGGTTGCAGCAGGAAAGGAGCTTCTCCAGTAATGTATCCTCATCGCAGATAGTTTCAATATGATATTTTGCAATATAACTAGAGAGTTGGCCCGGTGTAAAGGGCTTATCGATGAACTTCAGCAGTCTATCTGATTGATCTCCGACATTATCCTCCAAAAACCGCTTTATCTCTGGGAGGTCTTCCGTCTTAATGCAGAAGGTAGAAGGACGAACCTCAAGAGGGTTATAACCGTCTATCTGAATCAATTCAAAGAAGGTCTTAATATTAAAATCTCCGATTTCATTATGGAAGAACACATCATTTCTACGGTTCTGATTAACATCACGAAAATTACCGTTGCCCTGGGAATAGTATTCTCCTGCAATGGAGAAGAAGTTATAATCCCTTTCGGGATCACCATGCTTGCGACTGAACAGATGAACCACCGACTTCCCTCCACCCTTACCGAAGACTACGGGATATCCACCTCTCAGAAAATTATCCAGGTAATTCTGTTCCATATATTGATCGAATACCGGTACACCGGACTGGGTCTTAATATCTGCGGTTAATTGATCTACCAGCTCATCTGCCATTTTCTCATTGACAGCGATAAAATCCCCCTCACAAAATTCTAACAGCTTATCCTTTAATTGCCCTACCGTTCCGGCAAAGCCTGTCAGAGAGTAGAATTCCTTACTCTCATCGCTGGATAATACCATGTCAATCGGTGTAAATCCGCAAGGCACCTTATTATAGAAGCATTGCCTTGTATGAAGCAGTTCTGATAAAGATTGCTTCAAAAACGAAATCGGTTGGACCAAAGAAGTGTCAAAATCAAAGATAGCTTCAGCATCATAGATTACCGGCATAATCTGTCCTTCATGGATTCCGACATAAAAGTAGCCCCCCTCAACTTCGGATACCTCAGCAGAATCATCACTGGAAGCACGCATGGTATAAAATGGTGCCTTTTCTTCTATGTTCTTGATCTCTGTCCAACTCTTGAACAGATTCGACATCTCCTTATACTGTCCATTGGTAATCCCGTAGGGTATAATCTTTGGCAAACCGTCCAACAGCTCAATGCTCTTCTCCTCTTGATCCAGATTGGATATCTGAACCTTTCTGACCAAGGCTCCAATACTATTATTCGGTAATACGAAATATTTCACCTTAATCTTAATGCCATGCTCGTGATTGATCTCCTCAATCCAAAAGCTGTTCTTACGGATATAGAAATTACGATCTGCCTTAAGATTATACTCTCGAAATGGTTCAAAGAACCTTCCATTACATTTAATAAAAGTACGGAAGCCCTTAATCGCCGTATTCTCATAGGCAGTGTTGGCAGGATTGAACTCCATGATTGCATTATTCTTATGATGGATACCGAAACTGTTCACACCTTGTCCCCGATTGGTGTAATAGACCCATAGCGGAATGCCCTTCTTGCCCGCCAGACCCGGTAAAAAGCTTGAAAATGCCGGTAACTCATCATAGCCTTCCATTCTATAAATGTCCTCATGTAATTGATAACTGCTCATTGTTATTGCCCCCTCATTAATAAATATCTTCCCATTAATAATTAAGGGTGTTGCACTGGGTCATGGGCTGCCTTTCCTTACCCTCATCTCAAAAAGCAGCACCTTTTCCATGTGTAATACCCTTGATAAACTATAATCGCTGTGACTGATAAGTCACTGTGTATCATATTCTTACAATACAGGTATCTCTAATTACCAGGCTGGGAGTCAGCTTTATAAGCCTACCTGTATGATCATGATCCGCATCCATTAAGCGAAACAGTTCTGTTGCGCTCGTATTACCAAGCTCTGTTACCGGGCTATGGATGGTCGTCAAAGCCGGAGTATAGTATGAAGAAAGTATAATATCATCAAAACCGATCACGCATACGTCATCCGGCACCTTATAGCCTCCCTCAGTTAATGCACGAATACAGCCCCATGCCATCTCATCGTTGGCGCAGAAGAAAGCATCCGGCATACTGGTTCCCTTCAGTAACAGGACTCGCATCTCGCTATATGCCACTGCTTCTTCAAAATATCCTCTAAGAATAATCGTCTCATCGATGGGCAGATTATATTTGGCCATCGTACTCATGAAGGCCTGAAATCTGGCTTCATCATCATAATTATTAAGTCCGTGAATATATCCGATTCTTCGATGTCCCTGCTTTATCAGATATTCCATTGCCAGTATTGCACCCTCCGTGTTATTAATAATCACACTGGACATATACTCCCCTGTATATTCACGGTCAATGAAAACAATAGGCATCTTGGTGAGTGCAATCCGATCTATATATTCATTGTGAAGTTGGTCATTCAATACGATTGCCCCTTCCACTCCAGAGGAAGTAATCATACTGTAAATCTCATCACTGGTATTTTCATTACTGATATAAATGTTAAGAAGATAGCCCTTTAATCTGCATTGCATATGGATTGCCTGCATGAGCATACGATAAAAATCGCCCTGAATACTCGGAAGAAATAGACCGATAGTATTCTTCTTATTTGATTTTAGAAGCTTTGCATTCATATTTGGTACATACTTCAGCTTCTCGACAGCAGCCAATACCTTTTTCCTCTTCTCATCGCTTACAATATCAACATTATTGATAACATTTGATACGGTAGAGATTGCGACTCCTGCTTCCTTTGCCACATCCTTAATTGTTACCATGTATACTTCCCCTGACTTTCTACTATTTTGCCCCTGCGGATAATCTTATCAAGACAATTTCATAATCTCTTTGCCCTGATTATATCCCACATATACTATGATGTTATTTTTAAAAATCTGTAAACTTCCAATCCCCGTTATTATTACCAATGTATAGGATGCTTTAATATTGGCTAAATCTGCCGATAATCAGGTTGAATAACTGCCCAACTCCGACTGGCATGAACCAGGTTGATCGAATATAGTCCCCTTAGTGCGTGCCAGCAGAGTGACAGCTAATTTATTCATCTATATATTTCCTTTTATACTCCCAGGTACATTATAAAACACTTTTAATTAAATCACAACAATAAAAACATTTTTATTCTATTTTCAACCAATATATTTTATGTATATTATACATTATCGGATGCTTTACATCCTGTTATATGTATATTTTAAACATTAACATTACGCAAACACAGCAACTGATTCTGTTTATTTCCATATAATAAGAAAGATTGATGTATTCTCTTTATAAAAACGTTTTTTATTCATCGTGAGCATCGTCATATTATATAGCTTCGTGTCTCAATGCTTACAGATTATATTGCATTTTATACAGAAGTATGTCATTTACATTCCTTGTACCTACTATGCTTTAGAGCTAACCTTTAGATCATAAAAAAAGACAGAACCTACGGTCTCTAGCCCAAACAGCTTTAACTCTCCATAAATCCCATCTTTAAATCACTATTCGGTTATGGCATATAACATACTCGATCGGCAAGCTAATCGGCTATCAGCTTATCCTTCATGAAGATATGTCCTATCAGCCATTCATTCAGGAAATCCACCAGCTCTAATAATGAAGCCTTCTGGTCCTCATCAATACTGTCTGTATCAAAACCATCCAGCTTTTCGATAAAATCCGCATGATCTACTTTCTGTGATAAAAGTCTCTTATAACCGATACTGATCATATATTCTTCTTCGTGCTGAAAATGATATTTGGTATAATTCTTAAGCTCATTTACAACGCTTAGAATATAGTCATATTTATCAGGTATGAAATCGTTCGTCAGCAGCTCATAAGCTTCATTACAGATTGAGAATAACTTCGAATGTTCCTGATCAATGAAATCAATGCCAGTATAGTATTCATCCTTCATTTCATACATCATATGTTTTATCTCCTTAAAAGTATTTATGCTTTTAGTATACATAATAATAATACAAATTACAATTCCCTTCTACAAAAAAAGACAATCTGCTATTCACACAGATTGCCTTTTCGTCTTGTAGTACTATTTTATGAATAGCTTCATTTAGCAGGTCCCGCCACCATTTAAAGCTTATTCCACCTTTCCATTATAATCCACAAGATACCATCAATCAACCCCTTACAATGTAAATAAACCCAAATTCTCATATTATATTTTCGCATTTTAACATGGTCATTACTTATAAGTACTTAATCGCACCAAGCATCTACCCCAAACTCCTATATCAAATAGCTGGCACAACCATACAGCTCCTGATATGTAATCATGTTACAAGCTCCCAAGAAGCATCATAATATTCGCTCAGTTAAAAATAGAAAGATAGATATTGGTGTTGAATTATATCCTATATCAGATTATTTACTGTTTTTCTGTCGCATTTCTTCTGCTTTTGCATAGAATATAGTAGGATTCGGAAGAAGATTGACGGATTCAGAAATATATTAAAGGAGGAATGAATATGTCATCCCATGGTAACAGAACTAATTCTGGTTCTAATTGCTGCGGTGAATCCCGGGGCAATAGTTTACTAGAGCATATATGCGATTTTATTGGCGAGACTGTAACAATATTTACAACCAGCGGTGGTGCTTCTGGTTGTGGTTTTACCGGCGTTCTAGTCTCTGTAAATCCTTGTTTCGTTCGACTTGTGACTGATCAAGGTACTCCGCCAGCCAATCCGCTTGCAGAGAATATTTGTGGTAATATGGATAACGGTCCCGGAAGAGGTCCCGGTGGGCCATACTGCGGAAAAGGTGGCCACGAAGGTTATTACCGTCCAGTAGGTTCTGTATGTGATATTCCTGTTGATCGCATTGTTGCCTTCTGTCATAACGCAGTATAAAATAATCAGTCATAAAAAAATATTAGGAGCTGTTGCACAAGCGGGAATAAACCGTATGTACACAGCTCCTTACCAATACCCCCACCCTTGAAACTTTATTTAATCGATCCTTTGATGCTCCGGTGCCTTCCAGAGATCAGTATATAGGTTGATCATAGCAGTAGTTGCGTCATCAATCTGCATCTGGAAGTAATTTTTCTGATAATAGGAAGTTGCAAATACCTGCATTTGACTATAATGGCATATCTCCTTGATATAACTATAGATCCTTCTCTTCATCTCAAATTCATCCATAGCTTCCCCCCTATTCTATGACTAACAATGACTAATAATGCTTTTCAATAATCTATATCTGTTGTATTCTGATTATATGCTTGTTTTCTAAAATTAATGGTATTCGCCTGATCTGCCCCCTCCACTGTAATCCTCCTGTGATAACATCACCGAGCAGGTCGCCTGTTTCTGTTATAATCTTTTCATGATATTCACAACAGGAGGATATACAATGCCAACAATATTGAAGTTATTACTGGGAGCTGTAATCGGTGCCGTTGGAGGATTTTTATATTATAAAGTCGTCGGCTGCCCTACTGGATCCTGCCCACTCACTAAGAATCCCTTGCGTTCCACTATCTACGGAGCCTTGCTCGGTTTATTAGTAGCAGTCTCTTGATTTTTTTATAAGTCAAAGCAATAATCGATATGAAATCAGAATTCAAAGCTATCAGTAAGTAGAAGATTAAGAAATTCTGAAATTAAACAAATATATTGAAAATCAATTAGTACAGAAAAGGAGATTGTATTTTGAGAAAATATTTATTCATTGTCATCATTATTTCTTTCATCGCATTTAGTTTATCAGCCTGCGCCACTAATAGTAATCCTCCTAAAAGTTCTAACAATGCTAGTAACATTAATGGATCTGAAGCCGAACCTACCTCTAATCCCGGTGTTCTTGCAAAAATCACTGCCGAACAGGCAAAAGAGATGATGGACTCGTCTACAGAGCTTGTTATATTGGATGTAAGAACTCAGGACGAATACGAGGACGGTCATATCGAGGGTGCTATCCTAATTCCCGAAAACGAGATTTCCACAAAGGCAGAGGAAATACTGACTGATAAGAATGCTACCCTACTAGTATACTGTAGAAGTGGCAGAAGAAGTGCACTAGCTTCCCAGTCACTCTATGAGCAGGGATATACCTCAATCTATGACTTCGGAGGCATCCTTGATTGGCCATACGAAGTGGTAACCGACTAATTAAGCTAATATCAAATACTTCATAGATTGTTCCAAAAGGAGCTGTTACAAAATACGATATACTTCGTAAGGAAGATCAATAAGCTTCCTCCTCGGTATCTACGTATTGCAACAGCTCCTTCTTGCTGTTTCATTTTCTATTTCTATAATACACCAAAATTTCTGTCATCACTTGTTGCTGCATCATTTGCCTTTACATAATCCATAATCTCATCCACAGTTGTGAAGGCCATACCGACATAGCTATCTGCTGCTCCGTAATAGATGGCTATTCGTCCTGTCTCGGCATCTGTCAGTGCTGCACAGGGAAATACTACGTTCGCAACAAAGCCTCTTTCCTCATACCAGGCCTCCGGAGTTAAGACAAAATTATTACATCGATATTTTACGATGGAAGGATTATCAATATCCAATACACAGGCGCCCATACTGTATACATAGCCGTTGCAGGTACCAGTAACACCATGATAGAACATTAACCAGCCCTCGCTTGTCTCAATCGGTGCTGCACCACCACCAATTTTTAAAGATTGCCACCACTGACTGCCACGCGACATTACATGTCTGTGATTACCCCAGAATGTAAGATCTGGGCTCTCACTTAAGAATACATCACCAAAAGGTGTATGACCACTGTCACTGGGTCTGGAGAGTAATACAAAGTTACCATTGATTTTCCTCGGGAACAAAACACCATTTCTATTAAAAGGGAGAAATGGATTCCCAAGCCTGACAAAGGTCTTAAAATCAGTTGTCTTAGCCATCCCCAGAGCAGCACCGTAGAAATCAGTACACCAGATAATATAATAGGTATCTTCTACTTTGACTAAGCGGGGATCATAAGCATATCTGGGCATGAAAGGCTCACCTTTCTCATTTACAAAAGGGATTTTGTTAAAATCATAGGTCCAATGGATACCATCCTTGCTGTAACCAAGATACAGGTGTGGAATTCCATCACACTGCTCTGCACGAAATACTCCGATAAATTCGCCATTATACGGAACTACTGCACTATTAAATATACGAGCAACTCCTGGAAGAGGATTGCGGTTTATGATCGGATTCTCTGTATATCTCCATACCGGACTTACACATTCCGAAGGCTTATCCTGCCAAGGTATGTTAGGTAAATTATTAGTGATCATTCTCACTTTACTCATATCAGCTCTCCTTTTATGGTGCGTTATTGTGCAATTCATGTAGCATATATTATAATTTTGCACCTATTATATGTGCATTGTAGCATATTACTTTCATAATAACAATACTATTATTATGCATTCATAACAAAAAAGCTATATTCTCTCTTCATACTGCAGTAACACCTCAGTGAAGTATTAACAGCGGTATAATAGAAAGCATATAGCTCTTAAATAAAAATTACTCATTTATATGGTAGGTCACCTTAGCTAATGATTGACGGATACGTTCTTCTAGCTTTCCTTATTGGAGGATTGACGGAAAATCACTTCTACTCCAATAAAGATAACCTCCTTAGGAAAGGTTGGATTCTGTATTCTCCACATCAACTGCTGTACAAGACGACGGCCTAACCTCTGGTTACCGACTCTTACTGTCGTCAAGAACGGTTCCACCTGTGACATACCCTCCACATTGTCATAACCGGTTACCGCAACATCCTGAGGAACTGATAACCCCCTCGCCCGTAAGCAGCGAATTACATCTAGGGCAATGTCATCATTTGCACAAACAATCGCCTCCGGTATCGTGGAAAAGCCACTCAGAGCCTTATCCACTTCCTCTGTTTTATAGAATTTTGTAGGGGCGTGGTAGGTAGCTATTATGGATTCGTCAATAGAGCGACCTGTGGTCTGAAGAGCATTCAAATATCCCTGATAGCGATCGTTGATGGTTTTACAATAAGTTATATCACCGATAAAGCCTATTCGCTTATAGCCCTGAGAAATCAAACTGCTAGTAATCTGCTTAATACTATTCTGGCCCTCGCAGATTACGATATCACCATAATGGGCGATGCTTTCCAGATCACTGGGTGAATCCAGAAATACTACCGGAATATTCTGTTTCATAATCTGATCGATATAATCAATGGAAAAGACACTTAGCATAATAATGCCGCTAACCTCTGCCTGTAGATCCAAAGGCAATACCAGATTCTTCTCATCCTGCTCACTAATGAAATTAAATTGAAGTTTACAGCCGTATTTGTTCAGTTCATCCGAAATTCCCATAATAATACTGTTCCAGAAGACCGAAATCTCTCTTCTCGTCAGTACGACAATCGTCTTGGAAGAATCAATCTTGTTCCTCAATTTAAATTCTCCTAGGACTACCGGAGACAGCTTGGAATATCCCATCTCAAAAGCCTTCTCAATCACGACATATCTTGTCTCATAGGAAACCGTATCACTGTTATTCAATGCCTTCGCAACTGTATTCCTGGATAGATTTAATTCCTTTGCTACATCCTGAATGGTAACCTTTTTCATTACTGCCTCTCCTCCCATTAATATATCCGATATATCTTCAAACAATTGTTGTTAAAACCCTGTTAGTATTTGTTATGTAGATATTGTACAACTTCATCTTTCATGTGATTACATTGCATAGTATATTGAATAAGCGAAGTTTACTACATTTTTGTCATAGATTCAAGCAATTTTTATGAAGTTGATAACAAAATGATAAGCACTGCACCATTCACTAATACTTCTAAAGCATATACTCAAAACCGGCCCTATAAAGAATAAAAATACAATTCTTTATACGACCGGTTATTCTTTATCTCTTTAACAACTCCAGGTTCTTATGAATCAAATCGCAACGTTGTTGTACACAATCTACAGAACGAAGCGGGTCGGAAGGTGTATTGAAGGTATAATCAATTAGACGATCCACTGTTGTAGCCGCAACATGGAGTCTGGTATCAGAGGAGGCATAGTAGATATACACGTCGCCATTATCTCGTGCGATAGCACCATTCGTGAATACTACATTGGACACATCTCCAACGCGCTCCATTCCTTGGGGAGCAATATAGAAGCCAGAGGGCTCCGCAATCACTTTGGTCGGATCCTTTAAATCGGTGGCAAATACATAAATTACATAACGAAGGCCTGCTGCCGTATTACGTACTCCGTGGGCTATGTGGATCCAGCCCCTTTCTGTCTTAATCGGAACTGCTCCGGCACCGTTTTTTGCCTCGGTGATTGTATGATATTTTCTCTTACTAGTGATGATTTCTTCATTGATCACCGCACTGGTGATATCATCACAGAAGCCTACGCCTATACCACCACCCGATCCCGTCTCGATAAAGCCATCCATAGGTCTGGTATAAAACATATATTTCCCGTTTACTAACTCCGGGTGAAGGACAACATTCCTTTGCTGCGGCGACTGCAGAGTTTTCAGATTGTTCAATCGTTCCCAGGTCTTTAAATCCCTGGTTCTTACAATGCCTGCTTCTGCAACGGCTGCCGATAGATCCGCGCTCGTTATATCCTTGCTCTCCGAACAGAATACCCCGTAGATATATCCATCCTCATGCTTCGTTAAGCGCATATCGTAGACATTGGTCTCATAGGCGCAGGTATCCGGCAGCTCTACCGGGTAATCCCAGAACCTGAAGCCATCCACAGGACTGTCGCTTTCTGCTACCCCAAAGAAGGACTTTCTGTCATTTCCTTCAATTCTGGCTACCAGATAGTATTTCCCATTCAATTCAATTGCACCGGAATTAAATACCGCATTTACACCGAGACGTTCCATGAAATATGGATTGGTCTTCTCATCAAGATCATATTTCCAGAATACAGGAATATGCTCATTGGTTAGAACAGGATTCTCGTAGCGATCATACATTCCTGTATAAACCGTACTTATTTCATTCTTCTTCGCAATTAATCTTTCGTACTTATCTGCTTCAACATAATAATTTGGATGCATTTACTCTCTCCTTAGGCTTATTTATCATCTGTTAAAGAATGGTCTGGTGTTACGGTAGAGGAGAGAATACTTATATGTACGAGACGATTAATTCCATCTCTCCCTTCAGTTGATAGCTTCCATATCCATAGGGAAGAATGAAGTGATCTCCTTTACTAAGCAGCGTTCCATCGATCTGTCCAGAACCGCTTATCACACTGACATTGAGAAATGGATGCTCCTGCTCAAACTCCTGCTCACCGTGCATACAAATACGGTTAACACTGTAGAAATCACAGCTGATTAATTCCTCAATCTCACAATTTTGATTGCTTGTCATTCTACCTCTGACTGCTTGATCCTTATGCGGACAGTTTATAACATCGATGCTTTTATCTATATGGAGTTCACGTGGCTTCCCGTTATCCAGTCTGTCATAATCATAAAGACGGTAAGTAATATCGCTATTTTGTTGGGTCTCTAAGATCATGGTTCCTTTCTTGATTGCATGAACCGTACCTGGCTCGATCTGAAAGAAGTCACCCTTTTTGATTGAGCAGAGACGAATTAGATCCTTCCAGCAATTATTATGTATCATCTCAGCCAGCTGCTCCTTATCCTTTGCATTATGTCCAATGACAATCTCACCATTGTCATCACAATCAAGGATGTACCAACACTCCGTCTTTCCCAGAGCACCATTTTCATGTTCCTTGGCATATGCATCATCAGGATGAACCTGAATACTTAAATCCGTCTTAGCATCAATCACTTTGATCAGAAGAGGAAACACCTCCCCTTCTACATTACCAAAGAGTTCTCTATGATTGTCCCATAGCCAGCTTAGTGTCTTACCGGTGTATTCTCCACTTCTAATCTCACAATCTCCATTTTTATGGGCACTAATTGCCCAGCATTCTCCTGTATTATCACTAGGAATGGAATAACCGAATTCTGTAGCCAGCTTATTGCCACCCCAAATCATTGTCTTAAAAACTGGTTTTAAAAATATTATGTTCTTCATTATATAGGTTCTCTCTTTCCTGAGTTAATTCTCAATCTTTATAATAACCAAGTCTTTAGGTTATTACATTCCGAACTCTTATGTTATCATCTGTAGCACCATATGCTCATAATAGACTACGTCTCCCGATTTAAGCTATCGTCAACTTATTAATATTCTAGATTACGCTACACTCTTTGTCAATATTCATTTCACTCTAACCATACCTGTCTACCCTTTCAGTAAGCTTGTGCCTGATTCACATAAGGAATCGCCTCATAAAACCTCTTCCTGTATGAAATACTCTAGGATGCCAATACTAACTAATATCATCACTGGCAGATGTTTGATGTTTCATCTTATGAAAGGCAGGTAAAGGAATTATGAGGGAGAATGATGAAATTCGATTCTTTAAAGGATTACTCAACGGTCTGGGCATTAGTATCTTACTATGGATCATGATTGTGTCAGCATTATATAAAGCTTTCACATAATAAAGCATCATGTATATCATTTTGCTCTTTGTCTTTTTAAACAGCTTACAATTTTGATTAACTTAGCCCCAGATACCCTTTCTATCAATAAGAGAATAATTGATATCACAGCTAATAATATACTAAAAAGAACTAAATACTGAAGATTGACCTTGACATAGTCTACAGCAAAATAATAAAGTGAAGTAGGCATGATCTGTATCCTGAAGTATAATTGCTTTGATAACAATATCAGCGGAATAACAGCGAGCATGATAGCCGCAGCGAAGGTACTGTTATATAAATAATACAGGAGCCTACGATACCATGGATATCGTCTATCAAAAAAACTCAATAACAACAGTGTAAGCAGAGCACTCACTCCTGAAATCAATCCAAAGAGCATATGATAATCGATATTCATTTTATATATTTGTTCTATTATAGGCACTTTAAGACTTCTACCATATTCATCTGAAACCAAAGTAGTATATTCATCAATATTTTTGGATATCTCTGAGTCTACACGAATATTTTTTTCATTAAGATAGGCATCAATTTTCTTCATTAGTCTGTCTCGGACTTTCTGTGTATCCGGACTATACTTTTCACCTATAGAGGTTGCTTCTATATAAGAAACAACCTCATCCTGTATCTCTTCTGATTGGAATACTCCCTCCAGTACCTCTGTCGGTAAACCGGTTGATATCATATACATCTTTGTATTGCTTTCTATCTCTTGATACAAATTATTGTAATAATCACTGGAACTTAGGACTCGTTTAATCGTGTTGCTATTCATACCATTCAATCTTAACATACTCAGGAATACGATCCAAACAATCAAAAGTGATAATATGAAGGCTAACACGAAACTGATAATTCGTACAAAGTATAAATATAATTTATTCTCTCTCATCATCTTACAACCCTCGGGCCTGTCAACTTATCCGCGAATACAAACATCCGCTTCTCCTTTTTACCCGCAAATGATTGAAAGGGGTAGCAGGTATACATGATTAATTTTTCCTCAGGAAGGGCCAGTATACGTTCCAACATGTCCTCCGCATCTTTAACATTCATAATTGACACCTCATCAATGATATATTGAAACTCTCCATAATTCGTATCGTATATAACGATATCTCCGACTTGTATCTGTTCAATAGGCTTAAAGTAGGTAGTATTGTGAGCAGATAGCAGGATACTACGATCAAACCCTGGCAGAAAGCTCCCCATAAATTGTCCTGCACCTGCATTTAATATCCTTGTCGTATCGCCCCAATAGACCGGAGCTTCCAATTGAATTCTTTTGCAGGATAACATCGCATAGTGTTCCCCTAGTTTAGGATATTGGATGTCTTTTATATTCACCGTTTTCTCCTCATTGAAGGTTTGAGCCACGTCGCTGTCAGGCTGAGGCTCTCCAATGAATGGCTTATTTAAATTGTCACGAGACAGCTTCTCGCGATACCAAGCATCCGGGGTATATATCCTCTTTAATTCATGCTTCTCGTAAGGAAGCTCACTTATTGAAATTGTTGAAATAAACAATCTGATACTTGGTGCGGCTATGAAATATAAAATGCTGTAGCCTACCACAGCAAAAAGGAATGGCATATATATATATGCCATGAATCGTATTAACTTATGCTTCATAATTTAAACCAGCGTCTCTGTATTTATATGCTAACAATATTCCTGTCCCTATGGTCAATGCTACAATAACTATCCATATATTCACAAACAAGGTATAATCATTATTACCAGTCTGATTTACCATATTCTTTGTTACAAATACGGTATCACCCTCGGAGTTTCTTACATCTATACTTGAATTCACAATATCCACTGAGACCTCGTAATCTAATGCTTTTGCCGCTTCTGTCGCCACAGTCAACAGCTTAAACGCAGCTTCTGAGTTCGCTATATTATTCATGTCCACTATACCCATCACCGACATTATTTCAATAGCCTCATCAATTTTACTTATAACCAAATCCGTCTGCTCCACTGTAAGATCCACTTCATTACCGATTAATTCATTTTCTACTTGATTTATATATGCATTCGGTAAATAACTCTTTACTCCGTTAATCTCTGCACCGGACTTCAATTTATCCAATATCAATTGTTCCGTATCTGATATACCGGTCGCTGCCATAGCATTTTCAGGTCTACTCATAGCAAACAATAAGATTAGAATTGCAATTAACATGTAGTACTTCTTCATCACTCTGCCTCCGTTTCGCCTCGTTATTATGTCTTGGATGTTGATTGCTTCTACTGTTAAATTTTAACCCTAATGGCATTTTTTTATTCACTATTTTATCATCGTAATACCTTAATTTGAAACGAGCACCCTCCGAAAAGCGTGGTCCAGCTACGCTGGACACACGACACACCACGAAAAAAAGAAGCTGCGATAAACACAGCTTCTTCCTAAAGTATTATTAAATTATTGCGCTACATGATGACAAGCCACCAGATGACCTTGTTTCATCTCTAATGCAGGTTTCTCCTGTCTACAGATATCTGTTGCCTTAGGACAACGACCTGCGAAAGGACATCCCTTTGGAGTGTTAATCGGGCTAGGAACATCACCGGTCAATATCTGGCGTTTCTTCTGCGCTTCCTTATCCGGGTCCGGTATCGGAACTGCTGAAAGCAGTGCCTGAGAATACGGATGTAAGGTATTATCATAGAGTTCATCGCTGGTTGCTAACTCAACAATATTACCCAAATACATAACGGCGATACGATCACTGATATACTTAACGATATTTAAGTCATGTGCGATGAAAAGATAAGTTAATCCCAGCTTCTCCTGAAGATCATGAAGAAGATTTATAATTTGCGACTGGATGGAAACATCCAGCGCCGAAATAGGCTCATCACATACAATAAACTCAGGCTCAATGGAAAGAGCTCTTGCAATACCGATGCGCTGACGCTGTCCACCGGAGAATTCGTGAGGGAAACGATTCGCATGCTCACGGTTCAAACCAACCAATTCAAGCAGTTCGTATACTCTCTCCTGACGCTTCTGTTTATTGTACATTTTATGAATAACCATACCCTCTTCAATGATGGATCCAACTGTCATACGAGGATCTAGCGAGGAATAAGGATCCTGGAAGATGATTTGAGCCATTTTCGAATACTCAAAATGAGTACTCTTCTTAATCTCGATATCTTTTTTCCCATGATATAAAATCCTACCCTGCGTAGGTGGATAGATACCCATAAGAACTTTTCCTAGAGTGGACTTTCCACAACCGGATTCACCTACAAGACCTAAGGTCTCACCTTTGTAAATATCAATATTGACATTATTAACAGCTTTTAGGATACCCTCAGATACTCTGAAATGCTTGGATACCTGCTGCAATTCTACCAATTTATTATTATCATTTTTGTTTAAAGGTGTTTGTTTACTCATTATTGTTCACCTCCGTCTTTTGCTCCCGGACAATCCTCATGATGTAACCAGCAAGCGGAAAGATGATTCTGTCCTACTTCAAATTGAGGCGGGAGTTCCGCGTGACAGATCTTCATACAATTCTTACATCTGCTTGCGAAGCCACAGCCTACCGGAGGATTTAATAGATCCGGAGGAGTACCGGCAATGGATACCAGACGAACGCTGCGATCCATATCGGTTGTTGGGAGACTTCTTAACAAAGCTTTTGTATAAGGATGAGAAGGGTGATAGAAAATATCTTCTGCAGTTCCTATCTCTACAATCTTGCCTGCATACATAACAGCTACACGATCTGCCATGGAGGCAACAACACCGAGGTCATGAGTAATCAGAATGATTGCTGTATTTGTCTTCTCCTTGATTTCCTGAAGAAGATCCATAATCTGTGCCTGAATTGTAACGTCAAGCGCAGTAGTAGGCTCATCCGCTATCAGAAGCTTCGGCGCGCAAGAAAGCGCCATAGCTATCATAACTCTTTGCCTCATACCACCGGAAAACTCATGTGGATATTGTGTAGATCTCTGTTCAGGGTTTGGAATATTAACCAGCTTCAGAAGACGAAGTGCTTCCTTGTGAGCTTCCTCTTTTGTCAATTTCTGATGATGCCGAATTGCTTCCGTCAACTGTTTACCTACTGTCATGGTAGGGTTTAGACAGGTCATCGGATCCTGGAAGATCATACTAACATCTTTACCACGGATATTCATCATCTCTTTCTCTGTCGCATTTACGATATCTTTATCAACAAGTTGAATTTCTCCCTTGACAATACGTGCCGGGGGCATCGGATTCAACTTCATAATCGTCTGTGCTGTTACGCTCTTACCGCAACCGCTTTCTCCTACGATAGCAAGTACCTCACCTTCGGCTACGTCGAAGGTGACACCGCGAACCGCCTTTACTTCACCGGCATAAGTATCGAAGGATACATGTAAATCATTTACTTGTAATACTTTATTCATCACATTATCTCCTTAACTTAGGATCCAAAGCATCACGTAAACCGTCACCCAACAGATTGAAGGATAACATGGTTAAACTAATGCAGATCGCAGGTATAATCAACTGGGAAGGAAACATCTGGAACACTCTGGATCCATCATTTGCAAGAACACCCCAGCTAGCCAACGGTACCGGAACACCAAGACCGATGTAGCTCAAAAACGCCTCGGTAAAAATAGCACTTGGAATAGCTAAAGTTATATTAACAATTACAACGCTGAGTGTATTAGGAAGCAGATGTTTCCCAATAATTCTGGCTGGTCTGGCACCCATAACCTTAGCAGCTACAATATAATCCTGCTGTTTTAAGCTCATGATCTGACCACGAACCAGTCGAGCCATACCCGTCCAACCAACGGTAGCATAAGCAATAACCATAGTCATAGCACCAGGCGGAATTACCATCATTAATAATACTACGATAATCAAATATGGAATACCGTTGATAATCTCGATAATTCTCATCATTACATTATCTACCGCACCGCCAAGATAACCAGAGATACCACCATAGATAATACCAACAATGAAGTTGATAAATACTGCGGCAAAGGCTATAAACAAGGAAATTCTACCACCAGACCAGGTTCTGGTGAAAATATCACGTCCTAAGGTATCCGTTCCGAAAATATGCATATGACCATCGGTAGGATCCGTGTAAAACATGGGTGCATCGGTATGTGATAAGTGCTGCTCACTAATAGTATACCTTGAAAACATCGGAACAAAGATACTAAGTAAAATAATAACTATTATAACGAATAAACATACCATTGCTGCTTTATTCTTAGAAAGACGATGCATTGCATCCTTCCAGTAGTTCGTACTTGGTCTGCCAATCTTATTTGCTTCTTCTGCATTGGCTCCGACCCATTCAAATTGACTCTTATCTATTACGCTCATGTCGTCACTCCTTTGCATCTGCAATCTTAACACGGGGATCAATGAAACCATAAGCAATATCTACAACAAGACTTGCTATTACCAAAAAGGCTCCATAAAATAATGTGGTTCCTGAAATCATCGTATAGTCCTGAGTCTGAATGCTTAATACAAAGAATTTACCCATTCCGGGGATTGAGAATATGTTTTCAACTACGAAGGCACCGGTAAGTACAGTAGCTGCAATTGGTCCTAGTACCGTAATAACGGGCATAATAGCATTACGTACAGCATGCTTCCAAATAATCTTTTTCTGAGATAAACCTTTGGATTTCGCCGTCTTAATATAATCCTGACCGAGCACATCAAGCATACTGGTTCTCATTAATCTTGAAATAGTCGCAAGGGAACCAAAACTCAATGCGAATGCCGGTAATAATTTGCTTGAAAAGGAACTCCATCCCGTAATAGGGAAGAAACGTACTCCTGTTAACTGGTACAGCTTTAAGCCTAAAAAGTACTGGAGAAGTGCTCCAATTATAAAACCTGGAACCGATACACCTATGATGGCAATCAACATCGTAACCGTATCCCATTTGGTTCCTCTTTTGACAGCAGCTATAATGCCAAGTAAAACACCCATGACAGTAGCAAATATCAGTGCTCTAAGACCTAAATCTAATGAATATGGAAAAGCTTGTGCAATAATATCATTAACTGAACGATTGTAATGCATAGAAAGACCTAAGTCTCCTCGGAATACATTCCTCATATACATCCATAATTGAACATAGGCCGGTTTATCTAAACCATACTTCGTATTTAATGCTTTTAACGTAGTCTCCGGAATCGCTTTCTCACCAATAAAGGGATCGCCGGGTAGCATACGCATCATAAAGAACGTTAATGCTGTTAATACTATTAATGTCAAAAACGCATAAAATAATCGTTTTACAATATATTTAAACACATGCAATCCTCCTTTCTTATAATCATAAATTTTGTTTAATATGAGGAATAATGAAAAACTGGGTCCAGAAGAATTGATGTCCTATATTGCTTTTCGCAAACCAACTCATTAATGTACTAATTTAAATGAATAAAGTGGCAGACATTAATACTATCTTTACCCTAGAAAAGTAATATAGGATGACAATTCTATCATAGACCGATTATCGCATTCATAGCAATATGCCAGCGTGAATGTCTTTCTTGCAATGCAAATAATTCATATGTTTAACGCATTTTCTTGCAACACAAGTGAACTTCTTGCAACGCAAGTGTACTTCTTGCGATGCAAATGTAATTCTTGCATTATTCTCACTCCGCTTATTATATCATGAACATGAAGCTTGTTCATGATCTTTCGCTACGATCGTAACCTACAAGCAAGCTTGCGGTTACTCACTCCGTGTTCTATTATACTATATCTTAACACAAAAGTCGTGCTTTTTTTCGTTTTTTTTCGCTAGGGAATTGTTGGGAGATTCATTCTTTACATAAGGGAAGTGCGGGTTATAATTCAGCCCGCACCACCTCAAGTCAAATTCGTACTACGAATCTGTAAAAATGATCCTAAGTTTGTTTCTATTATTTAGATAACTTTACATTCTTGTAGTTCATATCCTGGAAAGCAGTTCTTACAACACCTGATGCAATCTTTCCACTAACAATATAATCTCTGGATCTCCAGTAAATAGGTGCAATTGGAAGATCTGTTGTTACTAACTTCTCAAGATCCATCAAATAACCAAAACGTTCTTTTGAATCTAAGGTTGTACGAACCTTGTTCAGTAACTCATCATATGCCGGATTACTATAGCTGGTATGATTGTTACCGTTGCCTGTTTCAAATAAATCAAGGAAGGTCATAGGATCGTTGTAGTCAGGACCCCAACCAGCAAACACTAAGGAGAAGTCTTTGTTGGACATTCTCTCAAGTCTGCTCTTGAAAGGCATTGCTTCTACTACAATTTCCAGACCAAGATTAGTCTTTAACTGTTCCTGAACAAATGCTGCATTCTTCGTAGCGGTATCACTATCATCACAGATCATAGTGATTGTTATACTATCAGTACCAAGCTCCTGCTTAGCCTTATCTAAATATTCAACTGCTTTAGCCTTATCAAATACGGGAAGAGTTGCTCCAACTTCATCTGCAAACTTCTTCTCTAAACCGTTAATTGCAGGAGGAACGAAGCCAACTGCACCCTTAGAGCTATTCTTAACGATACTGTCTACGAAAGCCTGGCTGTCAATTCCGTAAGTGATTGCGGAACGAAGATTTTGATTTGCAAGAGTAGGATCTGTTAAGTTGAACTCTAAGTAGAAAGTAGAACCATCATCATAAGTATAAACAGGGTAGCCTTCGCCCTTCATTAACTTAGCTTGGTCACCATTTACACCGATAACATCAACTTCACCAGCCTTGAAGGCATTCAAAGCTGCATTGGTGTCGTTAATCATAACCATATTGATAGTCTCAATTGCAATATCCTTTGCATTGTAGTAATCAGGATTCTTGGTAAGAACAATCTTGCTCTCATGTTCCCAGCTGGTCATGTTGAATGCACCATTAGTAACGATCTTATCAGCATCTGTACCATAAGCAGTACCAAATTCATTGTATGCCTTCTCATTCATCGGAGCCATTACACCGAATGCTAAAGTATCAATGAAATAAGGGGTAGGATTCTCTAAAGTACACTCTAAGGTGTATTCGTCAAGAGCCTTAAAACCAAGCTGATCTGCTCCAACCTCGCCATTGTTATAAGCGCGGCCATTCTTAAATACATAACCAAACATAGCATAGTCAGCTGTAAATTCAGGTGTTAACAGTGAGGTCCAAGCAAAAACGAAGTCGTTCGCTGTAACCTTCTCACCGTTGGACCATTTCATATCATCGCGAAGCTTGAAGGTATAAACCAAACCATCATCGCTAACGGTCCATTCCTTTGCTACACCGGGCTGTACCTTATCATTTTCATCCAGCGTAACAAGATTCTCAATAATGTGACGAATTACTGTGAAAGATATGGTATCAGTTGTTGTGATAGTATTCATATCTGCAGGCTCGGTAGAAAGGTTAATAGTAATGGAATTAGCGTCCGGTGTTCCCGGGTAAGCGCTTCTGTCATCAGCTGCCTGAGTATCAGTACCAGCGCCCTCTTCTTTCTTTGCGCCGCATGCAGTAAACATAGATACTGTCATTGCTAAAACAAGCATAACGGCAAGTAATTTCTTGAATTTCATAAATATATTCTCCTCCTTTTTCCTATACAAAAAGGAAGTATATTATCATACACTTCCTTAGTATATAAATGATACAAACATTCTAATACAAAAATGTATATTAGTCAAGATAAGAACTTTATTAATAAAGATTAAATTAATGAATCGTTGTTTTTATTTGTATTATTTGGTCAATTATGAACCTTCTTCGTCAGAATGTGACTCTCTTTGTCGCAATTTGCTATGCATGCACCTTTTCCGTATGCACTCATATAATATGGCATGAAGGAATTATGGAGGTTATTATGATCCCAAGATTTGATATCGGAATCTTTGGCGGTGACAACCGTCAGGTATATATGGCACTCGGCTTTCTTTCAAAAGGTTATTCGGTAGCAACCTACCATACCCATACAACGGTTACTCATGAAAACTGTACAGAATTGGCCTCCCTTAGCGAATTATTTGAAAGCTGTAATGTTCTTGTTGGCCCAATTCCAATGTCCAGGGATAAAATCACCATCAATGCAGCCACCCATGTTGAGGATCTCACAATAGCAAGGGTTGCAGAGCTATTGAACGGGGATCATCTTCTCTTCGGAGGGATAATTCCTTCTGCCATTACAAAAGCCTGCGACACATTGGGTACCCATTATTACGATTTGATGAAGGATGAGAGAATCACCATATTAAACGCAGTCGCTACGGCAGAGGGTACTATCATGGAGGCAATTGCCAGCAGTGATCGTAATCTTCACGCCAGCAAATGTCTGGTGCTTGGTTATGGTCGTTGTGCCAAGGTTCTTAGTGCAAAGCTGAAGTCCCTGGATGCCCATGTACTGGTCGCAGCGCGCAGTGAGGAAGCTCTGGCCTTCGCCCAGGCAATGGGGCTTTCTACCGTAACTCTTCCTTATATTAAGTGCGTTCTCCCTTCCTGTGATTATATATTTAACACCATACCTTCTCTTATCCTGACCCCGGATTGTCTGGATTATGTTAATAAACATGCCTGCATTATTGACATTGCATCTGCCCCCGGCGGTTTGGATTATTCTTATGCCGAAAAACTTCATCTGAATGCAAAGTTGTGTCTTAGTCTGCCTGGAAAGGTAGCCCCAAAGACTTCGGCTGATATTCTGATAACAACAATCCTATCGTTAATCAAAGAAAGAAGTGATTAAATGACTCTAAGTGGCAAAAAAATAGGGGTAGCTTTAACCGGCTCTTATTGTACCTTTGATACCGTATTTCCGCAAATCGAACGACTAGTGCAGGATAATAACGATGTTACTACCATCTTCTCAGATCGCGCCCAGGTGACCGACACCCGTTTCGGTAAAGCAGATGACTTCCTCAAAAAAGCGAAAACAATCACAGGCAATGATCCGATATTGACTATCGTTGAAGCAGAGAAGATCGGTCCAAAAAGCCTGTTCGACATTGTAGTTATAGCTCCGTGTACCGGAAATACCATGGCAAAGCTAGCGAACGCCATTACTGATTCCCCAGTGCTCATGGCGGCCAAAAGCCAGCTTCGTAACAATAAACCAATCGTTCTTGCCATCGCCACGAATGACGCCCTCAGTAATAACCTGAAGAACATCGGTCTTTTGCTGGGAGCGAAAAATGTATATTTCGTTCCCTTCGGTCAGGATAATTATAAAAGTAAGCCATACTCCATGGTGGCACATTTTGATTACATGCTTCCAACCCTAGAGGAGGCACTTGAAGGCAAACAGCTGCAGCCCATTATAATGGCACCAAAATGATGTTATTGCTACCTCTTCATGACTTACCATTAACAAATCTAAGCATTAAGAAAACAAAAATCCATTTATGAGGTGATAAGATGTGTGGGATAACCGGATTTTGCAATATGGAAATTGATTTTACGAAGGATTATGATCGATGGCACAATAGTTTAATAAACATGAGGCAAAAGCTGATCCACCGCGGACCGGATGAACAAGGTGAGATGCTGGTTTCCAAGATCGGAATGGCCCATACCAGATTATCCATCATCGATATCAGCCGCGGTCACCAGCCAATGACAAAGTTAAAATCCGGCGCTTCCTACACCATCATTTACAACGGTGAGCTTTATAACACCGCTGAGCTTAGGGAAAATCTAATCAATATGGGTTATCTCTTCAAGACACATACCGATACTGAAGTTATTTTGACCGGTTTTATGGCTTATGGCGGTGAATTTGTTAAGGAATTGAATGGCATCTTCTCCTTCGCTGTCTGGGACGAAAATAACAGTATTCTTTATCTTGCAAGAGACCGTTTTGGAGTGAAGCCTCTATTCTATACCGTAAAGGATCAGACTCTTATCTTTTCTTCGGAAATCAAAGCGCTCTTCGAGTATCCCGGGGTGAAACCCATGGTAGATGCGGATGGTCTATGCGAAATCTTCGGTCTCGGTCCTGCTAAAACCTACGGAAAAGGAGTGTTCAAGAATATCCATGAGGTTTTGGCCGGTAATATCATAACCTTTGATGAAAATGGACTTAGAGAAAGACCATATTGGGAATTAACCAGCGCTCCTCATGAAGACGATTACGATACCACAGTAGAAAAAACCTCCTATTTACTATATGATGCTGTAAAACGTCAAATGATTTCAGATATTCCAATTTGTACCCTATTATCCGGCGGGGTAGACAGCAGTCTAGTTACCGCGATCTGTGCTAAGGAGCTGAGCAAACAAGGGCTACAGCTTCGAACCTATTCCTTTGATTTTAAAGATAACGCCAAGCATTTTAAAGCTAACTCCTTCCAGCCATCACAGGATCGGCCTTATGTAGATATTATGATTGATCATTCACAAAGCAGCCATACCTATCTGGAATGCGATAATCTTCATTTAGCAGATCAGCTCTATCCTGCAGTGGATGCAAGAGATCTGCCGAATATGGCAGATGTGGAATCCTCTCTTCTCTATTTCTGTCGACGAGTTGCCACCGAGACAAAGGTGACTCTGACCGGGGAGTGTGCCGATGAGATATTTGGTGGCTATCCTTGGATTAATCGACCAGAGCTTATGAATGCCGATACCTTTCCCTGGTCAAACAGCTTGGATACACGTAAATTCCCCTTATCCCAGGATCTTCTTGCAACACTGAATCTGGAAGCATACGTGAAATCTGCTTATGAAAAAACCCTCTCAGAGGTTCCTCGTCTAATTGGCGAAAGTCCACTGGAGGCACGTCGTAGGGAGATTGCATTTCTCAATCTAAAATGGTTCATGGTTACCCTGCTTGACCGTATGGATCGCTGTAGTATGCACTCTGGTCTGGAAGCCAGAGTCCCGTTTGCAGATCACCGTATCGTAGAATATGTCTGGAATGTGCCTTATTCAATGAAGGCTAAAAATGGAGTTGTAAAAGGTCTTCTACGGGATGCGGGCAAAGGCCTGATCCCTGACGAAATTCTTTTCCGACGTAAAAGCCCATATCCGAAAACCTACCACCCGGAATATGAAACCCTCCTTGGCAACCGTCTTCTGGAGGTTATCTCAGATCCCAATGCGCCCATCCATCCACTGATTGACGTAGATAAGATTAAGACCTTCCTGCAATCACCCTCTGATTACGGTAAGCCCTGGTATGGGCAGCTAATGGCTGGACCGCAGATGATTGCCTATCTGCTGCAAATCAACTATTGGTTGGAAAAGTATCATGTTCAATTGGTGTAGGTATAGAGAAAAGATAAACTAGTGGCAAAGGGGAAGGTTGCTGATAGGAAGAAGGGTAATGGGATGCCTTTTTGAAAGTATTTGCAGTTTACGTGCATTTCTTAGGTATCTGAGAGAACGATGAAATCAGACGCGCGATAAATCGCACGAGCGCAAATGTTTGACGAAGGGAATAAATCGGAAAGCTACTGTGTAGGTTTCCGATTTATTCCCTGAGGAGTTTTTGCGCGGTCTGATTGCACCAAGTGAACGAAGAAACCTTAGAAGTGCTAGTAAACTGAAACTAGCTTTTCAAAAAGGTATCCTATTACCGTACCTCCTGTCATCAACCGTCCCTGGAATGATACATTGATAATTTTGATAGTAAAAAAGGAAGATGGTCAGTCCCATTAATTGCACTGTGATCGGAATGTATCCGGTGCTTTGTTTGGGGCTGATTCATCTTCCTTCTTAAGGATAATGTCATATAACAGCATTCATTATCTATGATATGATTTCTTATTTCTCCGTGTTCGGCTTTTCAATCTCAACGATAGCGCTCTTCTTCATGGGAATTCTACAATTCTTATTATTGCCGAATTCAACGATTACGATTTCATCCATAACGTCAATTACAACTCCATAAAAACCGCCTGAAGTTAATACGCTGTCTCCTGCAGCTATAGTAGAGAGCATCATACTCATCTTCTTCTGCTGCTTCTTCTGCGGGCGGATTAACATAAAGTAAAGTAAAAGACCTAAGAAACCAATCTCTACAACCAATAACAGCATAGAGCCTCCGGTTGAACCTGTACCTGCGGTTAAAAGCATTAAATTATTCATAATAATATTCCTCCTGATTTCGTTTTCTATAATTCAATGTTATTCGCTTCTAATCCTCGCTCCTAACAAATCCTTCTAATCTCATCTTTTTATACTGTGAATATCTCTTCTCACGGATCGCTTCCCTTATCTCCTCCATCATATGGTTATAGAAATAAAGATTATGGATTACCATAAGTCTCATACCGAGCATTTCCTTTGCTTTTAGTAAATGCCTGATATAGGAACGGCTGTAATGCTTACATACAGGGCAGCCACAGCCCTCTTCGATCGGTCTGTCATCCAGCTCATACCTCGCGTTCATCAGATTCATCTTGCCGTTATTGGTATATGCGTGTCCATGCCTGCCGTTTCTTGTAGGATAGACACAGTCAAAGAAATCAACACCGCGATCCACTGCTTCCAGTATATTCGCCGGCGTACCAACTCCCATCAAATATACCGGCTTATTTAACGGCAGATATGGTACTGTCTCATCAAGAATTCGATACATCTCCTCATGACTTTCACCTACCGCCAATCCCCCTAAGGCATAACCGTCAAGGTCCAGCTCTGAAATTGTCTTAGCATGTTCAATTCGGATATCCTCAAAGGTACCGCCTTGGTTAATGCCAAATAGCATCTGGTGCTGATTAATCGTATCCTCAAGTCCATTCAACCGATCCATCTCGATTTTGCATCGCTTTAGCCAACGTGTTGTCCGGTCCACAGAATTTTGCATATATTCCCTTGTTGCGGGATGAGGTGGGCATTCATCAAAAGCCATTGCTATGGTAGATGCCAGATTAGACTGGATCTGCATACTCTCCTCCGGCCCCATGAATATTTTTCTTCCATCGATATGAGAACTAAAATAAACTCCTTCTTCCTTAATCTTTCGCAGTCCGGAAAGAGAAAACACCTGAAATCCGCCGGAGTCTGTTAAGATTGGCTTGTCCCATACCATGAACTTGTGAAGTCCCCCCATCTGCTTTACAACCTTATCTCCCGGTCTTACATGTAAATGATAGGTATTCGATAATTCTACCTGGGTTCCGATCTCCTGCAAATCCATCGTTGAGACCGCACCTTTAATCGCCGCCGTTGTTCCGACGTTCATGAATACCGGTGTCTGTATTGTTCCATGAACGGTTTGAAACTCAGCACTTTTTGCTCTACCGTCCTGTTCGATTAGTCTGTACATTTTTCTGTTGTTCCTACTTTCTGTATACCACGACATAACCATACTACCTAATCTTTTATGCCGCAACGATATAATTACCTTCATTTTAACATTACAAGTATACCCTTAAAAGGCTATATTTTCAACTAAAATATCTTTATTCTTAAATTATTAATGCAGGTTTTAAAGAAATCCATTTATGCTGTTATGATTCGACATATTACTATTATGAATATTTCACAAAAATAATATTAATATTATGAAGAAATAGCTTAAAACATAATATATATTGCATTATTATGACTTAATTGGTAGAATTGATATTGCTTAGATTTATTTAAGTACTATTATAGGAGGTTCCCCTATGTCGATCAAGAAATCCTTACGTATATTACTGATTGTATCATCTATGATACCTGTCATTCTGGTGTCTGTAATTGTGCATGGATTATTAACCAATCGGCTGGTGGAATTGAATACCAAAAACATTCTACGTCTCGCTGAAACAAGCAGAAGCGGACTCGAAGCCATCCTCGAAACCCAACACACCGAAGTGTCCCTACTTGCTCTTCAAGAAGATCTGGCATATGCCGTCGAATCGAGTAACATAAAACGTGCTTTTTCTCAGTCAACCGTAAATGAATTGCTTAAAAAACGTTCCAATAGCTATAATAATTGCGAACGAATTTCCTTATATAATATTAACAATGAGATCATTGCCAGCTCTGATCCTTCTGTCATAGGAAGCGAAACCAGATCTGAGCTTTCTTTAATCTATATGCTGGCTACGAAATCCATCGCCATCGCTGTAGACGGTATCCGTCCAATGATCAAAGACGGGGATGTTATCTATTCTCTTGAAATCGGTGCTCCTATTATTGACAGTGATAACGGCAGCATTCAAGGTTACATAATCAGTACCATCCATTCGGACTACTTCAAGAGCTATCTTAATTCCATTTCCATCGGCGAGTCCGGATTCTGTATCCTTCTGGATAAAGTAGGAACTGTTATTTATCATCCTGATTCCTCCCAGGTCGGAAAAGAGATTAATTCCGAAAAGCTCTCCTCCCTTATTGATAGCTATAATACTGGCTCAATTATGTCCAGCGGTACCTTCGAGTATTTTTACGAAAACACGAAGCAGGTTTATGGATATAGCATTATACCGAAACTCAACTGGGTGCTGCTTGTAAAGCAGGATATCTCTGATATTCAATCAGTAACAGCGATTATGCTGATCGCATTGATTATTATATGTTCAATCTTACTTATATTTATTATTATATTTGCCAACTATCTGGCTCGCTACTTCTCCACCCCGATCATTGCTCTGAGGGATGCGATGAGAACTGCCTCAGACGGCAATCTTACGGTCCAGTCTAATATCAAGACCAACAATGAATTGGGTGAATTATCTAAGAATTTCAATAAAATGCTTCATATTATTAAAACAAATTACGAGGATTTGGAATCCATGCATGAGGAGCTGTTATCCAACGAAGAACAGCTTCGCTCCAATTATGATCACATTGAATTCCTGGCATATCATGATACCCTAACCAATCTACCGAATAAGCTTGCCTTCTTGGATTATGCGAACGCTGTATTAAACAATTCCGAAGCTCATGATAAGCTTCATGCTATATATTTCGTTGATTTAGATAATTTTAAGACTGTAAACGATACACTGGGCCATGAGTACGGAGATACGCTTCTGGTTAAAACCGCACAGCTATTATCCTCAATTCTCGGCAATAGCGGTATGCTAGCGAGAGCCGGCGGAGACGAGTTCTTACTCCTCAAGGAGGACATAGCCACGAAGGAGATTGCCACAGATTTTGCTTCACAGATTATTGAAACCTTCCGCAATCCACTTGATCTGGATGGCGAGATTGTATATGTGTCCATGAGCATCGGTATCTCCATCTATCCCGAGAATGGTACATCACCAAAGAATTTGATTAAGAACTCTGACATCGCAATGTATAAATCAAAAGATACCGGCAAGAATAAGTTTACTCTGTTCGATGCCAAAATGGAGGAGGAGCTGAATCGAAACACCTTAATTCTTGAGGTACTCCGTAACTCCATTGAAAGTAAGGACATTTTCATTCAGTATCAACCACTGATTGAACTAGAATCGAATAGTATCATTGGGTTTGAGGCTCTCATGAGAATACATAATGAACGTCTTGGGTATCTTAGTCCCTCCGAATTCATCCCGATTGCCGAGGAAAGCGGTCTGATCACAGAATTAAGCTCCTGGTTAATCAGAGAAGCCTGCAATTATAATAAGAAGTTAATCACTCTAGGATATAATCCTCGCCCGGTATCTGTGAACATCTCCTCTGTTCAGATCAATCGTCCCGGGTTCATCAGTATGCTATCTGAGATTCTAGAGGAGACCGAACTTCCTCCCGAGTATCTCGAGCTTGAGATTACGGAGAGCACCTTAGTCTCTTCCATTATGGATGCCACCAAATTGTTAAGTAATCTACAGGATTTAGGTGTTAAGGTATCCTTAGATGATTTCGGTACCGGATATTCCTCCTTGAATTATCTGACCAAGATGCCGATTAACACACTTAAGATTGATAAATCCTTCATTGATAATATATGTACCAATGAAAAGGATGCACAGATTGCGGAATCCATCATCCAATTAGCGCATAGCCTGGAAATCAAGGTTGTAGCCGAGGGCGTGGAAAGCGAAGATCAGCTAGCCGTTTTACGTAGTAAACACTGTGATATTATACAGGGCTTTATCTTTAGCCCATCGTTACACCCTGATGAATTACTGGAGATCATTAAAGAGGATGATTTAATCTCTCAGTGTACATTGTTCTAAGCATTGATATCATTTCTCATAATAATCTCTATCTTAGTAGAAGGGTATATAATAAGAAGCTACTAAATCATATATAAACAAAGACAAGGGTAAAACACATCCTGAAGCTCTGATGGATGATGTTATCCTTGCCTTATTTTTTATGAGTATGTACTGAAGCAGTGACGTTTATCTTAATAACTTTTCCACTTTTCCGAGTAGCTGTTACATAATTAGTTCGTTCTCAACCTTGCAATATCTCGGTAAGTAACCTGCTTGATACCTGCATCCTTCAGAGCATAACGATAATCCTCGTCCTTCATCAGCTGATATTCATGAACACGTCTTTGCCAGGTCGGATTGATGTACTTTATCTCGTCGGTCTCCTTGGAGGGATGAATATAGGTCTCTGAGATACCTTCCGGCAAACGATACATTCTGTTAATCATCATCTGTTTAAAGCTCTCATAGGTTTCACCAGGCTGGGGCGAGTAGGAGTGGGTCAAAAGATAATCCGGTGTCAGAATCCCCACCCCATCTGCCATTTCTATGATCGCCTTAAAGGTAGCCAGCATTTGAGGATGATCTAAAGGTCCTAACAGAAAATCATCCTTGTAATAATTACGAAAGAATCGAAATGGCAACTTGCCATGGGCTGCACATACTTCAAACACAGTAGGTAGAAAGCATTCTCCTGCCAGACCATAAAGACTCCCCATATGATTATCCACATGGGATAACTGTAAGCCATAACGAATACATTGGTCAAACTGAGCCTTGATCTCCTCCACCACCTCGTCCTTAACAGCATGTGCTGCAAAGCCTTCACAGGTTGGATATAAAAAGCCCTGCTCATCCTCAAGAGATGTGCCATGGGTAAGACTACGGGATCTCATATTCTCCCATTCACTTGTAAAGGTGAGATGAAGTCCGACATTTGTTATTTTATTGCGAACACACCAGGAAGCGGCCTCTTCAAACCCCGGAGTACAGGGCATAATCGTAGCGGAAGATACCAAACCTTCCGAGAGTAATTCGAATATTGCCTCGTTTACGGATGAACATTGTCCAAAATCATCCGTATTCATAATCATATATCGTTCCATTCTTCTTCCTCCTCTATGTATTGCTAATTTTCTCTGCTCATCACTGCCTGCTCCTTCTGTTGATTACTACTTCTATCCTCTTGGCATATTCTTTAAGATGTTCTCCCGCTGCACTTGTGTTGCTGGATGCCTCATCGCCAGCTCCATAGCCCAGATAATTGCACCTACTGCGGGAATAACCTTCAGAGGAAATGGTTCTACCTGAAACCCGGTATATTGATTGATACATTCCTTAAAATAGGATAATAAAATAGGGCAGTTTGTCTTTGTCCATACCGAACCGGCAAGGACGATCTCCGGTGTTTCAGAAAACCTTAGATTGCGTATACATCCCGATACTGACTTTGCCTGCTCTCTCGCTATATTCTGTACAATTTCTACCGAGATTGCATCACCTGTATTTGCAGCTTCAAACAAAACAGTAATAATCTCTTTATCCAAGCTTCGTTCCAAATAGAACCTCTCACTAATGAAATTATATAATTCTTCATGACTGGATAAACCAAAAAGATCCATGAGCCTCTGGGTTAGTACTGTACTTTCTCCACAACGATAATAGTAATCATATACCGCACCTACTGCCAATGCTGCAATAATAAAACCTCCTGCATAATCTCCTGTAGCTAATCCTATTCCTCCTACCTGCAATATCTTGCCATCCTCATCTATTCCAGTGGTAACAGTTCCCGTTCCGTTGATGGAGCAAATTCCCACACCGGATGGGCACCCTGCCTTTATTCCCAGAACGGAGTCGTTGGCTACAATATAATTTTTCAGGGATGATTTTGCCAGTATTTGATTCATTTTCTCCAACTGGACGGGAGTATCGATTCCTGCCATTCCAAAGGCGGCAGCCGCTACATTCGAAGAAGGTATGCTGTTTTTCTTTAGAAGATGCTCCAGATCAGCCAGAACCTTCTCTTCCACCTCTGCAAAACCGCCACCTAATATTTCATGACTTCTACTTCCTACATGATAAGAATCGACAAACTCTCCTTCTGTCGTAAATAACAGATAATCCGTCTTTGTACCGCCTCCATCCACTCCGACAATGTATCTAGTATCCATGGACAATCTCCTCGCTTATTGTTCTTTTTATATAACTTCTCATTCTATTCCACCTAAAGCTGTTCACAGGAGTATTATGTACTACTTTGTTAGTCCTCTGATATCTCTCATCTTCCAGTAGAGGTAAAGAAATTAGGAAGGTATGCTTTATGAGCCTGCTTCATCTCCTCATAGCATTGCTTTGCTTTGTTATAATCCCCTACCAAAGGGTGAATGAGCAACGCTCTCATCGCTTCGTCATCATCACCGTCCATCGCTGCCTTGACTGTATGACGTTCATAAGCCTTCACCACCTTCATTAGCTCCATGACATTTGTATTAGCAAAATGTGGAACAGGAACCGGCACTGCTCCGGACTTCCCAATCACTGCTGCCACTTCCACCGTATCATCCCAAGCCATGAAATCCAGTGCTCCCTGATTTAAGACATTTACAACATGTACCTCGTGCTTATCATTATAGATTGCATCTACCAGCGAGATTGCTGCCTCAGAATAGCGAGCACCACCACGCTTTTCCAATTCCTTCGGCTTATCTGCCAATGTCTCCTGTTGATACTGCTCCAGTAAACGTTCCTCGATCTCAACACACACCTCACCTCTGCATTGCTCTTCCTCCATCAAGTGCTTCAGCTTATCCTCTCTGTAATAGAAATATTCCAGATAGGAAGAGGGAATTGCTCCGATTGTCTGAATGAGCTCTGTGCTAAAGCCCTGCAAAGGAATGTTTTTCATGCCCTGCCCATGAACCCCCTGAGAGAGTGCCTCACAAAGAAGATCCTCGCCCTGATGCCTTATCCCGGTAATAAAGCTGAGATGATTCAATCCGATATATTCAATATCCAAATCACTCTTACCAAGTGATTGCCCTACCTCGGCAAACATATTAATCGGTACATTGCATAACCCTAGTGTTTTAATTTTTGTATGATTTTGCAGTGCCTGAGCTAAGATTCCGGACGGATTCGAGAAATTAATCAGCCATGCCTGGGGACAGAGAGCTTCCATCTGCTTCGCGATCTCTAACATAACCGGAATTGTACGCAGCGCCTTGAAAAAACCTCCAATTCCAGTTGTCTCCTGCCCTATCAATCCGTATTTTAAAGGAATCTTCTCGTCCAATATTCTACAAGGCAGCTTACCAACTCTGATCTGAGCAAGAACAAAATCGGCATCTCTTAGTGCCTCCGTCAAATCCATCGTCAGCTTAAAGCTAATTTTGAGTCCTGCCTTCTCTACCATTCTCCTACATAAACCACCTACGATATTCAACTTCCGTTCATCAATATCCATCAATAACAACTCTGTCACGGGAAGGGATGAATTCCGGTTAATCACTCCTTCAATCAGCTCCGGGGTGTAGGTACTACCAGCACCAATAATTGCAATTTTTAATTTCTGCATACTATTCCTCCTATCATACTAACCTAACATGCTTACCCTATGAATTAGTTTCTGCCAAAGTGTGTAACGTCTCGCATGTGCGATAATTTGCACTTTGAAGACTGTAAACACAAATTTGCCGATTAAAAAATCTATTATTTTTCAATCAAATCTCTTTGTTGATTCTTTAATAATTAGCTTGGGAGCGAACCTCATTGCGAAGGATCCGATCTCCTGTCCATCAATCAGGGCCAGCAGCTGATCTACCGCACTCTCAGCCAACTCTCCCGCAGGCTGGCGAACTGATGTAATCCGAGGAAAATAATGATTCGATAACAAGCTGTCATCGTAACCACAGACCGAGATATCCTTAGGAACCTGCAGTCCCAAATCCTTTATCGCATTGATTACTCCCACCGCAATATGATCATCAAATGCAAATATCGCAGAAGGAAGCCCAATCCCTGCCTGCCAGTGCATCACTGTATTATATCCTGTGGGCTGATCATACTCTCCGTTCTCGATAGCAAAAGGTATTAATTCTACTTCTGCTAAGGCTTTATTTGCTCCAAGCTGTCTCTCCATAGTGGATAAGCTGGCTGCAGAAGCACCAATAAATCCAATCTTCTTATGCCCTAGTTCAATCAAATGCCTTGTGGACATATATCCACCAGCGATATTATCGGCTAAAACAGAGGTGATATCCTCATTCATGGTCTGGTTATCAATCACGATAAAGGGAATTTTCTTAGACTTAAAAATCTCAATATAGTATTTCTCTTGATTAGGAACCAGAAGAATCGCCCCATCCACCCTATTCTGACTTAAGAATGCTGTATTGACCGAATTATTATCTCCATCGCATACAATTAAGGTTAGTAGATACCCCTTACTCAGTAATTGTTCGTTCACTGCTTTCACGATACTGTCAAAAAAATCATCACCGAGGTCCGAAATAAACATAGCAATGACATAAGTCCTTCCTGTAGCCAATGTTCTGGCTGCAGCGCTGGGTATATACCCCAATTCTTCAATTGCGTCCATTACCTTTTTACGATTACCTTCTCTCACATTGGGTGAATTACTAATTACTCTTGATACGGTAACATAAGACAACCCACTCTTTTTCACAACATCATCAATTGTAACCTTCATATTGCCTCCGAGCATTGTATATACGTATTTATTTAAACTCACTTATAGAATACACTTGTAGTAAAGTCTTGTCAACAATTTCTAATATTTATTGATTTTCACTATTTTGTTGTTGAAAAAAATTGACAAACAGGATAATATGTACTTGATATCGATAGTAATTGTTGCCATAATATATATACGTATTCATTTTAGGAGGAGTATATGAGCAAAACGATTTCAGAGTTAACCACAAAGGTGGAGCGATTTTCTTATGCAGGGTATTTCCTTGGACAGAATATATTCTATACCCTGATTACAACCTATTTATCGCTATATTATACCGATTATTTCGGGATTTCAGCGGTTGCTGTAGGTATTCTTTTCTTCGTTGCCAGAGTATGGGATGCTGTCAACGACCCAATTATGGGTGTCATCATTGATAAAGCCAAGTTAAAAGGCGGAAAATTTAAGCCCTGGGTTAATCTTGGAATATATACTATGCCCATCTCAACCTTGTTGATCTTTATCCAGTTTGAAGGACCTATGAATACCAAGATACTATACGCTTACCTTACTTATATCCTATGGGATATCTTATATACCATGAGTGATGTTCCTATTTATGCACTTTCCACTGTCATATCAAAGGATATCAATGACCGCGTAAGGGTTATTTCTTTAGGTAGAATTATGGCATTTATCGGCACCCTGCTTGCTACCGTCGCAACAATTCCAGTAATTCAAAGACTCGGTTGGACACCCGGTATATTCGTTCTATGTGCAATCGGCATGCTTACTATGATTCCTGTTAAGCGTTATACCCATGAGCGGGTACGGGATACCTCAACCTCCAGTCCATCCTTAAGAGAGCTCGCCTCCTTCCTGCTTCATAATAAGTACATACTGATTTTTAACCTGGCTCTGATTATCTGCAGTCTTACTAATACATTGATGCCCTCCCTAAGCTATTTTGTTAAATATAATCTTGGCAATGAAAATTTGATTTCTATCGTTATGCTGGTTGCAATGCTTCCAAGCTTAATCATACCGATTATTATGCCCAACCTGGTAAAGCGCTTTGGAAAAAAGCGCATCCTTTTAACTGCAGTCGTATTCTTTGTTGCCACCAGTATCATTTCCTATTTTATCGGTTATCAAAACTTTACTGCAGTATTAATAATAACTGCGCTCAGAGGACTGGGCTACAGTGTTCCTTCGATTTTGACCGGTATGTTCACGGTTGACTGTGTTGAATACGGCGCATATCAGAGCGGTCACCGCTCCGAGGGAATCACATTTTCAGCGCAAACCTTTACCGCAAAGATTACCAGTGCCCTCCAGGGTGCGACAGGCAGCTTTCTCCTGGCATACTTTGGGTATCAAGCCAATCATGCTCAGACTCCTGAGACCTTGGACGGAATATTCATGATGTTTACTCTGATCCCTGTTATCGGCTTTGTTCTAATGTTTGTAATTATATTTTTCTTCTATCATCTAAAAGAAGCGGATGTGGAAAGGATGATGAACGAGACAGCGATTGAGAAGCGATAAATGAAGAAGGCAGGCGATAGCTGCCAAGAAACAAGGATCAAAAAAGGATGTACAGAGGTTTTTCTGTACATCCTTCTTATAATGCTATTTTTTTAAATCAATCAACCTATTATAATGCAGCACCATCACAACCAAGAACGTTAACAATCTTATGCTTAACGAGGGTCTTGATGTTATTTCTTGCAGGTGTCAGATACTGTCTGGGATCAAAGTGAGTCGGGTTATTTGCCATGTATTCTCTGATACCTGCAGTAAATGCAAGTCTTAAGTCAGAGTCAATATTGATCTTACATACTGCCATCTTAGCAGCCTGTCTTAACATATCTTCCGGAATACCGATTGCGTCGTCCATCTTACCGCCGTACTTCTTGATCAGTTCAACATATTCCTGAGATACACTGGACGCACCATGTAATACAATAGGGAAGTTGGGTAATCTCTTAGCAACCTCCTCAAGAATATCAAAACGAAGTTGAGGCTTTTGGCCTGGTTTGAACTTGAAGGCACCGTGGCTTGTTCCGATTGCGATTGCTAAGGAATCAACACCGGTACGAGTAACAAATTCTTCAACCTCTTCCGGTCTGGTGTAGGATGCATCTTCTGCGCTAACATTAACATCATCCTCAATACCTGCTAACTTACCTAATTCACCTTCAACAACACAGCCATGAGCATGTGCATAATCAACAACCTGCTTCGTCAGCTTGATATTGTCTTCAAAGGAATGCTTGGATCCATCGATCATAACTGATGAAAAGCCTCCATCGATACATGATTTGCAGATCTCAAAATCATCACCATGATCTAAGTGAAGAGCAATGGGAAGGTCCGTATCTGCTAAAGCAGCCTCAACTAATTTTACCAGATAAGCATGCTTAGCATACTTTCTAGCTCCTGCTGATACCTGAAGGATAACAGGTGCATTTAATTCCTTTGCTGCCTCTGTAATTCCCTGAACTATTTCCATATTGTTTACATTAAATGCACCAATTGCATAACCGCCTGCATATGCCTTTTGAAACATTTCTTTCGTCGTAACTAATGCCATAATTTTTCATTCCTTTCCATTTAGGTAAATATTTTTCAATGCTTCATTTATTATACCATAAAATTATACATTGAAAAGTATTTTTTATTTTTTCAATAAATTAATAATATTCTTCGACTATATCAAAGGTATATGTTGCGATTTTTTCAACCGAGGTTTAAAATAAAACAGAGTACACAATTCAAATCCGAATTCACACTTACATATATGTTTACCCTTAGAAATAGTTTATGCCAAGTCTTTTACATTTTGATGCTTCAAGCATAAACTACATCTTCTTACAACTCTATCGCGTATTTAGAAAGGATATTTCATGGAACCAAAACATGTCTCAGATTCCATTACGGAACAAGTTCAAATATTAATGCCCTCCCATATTAATGGCTCTGACCGATTGTTCGGAGGACAATTAGTCGAATGGATCGATGTTGTTGCCGCTGTAGTTGCCAGACGGCACTGCGGTCGAAATGTAACCACCGCTGCAATCGATAATCTGCAATTTAAGGCAGGTGCTTATATTAATAATACCCTGGTGTTAATCGGACATATCACCTATGTCGGTAATACCTCCATGGAAGTGAGGGTTGATACCTATGTTGAGGATCTACAGGGCATTCGTAAGGTAGTAAACCGCGCTTACCTTGTTATGGTCGCATTGGACGAGGAGGGTCATCCCACCGAGGTACCTAAGCTCGTGCTGGAGACAGAATCCGAACGAGCGGAATGGGAGGCCGGTAAGAAGCGCCATGCACTGCGCCACAGGCGACGTAAGGAAGGCTTTTAAGTAAGAAAATGATGGCTAACGAGACTTCTTATCAAGAAAAAAGTGAATTTTATATATTGACAGTAAGAAGTAACTGTGATAGTCTTGTAAAAAATATGAAAGCAGGTAAATATCATGTTCATCAGAACAAATTATTATCTGAATAGGGACGACGACCGGCAGCGCTTGTAGCTATGATTACCTCATAGGTACAAGCGCTTAAAGTCTTGTGCCTGTGTGGATAGAATAGATGACCTATATGGAAGCTAGAATATAGTCTGTTTGTGAACCACATCGGTAAGAAAATGATTTTCATTGACCGAGGTGGTTTTTTGTTACCCATTTTTATCGAGGAAAGGTTGTGATACCATGCGACATACAGATTATGTCCGAAAAGATTCCGATTCAGCAAACGAATTAGGAACATCATTCTTATAAAATAGATAATATTCGGAGGACTTAATTATGAAGCAAATTAACGGGACTATGATTCAAAAATATACTCAGCCGGAGGAACTAACAAGTCATATCGGTAACACCGTCATCCTCTCTGGGTCAATCTATAAAATCAGAACAATGAGCGACTTCTCCTTCGTTATTCTACGAACAAGAAGCTCCCTTGTACAATGCATCTATTCCCCGGATCACTGTAGCTTTCCTATGGAGGATTTAATGGAAGAAGCCTGTGTATCGGTGACTGGGAAGGTGATTGAAGACCCTCGATCCAAGGTCGGCTATGAGCTACAGCTGAGAACCATTCAGGTGTTGTCCACACCCAACGAGATTTTACCGGTCGTTATCAACAATAAACGGCTCGATGTCTCCTTAGAAACCTTATTAGATTACCGTCCTATCACACTTCGTAATGAGAAGGAACGGGCCATCTTCAAAATTCAGGAGGGTATCTGCAGGGGTTTTCGTGATTTTCTGAATAGCCAAGGCTTTACTGAAATACATTCTCCCAAAATCGTATATGCAGGAGCAGAAGGCGGAGCTAATATCTTCAAGCTTGATTACTTTGGAGGTAACGCTTACCTTGCCCAAAGTCCCCAATTCTACAAGCAAATGATGGTTGGTGTATACGAAAGGGTATTTGAGATCGCTCCTGTATTCCGTGCAGAAAAGCATGATACCTCTAGGCATCTTAATGAATATACAAGCGTTGATTTTGAGATGGGCTATATTGGTTGTTTTGAAGAAATCATGGAAATGGAGACTCGTATGCTGCAGTTTACATTCAATTATTTATCCACCTATTATATCGATGAACTATCTCTACTAGAGGTAAACATCCCTAAGGTAAGCTCCATTCCAGCCCTTACCTTCCGGGAGGCAAAGCAGATGATATCGGATACCTATCATCGTGAAATTAAAGACTGGGAGGATTTTGAACCCGAGGAGGAGAGGCTGTTATATGAATTGATGGAGAAACAAACTGGTTGCGAATTTGTCTTTGTTACTCATTATCCCACCAAAAAGCGTCCCTTCTATGCTATGGAGGATCCTACGAATCCGCTAGTCACCTTAAGCTTTGACTTATTATTTCGAGGGATGGAGATTACAACAGGCGGACAACGAATTCACGATTACAAAGAGCAGCTTGAGAAGATGAAACGAAAGGGGATGCATCCAGAGGAATTCGAGAGCTACCTGATGCTTCATAAATATGGGATCCCACCTCATGGTGGTCTTGGTATTGGATTAGAACGCTTCACCAGCAGGCTCCTGGAGCAAAATAATGTACGACGCTCCTGCCTATTTCCAAGAGATATTAACCGATTGATACCATAATGAAATGCGAGTAATTTCCTTCGAATTATTGAAAGGAAATTACTCGCTTCATTGTCTAATATAAGCTTTAAACTGTTAATTCATCGAATCCAGCTGATCCTTCCTGCGCTCTTGCTTCGCCTTAGCATTCTGAAAATCCTTCTGATTCATGTGGTCTGCATTGTGATTAAGATATCCTTCGGTAAATACCAAGCGCTTCTCTGTATTTTCCTTCTGTTGATTACTAATACTATCTCCATAAGCCACCTTATCCTTAATGTGATCAATCTCAGACTGACGCTCTTTCTGAATCTCTTTTACATGCTGAATGTTTTCCGGCGAATGAGATATATCGGAATGTTCTTCTAGATGACGTTGCGTTCTAGTTTGCTTCTCTACCAGATTCTCAATATGCTCAATTCTTCTTTCATTCTCTTCACCACGTTTTAGATTACCCATATTTATCCTTCCTTTCCATCACCTGTTCGAGAAAATATTCTCTTACTTATTTTCTCCTGACCTCGGAAAGGCTATACTGATTTTCAACGGAATGAATTAACAAATATTGATTTTATTTTTTATTTCTCATGTAATAAAACATGTATTGTTGGATAATCCCTGCATGTCCTTGATAAAGCTGCAGATCAAAATCATTATGATATACTTCCTCCAAAATTCTCTTGATCCACACATCAATCGGAAACACCTCAATATGGTGAAGGCCATAAAGACAGATACAATTAGCTACCTTCTCTCCGATCCCATGAATTCGCCTTAATGCATCAAAAGCTTCCACGTAGCTGTAAGATTTGATTTTGTTGCTGTCAATTTGTCCGTTTACCACCGCTTGAGCAGCCTGAAGGATATATTCGTCCCGGTAACCCACCTTCAACTCACGCAGTTCTTCCTTAGTAGCTTTCGCTAATTGCCAGGGTGTTGGGAATGCATAAATACCGTCTTTCCTGCCACTAATCCCTTCGATCCTACTACCATATTTTTGGCACAGGGCTTCAACCGAGCTCTTGATTGCCGGAATGTTCTTATTCTGAGAAAGGATAAAGCTAATCATCATTTCAAAAAAATCTTGTCGAAGGATTCGTATTCCTTTCCCGTATTCTGCTGCCGAGCGAAGAAAGGGATCCTTACCATTCTTTAATGTATCTGTTAAATGACCATAATCATAATCCAAATCAAAATAATCCTTCCAAATCTCCTCATATTCAGTATCACTACAGTTTATCTCAACAACATCTTCCTCGACTTGGTGTAATTCAAGATATCTTCCGAAAGCAATCAGGCTATATCGCCCTTCTTCCAGACAATTCATTCGAAAGCATTGACCCGATTCGGCAATCTGTGCAATATTAAAGTTCTCATTATGTATTTTCATGCTATCCCTCTATGTAATCCATGCATCTGTTAATGTCTAATAACAATCATTATGATTGTATTTGTCTTATCATTTCTACTTAATTTCCTCTTCCATATACATTGGCTTAATTATATCTACATGCTTCAATTATGTTATCATATGATCTAATCTAACCGCATCTGCCTCAATAAGAAATATCCGCAAAGCTCTGATAATGATTATATAATATAAAGACTACTACAGCAAGGGAAAGCTACTGGAAGTCAAGCTTCTCCTACTCTTGTAATTTCACTCATCATACTATACAATAGCTTTAATTAAGCTTTTAGAAAGCAAAAAATCCTAGGTGAATTACGGCATAAATAGTACCTGCAGATAAGAAAATCCAATCATATCTCACATAAGGTTTGCAGGATATAAGAAAGGACGGTTATGAATATGAAAATGAAACCTGCAGATTTTACCCTGCGAATTGCGACAATTGAGGATACTGAACTAATACTTGATTTTATTAAAGAATTGGCTGAATATGAGCATATGTCGGACCTGGTCGTGGCTACTTTAGAGCTCCTCGAGGATACCATTTTTGTTCAGAAGAAGGCAGAGGTTATTATTGCTGAATACAAGAACAGACCAGTAGGCTTTGCTCTGTTCTTCCATAATTATTCCACATTTCTTGGAAGATCCGGAATCTATCTTGAGGATTTGTATGTGAAGGAGGAAATGAGAGGTATGGGATTCGGTACTCACATACTGTCATATCTTGCAGAATTAGCAATACAGCGAGGCTGTGGTAGACTGGAGTGGGCATGTCTTAATTGGAATGAACCCTCAATCCAATTCTATAAGCAGATGGGTGGAGTGCCCATGAATGAGTGGACCGTGTATCGACTTCAAGGAGAGGCCCTTCACAATATGGCAATACGAAGCCTTGAATGATATTATTGTTGATGATATGAATATACGAAAACACATTGAGAAATCCATCAGAATCACTTATAATACATATTATTAGCAGTAATATGTGTACAAAAGAATCTGGGGGGTTTTCGACAACATGTTTAATAATTTATCATACGCGTACCGTTATATGATAGGGCAACTCAGACGAATTTATTTTATGGCTTTACCCGAATCAAAACAGGACCTTAAAAGCAGCCGTATCTATTATACGACTGCAGATAGCGCTGCCCAGACTGTTGCGCAGCTTGCAGGAGGAACATTTTTAGCTACCCTGATGTCTCACAGCGGAATTTCAGATGCCAATATCGGTATCATAACCTCCCTAGTCAGTTTTGCTGCTCTGACCCAACTCTTCTTGATTAATTATTTTAAGAAAATGAAAAAGTATAAATTTTTAGTCACTGTCACCGCTCTACAGCGTATTCTTTTTGCTGGCCTTTATTTCATTCCCATGTTAATGATTAATGATACTATAAAAGCTTTCTTAATTGTTATAATGTATTTCCTCGGACAAGTCTTCGTACAAATTGGGACTCCGGCTTCTCAGTACTGGATCGCCAGCCTGGTCCCAAGCCGTCTTAGAGGAAAATACTTCTCAATCAAGGACTCGGTGGCAGTATTTGTAGTTTCTAGCTTGATGCTAATATGCGGTATGATACTGGATTACTTTAAGAAGGGTGATATTTTCACTGGTTTTATTATCATTGGTATCATTATTTTTATACTAACCATTATCAATGTAGTCGGGCTTTCTTTAATGAAGGAGCCGAAGCTTTCCTATGTTGATATTAATGGTAAGGAGATGCATGGACGTCTGGCAAAACGAGCAAAAGAGAAGGAGGTTGTCGAAAAGGGTCAAAGTATCCTCTCTGAAATTAAGGAAGCGGTCGGTGACCGTAAATTCCGTAAAGCCTTCTCCATACAATGTCTTTATACCCTGGCTTTTTATATCTGTGCGCCTTTTAATGCCAGTTATATGATCAATGATTTAAAATTACCCTACACCTTTATCATGCTGGTCGGCTTTGTGTTCAACCTGTACCGTATCTATATCATGCCAAGACTTGGTAGGTTGGCAGATAAACACGGGATGGGTAAGGTTCTTCGTTTTACCTTGTTCGCACTGGGAATGAACTTCTTATCCATTGCCTTTATGATGCCCTTCAATGCATATCCGATGCTGATCATATCTTCCTTCTTCAGCTCTACCGCATGGGCCTTCGTGGGTATCGGTTTGTTTGGTATTCAACTTGATTTTTATCGGAGTGAGAAGCGTATGATTTGGCTTACCTTGACCTCCTCCGTCTCCGGTTTGTTCGGCTTTCTTGTTTCCATAGTCGGTGGTTCCATCTTAGATAAGCTACAGCAGCTGGATCTCAATTTGTTTGGGCAAAAAATATATGCCCAACAGATCTTAAATCTGATTGGCTTTATGCTTCTTGTGCTTGCAGTTATTTTTATCCGCTATTGCATAGAGACAGAGAAAATTGATACCAATCGTCAAGATGGCAGAGTTAATATATAGGAGCTTGATGAGTACAGTAATAATACTACTAACATTCTATTACATAGCACTATTTTCAGCCCCTTCCGATTTACACTTCTCATCTGCGTAAATCGGAAGGGGCTTTATATTAAATTATTTCTATTACAATTTTCGATTGACAACAGGTTGTATTATGGCTTATAATTACAGCTGACAAGACAGCTATCATGTCTAGTGTTGACAGCTCTATATATCGCCCCTTGGTGACTATATATCATCCTGTTACATTGATCTCATCATAACAAAAAAGGAAGAATAATAACTGCTGTAGGTTAGCAGGAGGAGGCTAATATGATAAATAACACTTCAAACAAAGTAAAAATCATGACTGTAGCAGCACTGCTTAGTGCTTTGGGTATCGCAATCCCGATGTTTGCTCCTAAGATAATCATCGAACCGGCATCCTTCACTCTAGCAAGTCATGTGGCTGTATTTATAGCAATGTTCATCTCACCTGTAGTGGCAATTGCTGTTGCACTAATCTCCAGTTTGGGCTTCTTCATAGCGGGCTTTCCTCTGGTAGTAGTGCTTCGTGCTTTGACCCATTTGATCTTCGCCTCTTTAGGTGCTCTCATTTTGAAGAAGAATAATAACCTTCTATTATCCCCTAAGACCAGTATCCCATTTGCATTGTTCATTTCCTTAATACATGCCATTGCTGAGGTCTTAATTGTCAGTCTGTATTATTTTGGTACCGGTGCAGCTATGAGTCCCTATTACATCTTCGTTCTGGTTGGCGTCGGAACCTTAGTGCATAGCTTGGTGGACTTCTCTATCGCCGGCTTTGTCTGGGTACCACTACAGCATGTGCTGATCATTCCTGCTAATGCTAAGGTACGAAGATCCAACACTAATTAAGATTTATAAGAACTAATTCATACGTTCATTATAGAAAGGCTGCAGGAACTCCGGTCATATCGCAACGGATTTTCTGCAGCTTATTCAAATGTATTTGTTTTGTTATTCCAGCTCATCTCCAGCTCAGATTCAACAATTGTGATTGATAAGGATTGCATAAGATCAATCTCATACGGCGTTATATCTTGTCCCCATTTATCTGTAACAACTCTTACAATTGGTCGAAGAGGAAAATTCTTATTCTGTTCTTTCACAATACCGATGGTTTCATCCGATAGCCTAACCATAGATCCATTCGGATAGATCGCGATCTGTTTAATCAGAACCGAAACCAGCTTTAAATCAAATTGTGTCTCAGCGTGTTCTACCAGATAATTTACAGCTTGGTTAGAACTCCATTTACTGCGATAACAGCGGTCTGATACCAATGCATCATAAACATCGGCTATGGCTACAATTCTAGTAAATTCATGTAGATCAGCAGCAGGGGTCCCTGTCGGATAACCCTTGCCATCCATTCTTTCATGATGATATAATGCTATAATTCTGGAAAGCTCTGTCAGATTGACACACTTTTTCAAAGCTTCATAACCAAGTACTGTATGCTTCTTTACATGATCAAACTCTTCCTTATCAAGCTTTCCGGCTTTATTTACAATCTTACTATCCAGAAGTATTTTGCCTATATCATGAAGCAGTGCACCAGCCCCAAGCTTCTCTAGCATTGGTCTGGAATAACCCAATTTGTTTGCAATAATTAACGAATAAACTGTAGTACTGACTGAATGAGTAAGGATATATTCATCTGCTGCTCCAATGTCATTGAGGCTGATCTGGATGTCCGGATTGTCCAGTATTTCATCAATAATACTATAGATCGCTCCTGACATCTCCTGAATATCAATTACTGTTTTAGCTTTAAAGTCCTCCATTGTCTGCCGGAGTACCTGCTTACACATCTGTCTGGTCTCTTCCGAGATCACATCCGGTATCTCAATATCATTACTATTAGAGTCCTCAATATATACATACTCTATGCCCAATCTTGCAAGACTATTGGAATATCGCTCCAGGTCACTTGTTCCTTCCTTAAGCACCAAACAGTCTCTGTAATAAATAGGCTTCGCTAATGTCATCTCCTGCTTTAACATCGATAAAGAAACTAAACGCATTTATTGTCTCCTTTGTAGACACATAGAAAGGTGACCATATAACGGACCACCTCATTCTAAATCTATTAATAAATTAGAATTATCTAAATTCATATAAAATTTCATAATCACTATATAACAGCCTATTTTTACCTTATCATACTTTATCAGAAATAATGTGTCAAGGAGTAGTATCACAATTCTTAAAATCCAATCATTGATTATAGCGCATTATCCTTTATATACTTAATCAAATCATCTGCCTGAGTAAATGCCAATGCCACAACAGTATCAGCCGCACCATAATAAATCGCAATTCTTCCGGTTGCGGCGTCATGCAAGGTTGCACAGGGAAAGGTGACATTTGGTACATCTCCGACACATTCATACAGTTCCGTCGGATGAAAGATAAATGGTTTACATCTGTATTTTACATTCCATGGCCCATCAATATCCAAGATTGCAGCGCCCATGGAGTATATCATACCGTTACAGGTTGTTCCGACACCATGAAAAATCAATAACCAGCCTTCCTCTGTCTCAATCGGGATCGGACCGGCACCAACCTTGGTCCATGCCCATCCCTGCGCCTGCATTACAAAGCGATGGTAACCCCAATGCTCCATGTCCGGGCTCTGGCTTAAGTACATATCTCCGAAAGGAGTGTGTCCGTTGTCACTGGGTCTAGAGAACATCATATATTTTCCGTTGATTTTTCTCGGAAATAGCACTCCGTTACGATTAAAGGGTAAAAAGGCATTCTCAAGCTGATAAAACCTTTTAAAATCAAAAGAATAAGCAACTCCTATGGTAGGTCCATGATAATTATTACACCATGTCACATAATAGCGATCTTCAATCCAACATACTCTGGGATCATAGCCGCAGGCAACCCCTACCGGCTCTTCCTTCTGATTGTATAGCGGTAACGGATCATGCTCAATGTCCCAATCAATACCGTTTTTGCTCTTTCCCAGGAAGAGATGTTGCTGCATCGCTTTATCGTCACTTCTGAATACGCCGATAAAAGCACCGTCCTTTGCAACAACCGCACTATTGAATATACTGTTTGCACTGGGTATCTGATTTCTTTTAATAATCGGATTATTGCTATATCTCCAAACAATATCACTGCAGTCCTCGGGACGATTTTGCCATGGTATGTTCGGTAAATTCTCACCTATGATCATAATTGGCCTCCTTAATATTTGTGCATGTTTTGTGCATTTAGTGTGCATTTATTTTTCTTTATTATACCAATTATTGGGTGTTTTGTCCATCCCTTTGTATCATTTGTATCAACAATTGTATCAATAATCTTCCGCTTAAAACTCCTAAAAGTGCCCATATCTCCTTCTCCTAGCTACAGCGTTGAGGAGTAAATATTTTTCACTCTAAAATTTAGCGAAATAGGGAAATCCAGACAAATTCATGGTAAAATGTAAGAAAAAGTTTACGTGAAGAAGGAATTTTACCATGAACAACTCGTTGACAAGAGATAAAAAGCGAAAGCTAAAGGAAATAGATAGAGGCTTCATTGACTTTGCCAAGATATAGAAGCATATGTTCCCTAATCTACTTCAACGGCTGGCATCTGTTCAGGACCCAAGGCATCAGAGCTACACAGCTCACTGTTGTAGTAAAAAGTTAATTATTGCAATATTTTGGGTTATATGGTATTGTTAGTTAAAAAGTGGAATCTTGATGAATTATAAAAGAAAGTGGGCAATAAAGAAATTTTTTGTATTATTATAAAACATAGGCAATATAGAATATTTATGGGTAGATATCTCAATGCCCACAGATATATTACAAAACTTATAATACAGGGAGAAATATTATGAATAAGATATCGGCAATTGATGTTTACATGGAAAAGGTATACAAAGGAGTAATATTTTTATTGACAGTTTCATGTTTGTGCTCTAGTTTGTTTTTCATAGGATTTAAATTATTAAACTTATTTAAAAATGTACCATGGTGGTCCTTATTATTTCAATTAGGAGCTACTATAGTATATCTTATTATAGGATTGTTATTTATTAGAAATTGCATGAAAGATGGGAAACTTGATTCCAAATGGTTAAAATGGGGAAAAGTATATTATAGCATCGTATTGTTACTGCAAATGAATATTGTATCATATTTAATGCCATTGAGAACATGGTGGGGAGTCTTTATCTATGCAATCATTTTATCAGGATTATTTCTGGATTGGAAAATGACACTTACTAATGCTTCTATGTTAAGCGTGACCTTAGTTCTATCTTGGATTTTTGCGGGTCATAACACACTCCCTGTAAAGGATGAGTTATTTGTCACGGACCTGATCATTATTATATGTTCTCTATTCTTTTGTTCCTTAGGTACTATTCTCACAGCATATCTTGCAGGTCGTTATCTGGCAGATGCAAAAAAGGATGAGATGGAAAAAAATGAAAGCCGAGTGCAAGGAGTACTTAATAAGGTGAATGGACTTGCAGAAAAATTAAGTGAAGCAAGCATATTACTGCTCGAAACAACGCAAAATGAAAGTGCTTCGACTGAGGAACTTTCTGCTATTAGTGAAAGTCTTTTGGAAAGTAGTGGGGATATATTAAAAAGGTCGTCCGAAAGCAAAGAAAATTTAATGGAATTAGAGAACAGTAGTAAAGCTATGGAGCAAAAAGTGCAAGAATTAGAAAGTTTATCGATAGAATTAGTAGATAAATCCTTTGCCAATGAACAGGCAATGAACAATTTGATAAATATTAGTGAGAAGGCTTCAGAGTCAACTAAGAACACGTTGGATGTTACAGACAAATTATTAACAGAGGCAGCAAATATTGGAAGCACTTTAGAAATTATCAACCAGATTGCTGAAGCCATTAATTTGCTTTCACTGAATGCCTCCATTGAAGCTGCACGGGCAGGAGAATCGGGTAGAGGATTTGCGGTTGTCGCTCAAGAAATTGGTAAATTAGCAAGCAGCACAAAAACTTCACTAAACAATGTTAATGATATCGTATTTAGAGTACAGAACGGAACAACAGAAGTATCGAAATATATGAATGAAAATGTAGAGCAATTGCTGGAACAGAATAAGGCGTTGATAGACACTGTCGATGGTATTCGTGGTTTAATAGAACTTTTAAAAAGCTCAGCAAAGGCAATTAAGAGTGTATATGAGTTACAGCAAAAGCAAAGTAATGTTGTTGATATGACTGTAAAAATAAATGAAAACATTTCAGACAAGATCAACGAGGAAAATAAAGATTTTACTAATATAACTGAAATGGTACAAAGCAATACACAACAAATTGATGTAATGATGAAGCAAGTAGATAAACTAAATGAAATGATATATGAGTTAGAAGAATTATTGAAATAATATAGTAATATACATAATGCTGAAATCAAATAATTAATACCAGCTCTTCGGTAAGAATTAAATATGTAAACCTGTGTCGAAATATATGTTCATTAATAGTCTATCCATTTATTGGATATATTATTCATTGGCTAAATATTTTAAAGCATAGCAAGTAGTCGTGGGCGCTGCCCACACCCGACCTCTGGAATAAATATGGGTATATCGGCTATAATTATAGTACCGACGGAATAATTGTTACCGGCGCAAAGATTCAGGTCAACGGAATCTTACGCCGGTTACTTTTTATAGGTACTGAGCTAGCCGGTCATCAAACAGGAGTCCAAGCTGGCTTAATACCATGTCAGCTTCCTATAATAACAACTTTTGATTATTTTCTTTACATCGTTAAATACTATCCGGACATATGGTACTCCTTAAGGGACTATACTATATGTCCGGTTTTTATTTCATTGTATACCGAAAGCATAACCAATCAGAAACTAATCCCTAATCTCTAACCCGGTCCTAAAAATCATATATATGGTTCTTAGCTTCAGTTATTTTTTCCAATTTTATGTTGTGCTTTATTTCGCAAAATGTTACAATATTATACAAGAACTCACAGTCAATCTGTGATTAAAGTGCAATTCACTATGGGAGGGTTTACTTATGAATGTGCTAAAAAAACTAAAGAAATTCCTATTTGACCAAAAAAACACACAGACTCTAATTCTACGAATACCGGCAATAATACTTGGATTATTAATCATCGTAACAATCGTCGGTTTTATCAGCCCTAAAGCATTTGGTTTTATAGTACCCATCGTTCTTATTATCTCTATACTCCTTTCAGCGGTTTTATTAATTTTATTACTTCAATTTCTGAAAGGAATGAGATTGATTGATGAAAATGCTATCACCTTATCTCAAGGAAATCTAAATATCAGCGATATCATTACAGAAAAAACAAAGGGTCTTGAAATTCTCGCAACAGCCTTCAATGATATGAAACGTAATCTACTCAGCTATATTGAATCGACTAAGAATAATGTAATCATCCTATCCAGTGCTGTCGATAAGGTAACCAAGAGCATTGATATGACCTACAAGGGTAATGAACAGATTGCAGCTAATATCACGATTGTTGCTGAAAAGGCACAGGAACAGCTAAAAATAGCAAAAAATACATTGGAAGGTATTGAAAAGGTAAGACTCGGGGCCAGCCGTATTACGACTACTCTGGGAAACATCGAGGATTTCGTTGAAAATACAGTAAAGCTAACCACCGAAAGCTCTGACCATCTTGAGAAATACACCAGTCAGATACAGTTGATTTCTTCAAACTTAGATGAGACTTCCAGCTTCATAAAAACTTTGAATTCAAATCTATCTGAGATTACAGAATTCGGTAACTTGATTATGGGTATTACTGAACAGCTTAATCTCCTATCCTTAAACTCACGTGTTGAAGCTGCTAGAGCAGGTGATGCCGGTAAAGGCTTTGCAGTCGTAGCCATGGAGATGAACAAGCTCTCCGATGCAACGAAGGATAGTGTCAAAAAGATTAATAACCTCCTGACGAACATCCTTAAGAGTAATACAAAGGTAAGTGAAAGTATTGAACATGTTACCGAGAGCTTTGGCATGAGCAAAGAAATCTTTAACTCTATGAAGGATTCCTTCTATACGATTAATAATAATGCGAACATTCTAAACTCCGATATCAAGCAGGTATATGAAGAGTCCATAATGATTAATGACAGTACCAAAATAATTAGTACTCAGGGTACTATTCTACATGATGCATCCAATGAGATTTCAAACATTACACAGGATGTTGCAGCTGTAACTCAGGAAGAACTGGCTGAGAATGAAGAGATCAATGAGCAGGCACTATCACTGAAGAGAATGCTCTCCAGTATTGAAAATCTTCTAAAGAGATATAAGACCTCCGTCCTTCCGGCCACTCAAGCAAGCCCCAAGAGACTAAAGTTTGTAATGCTGAGTCCCTTGAACGATCCTTTCTGGTTATCTGTAAAGCAGGGAGCATTATATGCACAGACTGAACTTAAGGACAAGAATGTTACGTTGGATTTTATCGGCTTTGATAAGGTCGACAACAGTTTTATCGAGACTCTGAACAGGCAGATAGAGGAAGGCTGTGATGGACTTGTACTTCCCGGCTTTGTTAAAGGAATCGAAGAATGTGCCAATAGAGCTGCTGCTAAGAAAATTCCTATCATGACCTTTAACTGTGACTTCACAGATACTTCAAATCGTCTCTCCTACTTTGGACCAAACATCCAGGCGGAAGGAACCTTAGCTGCCGAAATTCTAGCTAAGAGTATTGAAGGAGAAGGTAAGATTGTTATCTTTAGAGGCAGTACTACATCCTCTGTTAATGTAACACGAAGAGATGCTGCTGTAGCCAAGCTTGCGAAATATTCCGATATCAAGATTACATCTGAGATTGATGAGCTGGAAGAAGCTTCACTAATCTATAAGAAACTGAAGGAATTTCTTTACTATTCACCAGATATTAAAGCAATCCTCGTCATTGGTGAAGGTGCCAAGGGAGCTGCCAGAGCTATTGAGGAGATGGGTCTCATCGGGAAGATTCATTTGTTCTGCTTTAATTACAATGCAGATATGGACGAACTGATTAGAAAGGGCATTGTACATATGGTATTCAGACAGGATGGCTTTGGTCAGGGACATGATCCAATTATCCATCTCTACAACTATCTGGTAGCAGATGAAGCACCAGATAGCACCACCTTCACCAGAACCGAAGTAGTTGACAAGTACAGTATAAGTGATTTTTAAGATTATTGGAATGATTGACGTATCAAAGAAGGGGCTGTGTTACAGTAGCCCCTTCTTTGTATAATTCATTATTCTTTATCAGTTTCCGTAGCCGATATTCATATTGATACGAAAGCAGCCAAACATTAATAAGGGTTTTGGAGTAGCTTCATAACTGCTTCTTCTGGCAACGGCTTACTGAAGAGATAACCTTGAATTTTATCACATTCATGAATAGCGAGATAATCAAGCTGACATTGCTCTTCTACTCCCTCTGCTATTACGTTCATACCCATATTCTTACCAATGGAAATAATATGTCCGATCAAATCCTCTTGATTATCATTGGTTATGTAATCGATAAAGGATTTATCAACCTTCATTGTAGTGATTGGAAGTTGTTTCAGGTAACTTAGGGAGGAATACCCTTTTCCAAAGTCATCCAGTGCAATTCTTATCTTTTTATCTCTTAGTCTCTCCAATCTGGTGATTATGCGGTCGAAGGATTCCATCAATATCGTCTCAGTAATCTCCAACTCAAGATATTCCGGTTTAATATCATTAACACTCAATACCCTCTCAACAATATCCAGGAAATCTTCTTGCAGCAGTTGTAGTATTGAGATATTCACAGATACCGTAAGTCCTTGATATCCGTTATCTTCTAATCTCTTCAGAAACTCACATGCTCTTTGCAGAACCCAGGTACCAAGGGGAATAATAAAGTGGGTATCTTCTGCAACTTTTATGAACTTCAATGGAGATACCATTCCTAAGACTGAACTATTCCATCGAAGTAAAGCTTCAAAGCCAGATATTTTATTGGTTGTGATATCCAACTGGGGCTGGTAATACAGTACGAATTCATTCTGATCCAATGCACCTTGTAGATGTTTTTCTATCATAATCCGTTCTGTAAAGGCTTCATTCATCTGTTCATCATATACCATATAACTCTTTCTACCTGCCTCCTTCGCCTTGTACATGGCAATATCAGCAAACTTTAATAGCTGTTCTAACTCTCTTCCATGATCCGGGCAAATAGAAATACCTATACTTAAACTGATATGAAGATTACTTCCAAGATTATCGAAATCCTTTCTGAAATTCTCCAAAATGAAGGAAGCATATTCTTCTGCCTGTTCTCTCTCTTCAATCCAGTTCATGATAATAATAAACTCATCCCCGCTTAGACGGTAAAGAGAACAATCCTCCTTTAATAAAGCTTTTAGCCTCTCACACACCTTAACAATCAGCTTATCTCCAAAGGCATGTCCTAAGGTATCATTCACATATTTGAAATTATCGATGTCAATAAATAATAGTGCAGTCTTCCCCTCCCCCGTAACATTAATTTGAGATCTTTCATACAAGGACAGCTTATTCATCAATCCGGTTAAGGAATCATAATAAGCCAGATTGGCCAATTTTTCCTCACTTTGCTTTATTTTTTCATTAATTATAATCATCTCATCGTATTGCTGCTTGATTTCCTCATCCGATGCGATTAACTCCTCATACAGTTCAGATAGCTCCTCATTATTCTCTTGAAGGCTGCGCCTCATCTTTCGTATCATCCTTATATAAAACAATAGGATACAGATGAACAGTATCACGATGGAAAACACTGCAATCACACTGTTAACCAACGTCTTATAGGTCTCGTAAAAGGAAAAGGGCTTATTAATGATTTCACAATCCTCTGGCAGGATACTAAGCGGGATATCAAAATGAATTAATTGATTATAATCAAATATAGTGCGCGTAGACTCCGATATGCTATTGGGGATTCGATTGATATCTTCTCCTTCAAGAATACGGATTGCATAATCAGCTGCCTTTTCTCCTTGGATTCTACCGCTTAACATGGTACCTCCTACAATCCCATGATTAAGTCCAAAATCATATAGATGATAAACCGGCACTGTACTATTCTCACTTATTTCCATCGTCACATAGTTATTATCATAAAGCTTATTGCTACCATCTCGAAAATAAGTCCCTATTAGGATAATGCTTTGATCATCCAATTCACCTGCCTTTTGTACTGCTTCTTCAAAGGGTAAATCACTCCAGGAAATAACCGATAATCCCGGGTCAAATACTTCTATGGCTTTAATCATAATATGAGTAGTGGAGATCCCACTCTCTGAATTATCATTCATTAAATAGATCTTTTTCAAATCTGGATTTATCTTCTTCGCTATCGTTAAAGTCTGCGTTGGATTGATTACTTCTATAACACCGGTGACCCTGTCATAGCCCTTCGTGATGCTCTGCATACCTTCCAAATTCACACCGGAGAATACCACCGGTGCATTGGAAAATAGCTTGGTTCGATATTTCAACGCAAATTCTAGTGCCGCATCATCGGTAGTTATTATAATATCAATTAAATCCTTTTGATATTTGAAATGATAGTAATCAATGAGGTAGTTGATGTTATCTAAAGAGTTATAATTCTTCCAGTCCATATATTCAACTCGAAACGAGAAATTGTACCCACTCTCCTGAAGTGTATCAATAATACCTTCCGTCTGCTCCCTCGTCCAGTCCAATCCCTGATGATAGGAATTCAGAATAAGTATATTCTTATTCTCTGAAGCATAAGTATCGGGTACAATCACTAAAACAAAAAATAGGATAGCCCCCACCATGGCTGAGAATTTAATCTTGCTCATATGGCTTTTTAACATAACATCTCCCCTCTCATCGTTCTTCCCATTACAACCTTCATCATTGTAGTGTTGCAATAGTAAATATCCTATTGCTTTACCAGTATCACATTTTCAAATCTGACCTTATTTTACAATATAATATAAATAATTACATCTTTTTTTCATCTTAATTATATACCAACTTCCAACTCCTGCCAAGAAGTAATTTATGTTACTGTTTTATTTTTCAGGCTTTCTGTTATTAAAACTTACTTTACCCATCACATATTAACCACGAAAAATATACTACATTTTTTACTATATTTACTCCAAATTTGGGTATAAATGTAAATTATCCACAGCCAATTGTTGACAGTGTGGATAAATGGCAAAATTTGTTAATTAACAAAGCGAAAGCGATATAATATTACCAAACCGTCTATAATGTGGCACAAATAGATAGGAATTTACATAAACTATTATTAAATCAACTTATCTTGCTATAAGAGTAAACAGGAGGTCATATCGATGTTTCAATATCAGGCATCGGAACGATTTACGAACTGCTTTGAAAGTAAATTCTGCGATAATGTTCAAATTCCAAGCTTACCATTAAAGGGCCCAAAACCTTTCGATCAAATTCTTCATTTTATTCATAAAGCGATAGAGGATGAAGCAAATGCTGCTGATTTTTATCGGCATCTTCTCAAAGAGGCTCCAAATAAACTTCATTGCGAATTTATCCAGCATGCTTACGATGACGAATTGGAGCACTTACAAATATTTTGCAAGCTTTTTCGTTATTACACCGATTGTGAACCCAAGTACTGTGTGAATCAAACCTCCTTTCCTTGCTACCGAGACGGTCTCTTGGTCGCTTTGATCGGTGAACTGAAAGCCGTTAACTTCTATCGCAATGTCCAGTTATCTACCATGGATCAGGTTATTATCGATACCTTTAATATGGTAATGGTAGATGAACAGGGACATGCGACCATGTTCAGCACACTATATAACAATTTCCCTTGTAAGTAGCATTTAATCGAATGGAACTCAATTACACTGATTGTATCTATGTTGTCTTCATAAGCTTTCATTAATCAAGAATCAGTAAAGGAGCTTACCAACGTAGGCTCCTTTTAACGTATCTATCTCTGTTATCAACTTCACAGTCAAATTTTAAAGATAAATTCTTGCTAAGCGGCTTCCTAATCTGCAGAGCAGCTCATTTGTAATACTCCCTGCTGCTTCTGCTATTTCTGATGCAGACAACTCTTCCTGCCCGTCTTTCCCGATCAGAGTTACAATATCTCCTTGTTCCACTCCGGGAATATCCGTAATATCAATCAAGAGCTGATCCATGCAGACCCGACCAACAATGGGGACTCTCTGCCCACGAAGCAATACTACCCCAATACCATAGGACAAATTGCGTGGTAGCCCGTCTGCATATCCAATCGGAAGTACCGCTATCCTACTATCCCGCATTACCGGAAATTCTCTACCATAACTGACACACTCACCTGCTGCCACCTCCCGAATCATCGCAATCCTTGCTTTGAGAGAAAGTACTGGTTTAAGCTTTATCGAAAGCTCCATCTGATCCCCCAGTCTACTGAAGGAACCATAAAGCGCAATACCAATCCGAGCATAATCACAGCGTAGCTTCGAATAATTCATCAGCCCATAGCTGCTTTGTACATGAAGCATAGGTATCGCAATTCCCCCATCCTTTAATTGCTTCACCAGATGATAAAATTCTTTGATCTGCCCTCTTGTATACTCCACTGCTTCCTCTTCCTGTTGGTCCGCTACACAAAGATGAGTAAACATCCCCTTAACCTCAATCCCACCCAGATTAAAGGTTTGTGAGATTTTGTCGACATCCTGAGCACTTATGCCAAGCCGATGCATTCCAGTGTCAACCTTTAGGTGTACCGGTAAGCCAAGCTGCAATTCATTCAGCATCAGAGCATATTCGTAATCAATAACAGTCTGCATTAATTGATAATGCTTTAATTGAACCGCTTGATTAATATCTGTATAGCCTAATATCAGTATGTCCCCTAGGATTCCGTTATTTCGCAGCTCTATCCCCTCACTCAAGGTTGCTACTGCAAATGACCTTATTCCTATCTCGTTCAAAGTTTTTGAGATCTGAATTGCGCCATGTCCATAAGCATTTGCTTTAACTACCGCCATCAAATCGCATCCCGATAGTATTAATTCCTTTAGTACTCTTACATTATATTTTAAATGCTTCAAGTTAACCTCTATCCATGACCGGTTCCTTCTATCATCCTCATTCCAGCTTGTTCTTTCCTCCATTATACCGGAAGAAATCGTCATGTAATTATTCATATAACTTATCCCATCTCCCCTTTAAATTATTACGTGCCGAAGAAGACGCAGGCACAAAGTTCTGAGTGTGAAAAAGCCTTTTCACACTATTGCATCCATAATGTCACAATAAAGCCATCCATATTGTTACCGGAGAGCTGATAAATGGAATCCTCCGGTAATTCTATCGCAGTAAAATTGGAGGTTCTATTCGCTCTTATATAAAAAATCTCAACTGTCTGCTGATTCAACTGGTGATTAAGTGGTCTCCATTATAGGGATATTCCATCAGAAACTCCACATACTCTTCCAGCGCTAGATCATGCTTCTTCATCAGAATCGAATGGGGATATCCGTCCTCATCCTTTTAACCCCATTTCGATTAATCTTGTGAGCAGCTCCCGAAAGGGTAATCCTATTCCGTTCATCATATTAGGGAAGCGGCTGTGAGTAGTGAAGCCTGGTATCGTATTTACTTCATTGAACACAATACGATTATCCGGAGTCAGAAATAGATCCACCCTTGCAAAGCCCCTACATCCCAGCGTTCGATAGATGAGCGCTGCCGTTTGCTTTATCTTTTCTGCTGTCTTGTCGTCAATGCGGGCCGGCATATGAATTTGAGAGCTCTTCAGGGTATATTTTTCGGTATAATCAAAAAAGCCATTACTAAGTTCAATCTCATCAACTTCTCCTATGATCAGTTCCTGGTTACCTAATATAGCGCAGCCTACCTCAAAGCCCTCTATATTCTCCTCAATGATAACCTCATTATCGTATTCGAATGCCAATTTAACTGCACCTGCCAAATCCGATCTATCATAAACCTTTGTTATTCCGAAGGAGGATCCAGCCTTCATTGGCTTTACAAATAAAGGATACTGTAAATCCTTAGTCTTTTCGTACAGAAGAATCGAGGTAAGCTGCTTTGTCAGTACAATTGAATTCGGGATACAGATATCGGCAGCCGCCGCAAGTCTATGCGCTCTATCCTTGTCCATACAAAGTGCTGAACTCAAGGTGCCACAACCGATTAGAGGAATACCAGCTAACTCGATCAATCCTTGAATGGTACCATCCTCCCCGTTTTTGCCGTGCATAACCGGAAAAGCAGCATCAATCCGTTCATAACGGATTCCTTCTCTTCTTAATTCAATAATCCCGTGAATATGGCGATCCGGTGACAGAATTACCGATATACAATCCTTCTCCTCTGTATGCCAGGTATCGTCCTTAATTCTATCAATTGCTCCGAAATAGCGAAACCAGGAGCCCTCTTGATTAATCCCTATCAAGATAGCCTCATAGCATCTGCCATCCATGTTACTTATGATAGAATAGGCTGATTGAAGTGATACGGAGTACTCACTGGAGCAGCCTCCAAAAATAATTGCAATTTTCTTCTTTCCCATCTTTCTTCTCCTTTATAAATGAAATAGTAAAACGCCGTATGTATCGCCTTTTCATAGGGCTTATATGTTATAAGCCTATTTGTCCTATAACATATAAAAAGCATCCGTTTATTCCTGGCAATTTGATATTACCAGAACAGCGAATGCTTTTTCTTTGTATTTCTAAAATAAAAGTTAACGATTTCGTGATTAAATTCTTACATTTTTCCTACGAAAGATTTGGGAGCGTAATAATAAATTCGATAATCTCATCTTTACTATTTGCACTGATACTACCCTTGTGAAGTTCTACAATCTCCCTTGCTATGGCTAGCCCCAGTCCAGCACCACCTGTTTTGGTCGTTCTCGCCGTATCCAGGCGGTAGAATTGCTCGAATATCCTCTCCAGCTTCTCAGGCGGTATGGTATTCCCATGATTGAGAAAGCTTAGACGGATTCCATCCTCGGACTGAATTGCCGATATCTTAATTGTCTGATCCGAGAAGCTATAGTTGTCTTTACCCGTGCAACAACCTCCAGTGGATTGAAGGGTTTTGTAATATAATCGTCCGCTCCAAGTGTCAACCCCATGATTTTATCCATATCCTCAACCTTAGCGGTCAGCATGATTACCGGAAAGAAATAATTCTCCCTTATCTTCTGACAAATGCGAAAACCATCAATATCAGGAAGCATCACATCTAGCACTGCCAAATCCAATTTTGTAGTACCGATACATTCCAAGGCCTCTCGACCGCTATAGAACTTAAATACCTCGTAGCCATCATTCTTTAGATACAATTCCAGCAGATCTGCAATCTCCTTCTCGTCATCCACAATTAAAATATTTTCACTCATCTTAACTCCTCAATATTATATTCCCTTATATTATTGGCTTATTTTTACTCAGCAGGATAATTTTATATTAATCTGATCGGTTTGCCAAGTGAAATTATGCCTCAACTACCGTCCCACAATATTCTATTTATGGAATTGGGATACATATGGAGTTATATCCCGTCTAATATTTGAAACATCAATATAACATAATTATAAGGAGGAATACTATGAAAAAGATATATACATTGGTCATTCTCGTTGTGATGATGACTTTACTAGGTAATGTAACTGCTTTCGCACATATTAAAGCACCAAAGATAAAAGTAACTGTAAACAAAAGCACTGTTAAATACGATGTATCCCCTTATCTGTCAAAGAGTGAGGTTATGATACCACTGGTGGAGACCGCCAAAGCCATCGGGGCAGAAGTTGAATGGGATAAAAAGAATAAAACCACATGGATCCATTTTGATATGACTCATGTTGAATTTAAAGAAGGAAAGAGTGAGTTTTATATTCATAGAGTTGCTGATTTCTCAGGCATACCTCAGACAGTTAAGCTAAATACACCAATTAAATCCAGCCGCGGCCATGTTATGGTACCCGGTAAAACGGTATTTGAAAACATAGGAATGACGGTTTCCTGGGACAGTAAGAAAAAAGTATTGTCCATTACCGGAGAAGTTAATATTAATAAGGATATTAAATATACCGAAATCGTGAAAGATGATATTATTAAAATGAAATCGGTCTATTCCTGGTATAATAAAAATTACTCAAAAGCTGGAATACATTCCATGAGATATAATGGAACCATGTATGTAATTGGAAGTGCAGGAAAGAAGCCTACTGGTGGATACACAGTTGGCATTAGCAAGGTATCCTATGAATCCTCCTCGAAGGCCTTTGTAACAGCTTATGTGAAGGCACCTACTCCTGATATGATGGTAACACAGGTTGAGACCTATCCTCATATCTTAATCAAAATTGAGGGTCAGAAAAAGCTTCGTCACATAAGTGGTGAGGTTCAAGAGAATACTCCTGCCCCCTTACCAACTGTTGTTGATTATGAAGAGATCTCTTATGATAATATTATAAACAATAGGAAGTTAGCGAATTGGTACTCTGAAAACAATCAAAAGCAAGGTATTAGCTATATCAGAGACGGAGAATACGTCTATGCACTCATTGCTGCAGGAGAAAGACCGACCGGAGGCTATACTATCAGCATAGATAATATATTTTACAGTACGGCTGATACCGTGATGATTAGTGCCAAGGTAGCTCCTCCCGGAGACAATGTCAGAGTGATCATGATGATTACTTATCCCAATATGCTGATTAGAATAAAATCAGACACAATAAAAACAGTGCTCGGCGATGTGAATGATACTAAAATCACCTGGGTTACTCTTGATATAAATAGCGTAAAGGTCATGGAATTATATGACCTAAATCAAGTAAAATTAAGAGATGTCTTCGGTAGTGAAAAGGATGAGATTATGCAATCCTTCAATAGTGCGACAATTGATTCAAATCCATATATTAAGATGATTGCCGGTAAGATTCTCAAAGTGACCACAACGGATGGTTATCTGATGACCTTCTCCAGCTACGGTTCTGATAAGAATGTGATTGCCAGTCTTGAAAAGGATGGCGTTGCAAAATCCTATCATCTGCTTGCGCCTGGAATTGCGAAATATATCTATAAATAAGATTAATACGAAATTCTTCTATTTAGGATATCTTCCTTACCTTATAGGAATTACCAAGTGGCTGTCGCAAACTGCGACAGCCACTTGGCATAGTAATAATATCCGTTCCATCTCTTGTCTAAAATCCCTTTTCATGATATAATTTCTTATCATGGAGGCATAGCTCAGTCGGGAGAGCACTTGCTCGACAAGCAAGGGGTCACTGGTTCAAGTCCAGCTGTCTCCATTCGTTATTCAATAGTACCAGTCTTTGGGGATATAGCTCAGTTGGGAGAGCGCCTGCATGGCATGCAGGAGGCCGTGGGTTCGAGTCCCATTATCTCCATCATATTAAAGTCATGTATGAGGATTTGAACTCTTACATGACTTTAATTATTCTATATGATATAATCGTAAAAATGAAGGTTATTTATATAATAAGAAGTGGATATTATGAAGAGGAGAAAACAAAATGAGTAATAGCTACATCATTAGACCAGCCACTATGGAAGATGAAGAAAATATTCTGAAATTATCAAGATTTGTTGCAGATAACTACACACGTTCTTACCTTGGGGATCAAATTGTTGACTGGTATATCGATAGTGGCAATTGCGATGAGGATATAAGAAAAGGAATTAAAAATTCCACTCTGCTTTTGCTTGATGAAAAAATTATTGGAATTATGATTTGGCACGAAAATCAATTGCAAGGTTTTATGATTGATATTTGTTACCACGGCACAGGTGCTGCACAATATTTTTGCAATCAAATAATACCGGAAAAACTAAATTTGTATAATGAGCTGCATTTGGAATGCTTTGATAAAAACCTCAGAGGAATTGCTTTTTACAAAAAAAACGGTTGGACTGAATATGGACAAATTGAAGATGAGCTGATAAATGGACACAGAATCCTATTTAAACTGACAAAATGAGCAACACCTTGTGTGTTCTTGAAAATTAAACGATATCCTTTTTACTTATAGAAATACATCGATAAGCTATAATTGATAATCAACATAATTGAAGCAATTCAGGCTCTGCATAACTGCAGAGCCTGAAATTTTCTCCTGCTGATCAATAAGTTCATAAAATAGTACCTAGCTGCAAAAAGCGTAATTCCACTTATTATTCTTTTAGATAGATTACACTGCTATTGTACTGTGTCCCATCGTAATCTGAATAAGCCAACTTATCTCCGGAGGGGCTCCAGCTGGTACCGGCATTCTCGACATCATCCACAATCCTGGTAGTCTCTCCGGTCAACATATTATACACATACAGATTGCCAGCCGTCGAGTTGTTCACATCCTCCTTTTGGTTATAAGCAATCAGGCGTTGATCCGGTGACCAAGATACTCCGCTAAATTCGATCCCTTCCGCAATAGGGATAGTCACATCGCTTTCCAAGTCATAAGCAAGCATGGTACTCTTATTCTCATTTGTCTGCAATACCAGCAATTGTTTGCCGTCGGGGGAGGGTTGAATATTGTATACCTGCTCTAAGTTAAGGCTAACCTTTTCCTTCGTAGCAATATTGAACCTCATTAAGCTACTATCATATTGCGTATTGTAATAAATGTTGTCATTTATTTTCACAATAAGATATAATGCCTCCTCCTTTAAGCCATCCACCAAAGTAATTTTACCTGTACTGTCAGCCAGATATGCCCCGCCGCTATAAGCCGCTCCAACCACTGTTACATTATCGGCCCATTGTGCACTGATGGCTCCGCCTATCGGTTCACCAACGATCCCAAAGTCTTTCATAGTATCCATATTCATTATGTGAAATACAGGATCTCCTAAGGAATACTCATAATACAAAAGGTAATTCTTATCTTTGGACAGGACAGCCCCCTCCAGGTATACCTTTTCTTGTTCTCTGACCAGCTCATACTCCTTCGTGATAAGGTTAAACCGATATAAACTCCTGGGATAATACTCTGACAGCTCAGCCAGACTCATCTTATCCAGTAACTCATTTTCCTTTGAGACAACCACCGTATCTTCATCCAACCAATCCGTAATACTTACCTGCTGATATTGATCAATCCTCTCGACTGTAATATCTTGCTTGCTTTCCTCCTGTTTGGTATCCTCAATGATGGTTATAGTTTTATCCTCTTCCTTTATCTTCTTTTTTTCTTCTGCTTTTTGACACGCAGTCATAGCCAGAAGCATTGTTATTGTAAGTATTGCTATTAATCTTTTTCTCATATCAAATCCTCACCTTTCTTCATATCTGCCTACTGGTTACTGTGTGATACGAATCCAATTCTACCATTAAATTGGTATGAGATCTATCCTTTTTATGTAAAAAGCATTCGTTTAGCTCCATTCACTATTTACCCCATACTGAGGAATGCATCTTTTTTTGTCTTGGAAATAGTCTTAACATATAAAAAAAGGCCTACATCATTTCGATACAGGCCAAATATTTTAATCCAAATAAAGCAGATCTCTCAACATAGGATGAATTGTAGAATAGGCGTAACTACAACCTCTAACATGCTGTGCATATACCAATGCAATATGGTTAATAGGATCCATTATAACACATGCTCCTGCTGCACCATCCCATCCAAACACACCGCTGGGGGCTTTGGTATTAGCTTCTTGTGGATTCAATAGTACCTGAACACCGCAGCCATAACCATATCCCACTCTTACTGCCTTGTTCAAAAAATCCTCTTTCTGTACAGGACCTAAAAGATTGGTTCTCATAAGATTGACGGTCCCTTCCTCCAGAATCCGTATTCCTTTTGCACTCACTCCACCACAGGCCAGCGCATCCGCAAACTTACCATAATCCTCCACGCAGCTAATCAACCCTGCTCCACCACTCTCATAGCTCTCAGTTAGCTGATAACAACAGGATAGCTCCATTTCTTTCGATACATGATTGTCATTATCATACATATACTGTGCAACCAAACGTTCATTCGTATTAATTGGTTTGGCAAAGAATGTGTCGTTCATCTCTAAAGGTCCAAATATATTCTGTGAAAAATACTCTTTCAGACTCATTCCAGATACTACTTCAATGATAGCTCCAACTACATCGTGACTTAAGCTGTATTCATAATGCTCTCCCGGTTCAAATTTAAGAGGCGATTCAATAAAGGCATTAACCAATTCCTGTGTTGTTGCCTTCTGCCCTTTCTCATTTATAACACGTACTATTCCGGAGCGTGTCAAATCATAATCTAAGCCTGACTGCATAGAAAGCAAATGTCTCACCAGCAATTCCTTCTGAGCCGGTTTAACCTGATCCTTATCCATAACTTTTAACTCAGCATAGGCAGGTAAATATAAGGATACTGGATGGTCAAGATCTAATTTTCCCTTTTCAACAAGCTGTAAAGCAGCAGTCATCGTAATAAGCTTTGTAGCAGAAAACATCAAATACAATTCATTTCCCTGTATTTTCTTCGTTTTCGCACTATCTGCATAACCGTTGTAATGGCGATAAATTAATTCATGATTTTTGTAAATCATACAATCAACAGAAGGGATGCCCTCTGCCTCCAGTGAATTTAAATAATTTGTTATCTTTTCAAAATTCATTCTACCTCTCCTTAGTGTTCTATGTCCTGCTTGCATTATATCAATTACCGGTTTATTAATCAATCTTCTTCCACATTCTAGTAGAAAATACTTATAAAGGACAAAATACAGAGCGCCAATCTTTCAATGGCCGCTCTGTATTTTTATCGATATTGTAGGATGACTTCGCTTATTTTTTAACCTGATAAGGTCTCATCATCCCATATTCGGCAGCATTAAAATTCTGACGATTCAATAACTGAAATTGTACCAAATGCAGATGAATCGGGTGTGTATCGGCAGTCAGATTAGCAATTAATCAACAGGAACACTAAATTGCATAATCTGGCCAACTGTATTCGGATCAGGACTATCTCCAACCGGGAATGGAGCATTTGCCTTAGCAATCTCCATTTCGCCACTAGCTCTTTATTTATCGGGTGTTGCTTTACTAGATTAAATGGGGCTGTCGCACTAGCGGTTATTCAACCACCAGTGCGACAGCTCCGTTTTTAGGTTATTTTTTAGGAATTCTATATTTATTATAGATAAATCCGAGCATTATCTTAAAAATGATGCACTTTA
>JAEZKA010000086.1 GCA_023436225.1 Bacillota bacterium
CGGAATCACTGGTTTTCAAGACCAGCCCCTTAAGCCGCTCGGGCATCTCTCCATATGTGCTCTCCAAACGTCGCTTAGCTATTGTATCACCTCAAATAGCTTGTGTCAAGAGGTTTTCTTTTATTCATGAAAGAAATTGTTTCTTTTTTTGTTTCTTTTCAAACAATATTACTATCTGAATACTATAGTGTAAGCTCTAGAACCTTATTATTCATGAATTTCTTATTATATAAGATTAGTTCTCTGGGATAGGATCCGTTCGGCCAGTATCAGATCTTCTGGTGTAGTCAGCTTTATATTATTGTAGTCCCCAGGTAGAACCTTCACAGGCAACTTACCATAAGTCTCATATAACATCGCATCATCAGTGACAACCATGCTTAATGTATCCTTCTCTTGATAGAAATCCTCATACGCTTGCCTTATTGATATGTAATCAAAGGCCTGTGGTGTCTGGGCAGCCCAGAGCGTTTTACGGTTTGGAGTTGCTATAATATTTCCCATATCATCAACAACTTTAATAGTTTCCTTAACTGGCATCCCTAAAATGCACGCCTTGCTCTCCTTGACCTGCTCTACCAACCCATCAATTATATCCACCGATATAAAAGGTCTTGCTCCATCATGAATCAACACGTAATCTGCTGCCTCTGCATTGATCAATCCCTGAAAGACAGAATCATACCTTTCTTTGCCACCCTCAATGATCTTTACCACTTTCTTAAGATGATATAACTGGGCAATTTCCCTCTTGCAATAATCAACCTGTCCTTCTCCGGTCACTAGGATAATCTCATCCACACTGCTTTGTTCGAAGGCCTTTAAACAATAATAAACAACAGGCTTATCCTGTAAGAGTAGAAATTGCTTCGCTACCGAGGAGTGCATCCGCTTTCCCTGACCAGCAGCCAACACAATTGCAGTTACTTTATCCATAGTATCCTCCGATCTAATAGTAGCTAATTAAATATAAAATCAGCTTACTATATCTATACTAATACTCAACAAAAAGCACGATATCGTGCTTTTTTGTAAAATAAAATCAATTCGCTAATAATTATCGTTCCCCGATTTTTAAATTTGGAACAGCATTAAGATCTAAGCCTGCCCTAACCCCTCGGATATACTCATAATAAGCTGCAGCACCAATCATTGCTGCATTATCCGTACATAGAATCTTTGAGGGATGATAGAATTCCAAGCTATGAACCGCACATGCTTTCTCCATCGCCTCTAATAAAGATGAATTAGCAGCAACACCACCGGCAATTGCAACCTGCATCATTCCATAATCCTTTGCCGCTTGCATCGTCTTTGTTACTAACACATCGATAACCGCTTCTTGAAATGAGGCTGCAACATCTGCACGGTTAATCTCTTCCTGCTTCATTTCACAGGAATTAATATGATTCAGTACTGCTGATTTTAAACCACTGAAGCTAAAGTCATAAGGTGCTCCTTCAATCTGTGCCCTGGGAAATGAAATTGCAGACTTATTCCCTTCTTTCGAGAGCTTATCAATCTTAGGGCCACCGGGATAACCTAGCCCTATTGCTCTTGCGACTTTATCAAAGGCTTCACCTGCTGCATCATCCCTTGTTCTGCCAATGATCTCATATACTCCATAATCCTTAACGAGTACAAGATGACTATGGCCACCGGATACAATCAAACATAGGAATGGTGGTTTCAATTCCTTGTTATCTATATAATTTGCTGATACATGTCCTTCAATATGATGTACACCAACTAATGGTTTACCCGTTGCAAAGCTGATTGCCTTAGCCTCTGCTACTCCTACCAAAAGTGCTCCTACGAGTCCGGGACCATAGGTGACCCCAATTGCATCAATATCCTGGAGTGTGACTTCTGCTGTAGTCAGGGCTTCCTCAATAACCTGGTTAATCTTCTCAATATGTTTTCTGGAAGCAATCTCTGGTACGACACCCCCATATAGTTTATGCAATTCGATTTGCGAAAATATTATGTTAGATAGTACTTCCCTTCCATTCCTTACCACCGCTGCTGCAGTTTCATCGCAGGAAGTCTCTATTGCCAATATTAAAACATCCTTAGTCATATAGTCTCCAATCAAAATCGAACGATCCGTCGTTTGGTATCATCCTTTACTTTGTCTGTATATCCTCGGGAACAACCTTCCACCCAAGGATCTTCCAGTTCTTTTCCATATCCTGGCGTAGCATAACCTTCCAGGTCTCGGTAAATTTACCGCCTTCCTGAATGGTAAAGGAGATGTGTCCTGTAGCATACTTCACTCCGTCTAACTCCGCCTGCTGCTCTAAATCCTCATCCACAAGATGAAATGCTGAAATTCTTCTGTTTTCTGCCTTCCAGGAGGCAACATCGGAATATAGGTTCTTAAGGTAGCTTTCCAGAGGGTTGGCTGCGAGGAACTCTTCATCATATAATTCTCTAATTTTAAGAGCAAGTGCTTCTCTTTCTTCATCAGAGATATTATCGTACAGGTTCTTCATCATACTTCCGAATAATTTGAGTACTTCTCTTGAAGTCTCTGGATAATAAAGCTCCAAATCCTTATTCAAAAGCTTTTGTACTTCCGTCATATCTTCCACCAGTACTTCATCCAAAGGACTGGTGCGGTAAGACCAATAAAAATAAAAGGATAAAATAGCTATCGCTATTACTAGCATAGTTATCACTGTAGCTGCTGTACGATTTTTTGCTTTTTGCATACCGTATCCTCCTTATTAATGCTACTGTCACTCGTCCTTATCAAACTCCAACGTTACACTTTTTCGATCCTTCCCTATCTTAGTATTCGGAAATATATTTCTTGCCTCTTCCAAATAATCCTCTGGGCGCGTCAGAGAAGGACTATAATGAGTAAGCCATAGTTCATGAACTCCTGCTGTCTTTGCCAGCTTCGCTGCTTCCCGGAAGGTCATATGCTTATATTCCTTTGCCTTGGTATCCTTATCCTGTTCACCGTACATACCTTCACAAATGAACAAGTCTGATTCACTCGCCTGATCTGATATCGCTTTCAACGGTCTGGAGTCAGTACAATAAGTAACCTTAATACCTCTTCGTTCCGGCCCGATCACCATATCTGGAGTGTAGGTGAATTCTCCATCTGTAATAGTATCCCCCTTCTGAAGGCGATTCCAATACCTCTGAGGCACATTGTTCTCTAATGCCCGTTCTGTAAAAAATCTGCCTCCACGCTTGATATAGATACTATAACCATAGCAAATTACATTATGTTTTACTTGAAACGCCTTAATCTGGTAACCATTAATCGTAATCATCTCTTCAGGGGAAGAAAGCTCAATAAAATTCAACATAAAGGGCAGCTCCGGAGCAATAACACGAAGTGCATTCACCACTCGCTCTAAGCCTCTGGGTCCTATCAAGGTCACCGGCTCTCTCCGATCAGCATTCCCCATTGATAACAACAGTCCAGGCAGACCGCTTATATGATCCCCATGATAATGGGTAAAGCATATGATATCAATGGAATGAAAACTCCAGCCCTTTTCTCTTATTGTAATTTGCGTTCCCTCACCACAATCTATTAATAAACTACTTCCGTTATATCTTGTCATCAACGCAGTAAGCCATCTGCCGGGCAGTGGCATCATACCGCTGGTACCTAATAAACAAACATCTAACATTCTTCTGCCTTTCTATTTATCACATTATACCTGTATTTTAACAGTATATCCAATCTTTTGTCCAGATAATTGTTATTCTTGGAATTGTATTATACACGAAAAAACATATGTAACGCTTACAATTATTCCTACCTGTCCTTTCTAAATTATATATCGGCAAATGTCATCCGATCAAATAGAAGAAAAAAGGACTATATCTTTACCATAAGCACTGTCTGCCAGACAGTGCTTATGGTAAAGATATAAGCCCCCGCTTCATTTCGTTATTCAAATAAAGAAAACCTAGTCCTACTATATAAATATATCTTAATCCAATAATCATGGTAGCATGTCCGCTTTACAATGCTTCCAACTTTTTGCTAATCTCCACCGGAAGTACAAATTTTGAAGTAATCTTATCATAACATTCCTCACAAAGATTAAACTGATGCACTTCCATATCTCTATTAGAAAAGTATCCCCATTCCTTTACTGCTTCAAATGCATCCTCTTTTAGGATCCCATTCTCTACTTTCATAACCTTACCACATGAATTGCAACAAATCGGATCATTTCCACCCTTATTTATGATATTTGTCCTTTTCACAACTTATCCCTCCTGATATGATGCACGTATTGCCCTTAGGACTATTATAATACGAGCGAAGGCTTTTTTACAGTGGGAATTGCTGTATTGTATTCAACCACATAATGACAGCATCCTCCTTGGGCTTTGCATAGAAATCCTTTCGGATTCCTGCTGTCTCAAAACCCAGAGACTCATACAATCGGATTGCCGGCTCATTGGACCGGCGTACCTCCAAGGTAAAGGAGGCGATACCCCTTGCTATGCCCTTATCAATCAGGGCCTTCAGCATGGTCTCTCCAATATGCTGTCTACGATATTCTTTCTTAACCGCAACATTGAAGATATCTCCTTCTCCGGCAACACCCCAAAATCCACAATACGCGG
>JAEZKA010000043.1 GCA_023436225.1 Bacillota bacterium
TACGATTGACTTAGGAGGCTGCGGGGGATATCACGGAGGTTGCTATGGATAAGAAGATTTCCCTTAAGACAATAGGACTGCCAAGATTAATTATGTTATTTATGGCGGGTATTCTAATTATTCTCCTGTCCTTTCCCGGTGTGTTAGGTACCTTCCGATCTTCGGAGGATGATACCAAGGAAAGGAAAATCGCGGACTTGCAAAATGATACGAATACGACAAGCTATAATCAGAATACCTATATATCAGAAATGGAAAATAAGCTTAAAGAGGTATTAAGAAAAGTATCCGGCGCAGGAAACGTAGAGGTGATGATTACTACGAAGGGCTCGACGGAGAAGATTCCATTAAAGGATCATTCTTCTACAGAGGAAAGCTTAGATGAAGAAGATGGGGAGGGCGGAAGCAGAATAGATCATAGTGCCCAGCGGGAAGAGAGTACCGTTCTGGTTACAAACGAGGATGGAAAGTCAGTGCCTTACATATTGCAGGAGCTGGAACCGCAGATAGAAGGTGTCGTTGTGATCGCGGAAGGTGGAGATAATGCCATGATTAAAATGGACATTATGCAAGCGGTTGAGGTATTATTTGACGTACCTGCGCATAAGGTTATAGTAATGAAAATGAGTAAGGGTATAAAATGATCAGGAGGTCTAAAATGAAAAATATCTTTAAAAAGAATCACATCATAATAACTGCATTGGCTATCATGATTATCATTGCAGGTTATCTTAGCTTCACCAACGATGACCTTGCAGATAAAAAGGATGCCATAGAAACAGAAGCTACGAATGACGGTGATTATGAAGAATTCACTGACTCGGAAGATATGGATCTGGTAACAGTAGATGATACCGTTGAAGAGGATGCAGAGGTAACAAAAGAGGATGCAGAGGCAGCAAAAGCGGATGATAAGAATGCTGCTTTATCTGCAGAAGACGCAGAGACTACGGATGAAGAGAACGATGAGACAGCCGATAATGCGAAAGATGAGCTTACCGACATTTCTGATGAAGATATGCTGGCAGATGCTCAGAAGGTAAGCGATAATGGTGAGCTTGATCTGGAAGAAGGCGTTCCGGGTGAAGCAGTTCTAGCAAATGCAGCAAGCTCAATCGATGCCAGCTATTTTGCTTCCAATAAGATTGAAAGAGAACAGGTTAGGGCAAAGAACAAAGCTGATTACATGGAAATAATCAACAGCACTACAGTATCTAAGGAGCAGAGACAGACAGCAGTAGATAGTATGCTGGAGCTTACCGATATTATAACGAAGGAGAATAAAACAGAGATGCTGCTGGAGGCAAAGGGCTTTGCAGAGCCGATCGTATTCATGGATGATGGTAAGGTGGATGTTGTTGTGAATGCAGAAGCATTGACTGACCAACAGCTTGCAATTATCGAAGAAGTTGTTAAGGATAAGACAGGAGTTGCAGTTGAGAATATTAGTATTAATCCTGTAGTGATATCAGAATAATCAGGTATGGTAAAATACACTTTAAGTTATCATACCATATGTCTCTCTCATCATGGAACGATATAGAGCAAGTAGGGCTATATACCTCCTTTTTAGGAAGGCGTATAGCTCTTCTTTTCGTAATCCGCTGATTTAGATGAGTAAATCTATTTTGTTATATTTAGTTGAGTTTTGTAAATAATTATTTATAATTGCAAATGTTGAGTTATTTGGTATAATACTATATAATAAAAGTAACATAAATATAATACTACTAAAATGAATAGCAAGTACGCATATAGGCGGCGTTGTTTATAAGGTATGCCGGATAACATCAGGAACTTAGGAGGTAATTATCGTGAATAAAGAACCGGAGATCAGAAACACATATAAAATACATGAAAATGGTAAGGTTGGAGAGGTGCAGATAGCGGATGAGGTCGTTGCGACCATTGCAGGCTTAGCTGCTACAGAAGTGAAGGGCGTATCAGCAACCTCCGGAAATGTTACCAATGAGCTTGCCGGAAAATTAGGAAAGAAGAACTTATCCAAGGGAGTTAAGGTACTGGTTAGCCCAGAGGCAGTATCCGTTGATATGGCTCTGACCTTAGATTATGGATATGGTATTCCTGAAACTGCAAAGCAGGTGCAGGAAAAAGTGAAGTTGGCGATAGAGAATATGACTGGTTTGCAGGTTAAGGAGGTTAACATCCGTATAGCAGGAGTTAACATCGTAAAAGAGTAGAGTGCTTATCAAGGGCTGTCGCAAAATTTAATGCTGTTCTGCGAAGATGAGTATCAAGATCCCATAATACACTATTTGGAAGACAGACTACTGAATTTGTTAGCCTAAAGCGGGCAATTACTGTCCGATGGGGGCTGATCAATTAGAAGAATGTATTTCAAATAGTGTGTAAGGGGACTGGGTATTCATCTTCTCAGTTCAAAACCCTTTTGCGACAGCCTTTATTCTTACAATGGTAATACAATATTTGTAAACAGGTTAGGAGGAACCGAACTGTGACAAGAAGAGAAATTAGAGAACATATTTTTCTCATGTTATTCCGTAAGGATTTTCATGAGACGAATGAATTAGGAGAACAAATAGATTTATATATCTCCGAGATAGAGAAACCATCCATCGAGGAATATTCTTATCTGACTTCACGTTTTCAGGAAGTGTTAGGTAAGTTGGAGGAGATCGATGGCATTTTAACAGAGACCTCAAGTGGCTGGAAGCTAAATCGTATGGGTAAGGTGGATTTAACGATTCTTAGATTAGCGGTTTATGAGCTTCGTTTTGACGAGGATATCCCGGGTAAGGTAGCAATCAATGAGGCGGTGGAGCTTGCGAAGAAGTTCGGAGGCGATGAATCACCAAGCTTTATCAACGGAGTGCTTGCGAAGCTGGCATAGAATAGTGAACATGTTCGAGTCTAGGTAATGAGATGTTTTGAATCTATCCATATACTCAAAACATGGCCCAGGTTTATGAATATGACCTAGAACATGTTTGAGTCTGGGTAAACTGTGTTCCAGGTTGAATACTCTAAAGGTTCTATCTCTACGATTATGATTATCGTAAGTAAGATCGGAGTGTTTGGGTTTAGAAAGTGATATTTATAAATATGGAACTGACCTATTACGTTATAGAAAGGCTCGATACAAATTGCTTGACATTAGTATGCCTTTCGCAAGCTTAATCTTGGAGGATGTATGGGACAGGCTTATTCAGTAACAGAGATTAATCAATATATAAAAAATTTGTTTATGAGAGATCGAATTCTTGCCTCAATTTATATTAAGGGCGAGGTCTCGAATTGCAAATATCATACCTCGGGGCACATTTATTTTACACTAAAGGATGCTCAGGGGCAATTGGCTTGTGTAATGTTCGCTGGACAACGAAAGGGACTTACCTTCAAGATGGAGGAAGGTCAGAGTGTAATCGCTTACGGTAGCGTGAACGTATATGAGCGAGATGGTAAATATCAGCTTTACGCTAGCGAGATTGTACTCGATGGGCAGGGTGCATTATATGAAAGGTTTGAAAAGCTGAAGAGACAGCTGGAGGAAGAAGGACTTTTTGATAGTGCACATAAGAAGCTGATTCCTCAGTATCCAGGGAAGGTCGGAATCGTTACGGCATCGACGGGGGCAGCCATACAGGACATCATAAATATATCCCGAAGGCGCAATCCCTACGTACAATTAATTCTATATCCGGCTCAGGTACAAGGACAAGGATCGGCAGAAAGTGTGGCTAAGGGTATTGCAATACTTGATAAGCTTAATCTGGACACCATAATTATCGGCAGGGGTGGTGGCTCTATAGAAGATCTTTGGGCATTTAACGAAGAGCTTGTTGCAAGGGCAATTTATCGCTGTAAGACACCGATTATCTCAGCTGTCGGTCATGAGACAGATATTACAATAGCAGATTTTGTATCCGATCTTCGTGCACCTACTCCTTCTGCTGCTGCAGAGCTGGCAGTGAATGATTACCAAGCATTCCAGGGGGTGATCAGAGAGTATAACCGAAAGCTTTCGAGAGAGCTTTTGCAAAAGATTAGTCAATATCGGAGCAGAGCGAATCAAGTGAAGCTGAGATTGTTCTATGCAAGCCCGGCTTATCAGATTAAGCAGAAGCGCCAATATTTGATAGAGGTCGAACAGAAGCTTGGCCAGAGGATGAACCAGAGACTGAAGGAAAAGAGACATAAGCTGGAGCTATATATCGCACGACTTGAGGGCTTGTCACCATTATCGAAGCTGAGTAAAGGCTACGCCTTGATTGTTGGCGAGGATAATGTACCGGTCCAAAGCATTAAGAAAGTCAAGAAGAATGAACTGCTAACCGTATCCTTACTTGATGGCGATATTAAGACTAGGGTGGAAGAACTAGAAGAGAAAGGCAGAGGTTTTAATTAACCGCTGGAATACGGGATGCATTTACATACAGAAACGATTAACAGCAGCTTGCATACATAATTTTCCATATGCATTGTAAGTTATGCAAGCATGCTTCATATTCGGTATTGCCTAACGGCAGGATGGAGGTTGTTATGGCTGAGAAAGCAATGAAATTAGAAGAATCATTTGAGAAACTGAACCATATCCTAGAGGAGCTTGAGAAACCGGATATCGCCTTAGAGGATTCCTTTACGCTGTATCAAGAGGGAATGAAGCTACTCAAGTCCTGTAATGATTCCATCGATAAGGTGGAAAAGAAACTGATTATTCTGAGTGAAAATGGAGAATCAAATGAACTTAAATGAGGATTTAAAGAAGCAGGTAATTCGGGTAGAGGAGATATTAAACAAATACTGTCCTAAAGAGGAAGGCGTACAGAAATTAATCATGGAAGCCATGAATTACAGTTTGATGGCAGGTGGTAAACGCTTGCGACCGGTAATTATGGAACAGACCTATCGTCTGTTTGAAGGTGAAACAGAAGGCTTGATTGAGCCCTTTATGGCTGCAATAGAAATGATTCATACCTATTCCTTAGTACATGATGATCTTCCTGCCATGGATAATGATGATTATAGAAGGGGTAGAAAGACTACCCACGTAGTATATGGAGAAGCGATGGGAATTCTCGCCGGGGATGCTCTGCTTAATTATGCTTTTGAAACTGCTTTAAAAACCTTTGAAGTAATTGATCATAAAAAGGAAGATGCAATAATAAAGTACAGCAGAGTCGCTAAAGCCATGCAGATATTGTCTACAAAAGCCGGAATCTACGGAATGATTGGCGGACAGGTAATCGATATGGAGGAGCTTCACGGCGAACCATCAAGGGAACGCTTAGATCATATGTATCGTCTAAAAACAGGAGCATTGATTGAAGCGTCTATGATGATTGGTGCTATCTTAGCCGGTGCATCGCCGGAGTATGTAGATACAATGGAACAGATTGCCGGTGATATTGGACTGGCATTTCAGATTAGGGATGATATCCTGGATGTGATTAGTACTCCTGAGAAGCTTGGAAAACCGGTACACAGCGATGAGAAGAATGAGAAGATTACTTATGTCAGCCTGATGAATCTGGAGAGTGCTAATAAAGAAGTGGTCGAGATCTCAGGGAGGGCAATGCGCAGCTATGATGCTTTGCCTTATCAGAATGATTTCTTAAGACAGTTGATTGACATGTTAATTAACAGAGAAAATTAGACGCATAAGATGATAATGTCATTATTATAGATAATAACAATTTGTGCTACCACCACAAAAAGGGTGGGCATACTATACTGGTTTTAAATAAGAATTAAGAAATGAGGTGGTAACACTTGCCAAAGTTATTGGATAGCATTAATCAAGCGAATGATATTAAGAAAATCAGGGAGCAGGATTATGATAAGCTTGCGGAGGAAATCCGCAGTTTTTTAATACAGAATATCAGTAAAACAGGTGGTCATCTGGCTTCTAATCTTGGTGTAGTGGAACTGACCATGGCTCTGCATCTATTCTTAGGCTTTCCACAGGATAAACTGGTGTGGGATGTTGGTCATCAGGCGTATATTCATAAGCTGCTGACCGGAAGAAAGGATTTATTCTCTACGCTTCGTCAGATTGATGGATTAAGCGGATTTCCTAAGATGGAGGAGAGTGTGTGTGATTCCTTCGATACTGGACATAGCTCGACTGCTATCTCTGCTGCCCTTGGTCTGGTTAAGGCGAGAGATTTAAGTCGTGAGAATCATAAGGTGGTCGCAGTTCTTGGTGACGGAGCACTGACTGGAGGAATGGCTTTTGAAGCCATTAATAATGCCGGAAGATTAAAGACGAACTTTATCATCGTGTTAAATGATAATAATATGTCCATTTCGGAAAATGTAGGAGGCATGGCAAACTATCTTGCCAAGCTTCGAACCAATTCAAAATATACAGGCTTTAAAGAAAATATGGAAAATACTCTGAATCTGATGCCCGGAGTAGGTAAGATAATTGTTGATAAGCTGAAGCGTTCCAAGGATGCTGTGAAATACTTTATGTTACCTAGCATGTTCTTTGAGGACATGGGCCTAACCTATATCGGACCGATTGACGGACATAATATCGCGTCCATGAGGAATGCCTTTGAAGCAGCATCAAGAGCAAAAAAAGCAGTAGTCGTTCATGTGATTACTAAAAAGGGTATGGGGTATCAATTAGCTGAGAAATATCCTACTAAGTTTCATAGTGTGGATTCTTTTGATGTTAGAAGCGGGAAGCCATTACGTGAGGAGAAGAGTATCTCCTATACGAAGGTATTTTCCGATGCCATGCTGAACCTGGCGAAAGAGAATGACAAGGTCGTAGCAATAACTGCGGCTATGCCCTTCGGTACAGGATTGGCTGATTTTATGAAGCAGTATCCGGATCGTTTCTTTGATGTGGGAATAGCAGAGGAGCATGCTGTTACCTTTGCAGCCGGTCTTGCGATGGGAGGCTATAGGCCTGTTGTAGCTATATATTCTACCTTTTTGCAGAGAGCCTACGATCAGATTATTCATGATGTCTGTATCAATCATCTTCCGGTTGTCTTTGCAATCGACCGCGCCGGAATTACAGGTAGAGATGGAAAGACCCATCAGGGTACCTTTGACCTATCATTCTTGTCCCATATCCCGAATCTGGTTGTTATGGCTCCAAAGAATCGTTATGAGCTGGAAGAAATGCTGCGCTATAGCGTCTCCTATAACGGCCCGGTTGCGATCCGTTATCCGAAAGGTGACGCATATCTGAACTTACAGGAATATCACGCACCCATTGAGCTGGGCTGTAGTGAGCTTATTGAAGAAGGCGCTGACTTAGCAATTCTTGCAGTAGGCAGTATGGTAAAGACCGGTGTGGAGGTCATGGAACTGTTAAAGCTGCAGGGGAAAAAGGCAACCTTAGTCAATGTACGGTTTGTATCCCCGATGGATACTAAGATACTCGATAAGCTATCAGAAGGACATAAGTTGTTTGTTACATTGGAGGAGAATGTGAAGAGCGGCGGGTATGGCCAAAAGGTATCGGATTATCTTTGCGAAACAAGGAAGCAGGATATCCAGCTAATTAATATTTCTGTACCGGATCTATTCATTGAGCATGGTGGAGTGAGTGAGCTTCATAAGCGTTTCGGTTTGGATGCCCAGAGTATTGTTGATCGGATTTATATGTAAAACTGCCTCAATAGGGAGGTTTGGTGTAAATTATAAAGCAATTCGCACGGGAAGAAGCTGTGTTCTTCCAGGTTTTGCGCTGCATTGAAGATGCAGAATGGAGGTTTGTAGTGAAGGAACGTTTGGATATACTAATGGTGAATCGTAATTTGGCCGAATCAAGGGAAAAAGCAAAAGCAATCATTATGTCCGGCAACGTATTTGTTGATGGGCAAAGAGAAGATAAAGCCGGAAGCACTTTTCCTGAGGAGGTTAACATCGAGGTAAAAGGGAATCCATTAAAATACGTCAGTAGAGGCGGACTCAAATTAGAGAAGGCGATGGCACAGTACGGACTCATACTGGAAGGTAAGATCTGTATGGATGTGGGTTCTTCTACAGGAGGATTTACTGATTGTATGCTGCAAAATGGTGCAGTCAAGGTATTTGCTGTAGATGTTGGAACGAATCAGCTGGCTTGGAAGCTTAGACAGGATCCACGAGTCGTTTCGATGGAGAAGACCAATATCCGTTACCTTACCTCTGACCAGCTGCAGGCAGAGATTGCTTTTGCCTCAATTGATGTTTCCTTTATTTCCTTGACGAAAGTACTTCAGCCAGTCCGTGATTTGTTAAGTGCGGAAGGTGAGATTGTATGTTTAATTAAGCCCCAGTTTGAAGCTGGCAGAGAGAAGGTTGGGAAGAAAGGCGTCGTCCGTGACCAGAAGGTTCATGAGGAAGTCATCAAACTTGTCAGCACCTATGCTTCTTCTATTGGTTTTGAATGTCTGAATCTTGATTTCTCACCGATTAAGGGGCCGGAAGGTAACATTGAATATTTATTATATCTAAAGAAATTGAAGTATGACGAAAATAGAAACGAATATCCGGCTGGAGTATCAATCTCTCATGATATAATAACAAAAGTTGTAAATCGAGCGCATGGAGAGCTGTCCGAGAGCTAATACTAAATAAAAGTTCCGAATATTTATTAAATTGTTCTTAAAATTATGCATAATATATTGAAATTCATGGTATTCTGTGATAGACTTTTATCGTATGAATCATAGTATTCATTTAGGAGAGTAGCAATTCGATGGACAAATTTTTGATTATAACCAATAAAGAGAAGGATACGGATCTGCGTGTCACGACAAGGATTGTTACTTATATAGAACAGGCAGGCAGGAAGGCCTTTCTGTCAAGGGTATCTTCTGTACAGGAGGATGCTGGTCCGGTTACTATTCCTGAGGATATTGATTGTGCTATCGTACTGGGGGGAGATGGGACAATCATACAGACCGCAAATGATCTGATGACTTACAACATACCGATTCTGGGAGTGAACATGGGAACCTTAGGCTTTTTAGCAGAGATTGAGGAGCACCACGTTCCAGAAGCACTAGAGAGATTATTTCAAGACGATTACCATATTGAGAATAGAATTATGATTGATGCCAATGTAATTCATGCTTCAAAACATCTGCAGATCCCGGAACATACGATGGGCTATGCACTCAATGATGTTGTAATTGCCAGAAAAGGATTTTCAAGAATTATCAGTCTTGGGATTTACGTCAATGATGTCCTGGTTGATAATTTCCGGGGAGATGGAGTGATTATATCGACACCGACCGGTTCAACGGCATATAATTTATCTGCCGGAGGTCCTATCGTTATGGCATCTGCCGGTGTTATGGTAATAACACCGATCTGCCCACATTCGTTAAGTCCAAGGAGTATTATAGTATCGGCTGAGGACACTATTAAGGTGGTTGTTGGCAAGAGTAAGAAGACACAGGAAGCAGAAGCAATTGTAACCTTCGACGGCAACAAAGTGATTGACCTGAGTACGGATGATGTTATCCTAATGAAGAAGGCTAAGTACAACACGAAATTAATCAAGCTGAATAATACTGGAATCTATGAGATTCTCAGGTCCAAGCTTGGTAAAGACGGAGATTGAGAAGCTAGTTACTATTATAAGAAAGGCACTGGGGAAGAGAATGAAAATCAGCAGACAAAGCAAAATCATAGAATTGATTAATAAATATGATATTGAGACGCAGGAGGATCTGGCAGAGCGTCTTATGAAGGATGGTTACAATGTAACGCAGGCAACCGTATCCAGAGACATCAGAGAACTTAAACTCACAAAGGTGGCTGTCGATGGCGGAAGACAGAAATACATCGTTCTTCAGAAGTCCGAACCGGGCATGAGTGAGAAATATACCCGAGTGCTTCGAGATGGTTTTGTATCCATGGATATGGCACAGAACATCATGGTAGTTAAGACCGTACCTGGCATGGCGATGGCGGTAGCGGCTGCGCTGGATGCATTGCAAATGAATAGTATTGTCGGCTGTATCGCAGGTGATGATACAGTAATGTGTGCCATCCGTACCACGGAAGAGACAGTTCAGGTTATGGAGAAGCTTAGTAAGTTAATAAATGCAGAATAATTAAGAATATTGACTCTACAGAGTTTAGTCAGCCAGATTACCAGTTAATCTGGCTGTTGCTATTCATTTCCCGGATAAATTTATGGTATCAGGTTGCTCTACAGGGGGATATCATAAATTTTACTTGCCGAAGTTATCAAAGGATGATAAAATATTTAAGGTTATTCATGACAATAGAAAGTTCGCAGAGCGTACTTTCTATTGTATACAGTACAAGGACCATATTAATTACAATTACGAATATGGAGTATAAAGCTCCTTTTGGCATAATAGTATTGGAACAGAAGAAGAACAATCCACTTTGGATTGGACAAAAATAAAGAGGATTAAGGAGAATTAAGATGTCAGGACATTCGAAATTTGCGAACATCAAACATAAAAAAGAGAAGAATGATTCGGTTAAAGGAAAGATCTTTACAAAGCTTGGACGTGAGATCGCAGTTGCCGTAAAGGAAGGCGGAGCCGATCCGAATGCGAACAGCCGCTTAAAGGATATTATCGCAAAGGCAAAATCCAATAATATGCCCAATGATACCATCGATCGCAGCATCAAGAAGGCAGCAGGAGACGCAAATGCAGTGAATTACGAAGCAGTAACCTATGAGGGATATGGCCCTAACGGAACTGCAATCATCGTAGAGGCATTAACCGATAATAAGAATAGAACTGCCGGCAATGTACGTAATGCCTTTACCAAGGGTAACGGCAACGTAGGTTCCATCGGCTGTGTATCCTTCATGTTTGATAAGAAAGGTCAGATTATCATTGATCGAGAAGAGTGTGATATGAAGGCAGATGATCTGATGATGCTGGCTTTGGATGCAGGAGCAGAGGATTTCGCAGAAGAAGAGGATAGCTTCGAGGTACTAACCAGCCCGGATGATTTTAGTGCGGTAAGAGAAGCACTGGAAAAGGCTGGCATCCCCATGGTTCAAGCAGATGTTACCATGATTCCTCAGACCTGGGTTGAGCTTAAGGACGACCAGGACATCAAGATGATGAACAGAATCCTTGATTTACTGGATGAGGATGATGATG
>JAEZKA010000059.1 GCA_023436225.1 Bacillota bacterium
GGCTCCTTTTTAATTTGCGTATTATCCACTGTAATCTGAATGTGCTCCAAAATAAAGTGACAATGGGGCGGTAAATTCGCCTGTTTTAATCTGACTATCATGTCGGTTTTAATTTGACGATTTACACTTTATCTCAATTTCATTACTTATGATTAGAGTTCAAATCCAAGGAATGTCATTTCCTCTATACATTAATTATCGTGAAATCCTTCGGCTTAATGCCCAAGGAATAAGCCGAACTTTTTATCTGTATTCCACTTATTATTTCACTCTACTATTGTAGGGCATTTCCGTTCGATTGCTTGATTTTGCAAGCTGATGCCATAGTGGAATAGATAGGTCTTTTCCCATCAGGATTCCCTGGCAGTAATTCTTCAAGATGCTTATGCAAGATCTCATATGAAGATATCTTCAAAATCGCTTTTTCTTTTCTTTCTCGACATATTATGATATACTAATAAAAATAAATATTGCTAAAGAGGATAATAATTATGGTAAAAAAACAAGAAATAAGATGGATTACCGGAGTTAAAGGATGTTGTTGTATCACGGTTGTATTACTGCATTTATTAGCGTGTTTGTTTCCGGCTGCTCACAATGGCGGTGTTAAATACTTACCTATTACTGGAATGTATAATTACATTCAGTTAACACCCATCAATATTTTTTTTAATGGAAGTTTTGCTGTCTATATTTTTTGGACACTTAGTGCGTTTTTATTAACAAGAAGTTACTATAATAATCCAAATGGTAAAATGTTAGTAAGAAAAAACGTAAGTAAGTTTTTAAGAATTAGCAGTTCAGTAATAATTGTTTCGTGTGTTGCTTTTCTATTATTAAAATGTGGCATGTATTTTCATTTGCAAGCTGGTGAATTAATCGAAAATTCATTTTGGACTAATGAAAGAGATTATTCTAACTTTGGAATATACGAATTGATAACCGAGCTAATTTGGAAGAACTGGTTTGTTAACTCAATAATGATTCCACCTTTATGGACTCTAAGATTTGAATTTGTAGGAAGCATAGTAGTTTCTATGCTACTGGTAACAGAGCAAGGTAAGAATAAAAGACTTCTACTTTTTCTTTCTGTTCTTTTATTGGGTGGAGGTAGTTTAGTTGTATATATTTGTTTTTTCTCAGGAATGTTATTAGCCCATATTTATGAGAAAGAGAATGAAAACCATTGGGGTATATTGTTTTTTGGTATTGGAGTAATAATGGGGGCATATCCACCTACTGGGATACCCGTTGATGGAATGTATCATTACATATATAAATATATTATAAGTAACTATAATATACTTACAAACTCAGTATCTGGAGTTATTGCCTGGTATGTAATAAGTGCCTTCTTAATTCTGTTTGGAATAATTAAATCCAAACAATTGATGAAGATGTTATCAAATAGACTTTTTCATTTCTTAGGATCTATTTCTATTTATATTTACATATGCCACATACCTGTTATTTGGTCAATAGGCGCTTTTTCTTTCTATACATTGTATACCAACAATCACAGCATTTTTTTATCTGCACTTATTTGTTCAGTTACGAGCATGGTTGTTACAATTCTGTGTGCATACCTATTGAAGAAAATTAATGACACATTTTTAGAAAATAAGATTAAGGCGGTTACACTCAGATTAGTAAAAAATGATACCGAGTCAAAGATTATTAATGAATAATGATAAAAGTATTATTCTAGAAAGTACATTGTCAGAAGCTCAAAAATAAAAAGCTGACTTGAAAAAGTAAATTCCGGCTCAGAACTAAATCCCACTAACCTCATTTCAAAAATGTGAAAAGCTTATTTCTAGTCTTACAGCAGATTTATGTGCGATTGGTTTAATTTAATCAGCTTAGGTGTCAGATTTACTTCATCAGAAGTAATCAGCCTAAGCTGAAGTGCTTTCAAAATACTTTCACCAAATGTTTCATAAGCCCTTTCGTTCTACCACTAAGACTTTCCCTTGACGTGGAGTTGATTTTACCTTCATCTCCAAACCACTCGAAGCCGGGATGCCTCCAAAAAAGGTTCAACATATAAGCAGCCATGATAATATGGATGTCCTGTATAGTTCTATTGCTTTAACACGAAGAAGATTCATCTATTATGCAAAAAATAATAAACTTCAACGTCACAAAGCGTCATAGAAAGTAAGTCATAAAAAATGGGAAACCCTTATTTCTTCGTTATTTTCACTGATGGAGGTGAGGGGAGTTGCAGTACAAAAGCTATAATAAGCTATATCTAGACCATATTAGTAAAAAGCTTTTACTTCAACGCCTTCATCCTTTAGTGTCTGACAGATTCTTTTTACAAAAGCCAAAGCCTTCACACCGTCTCCATGGACGCATAAGGAATCAGCCTTAATTTCTATCTCTTTTCCATTAATTGATGTAATAGTCCCCTTCTTTATCATGTGGATTACCCGACTAATGGCTAGTTCTTCCTCCTCAATCATTGCTCCCGGTTTACTCCTTGCCACCAGGGTTCCATCATCCTCATATGCACGATCTGCGAAAACCTCCTGTTTATAGGTTAATCCTACCGTCTTTGCTGCTTTTTCCATCTGGCTGTTGCTAAGTCCCAGCAAAGCAATATTCGTATCAATTGCCGCAATACCCTCGCAAATTGCATATGCTAAATCATAATCCTTTGCCGCCATATTATAAAAAGCACCATGAGGCTTAACATGGTATAACGGTACACCTGCTGCCCGGCAAAAGCCCTCCAGTGCACCAATTTGATACATAGTATAGGTTTTCGCCTCCTTCGCAGACAGGGTCATATTCCTTCGTCCAAAACCAAGAAGATCCGGAAATCCTGTATGTGCTCCAACGTGTACGCCGTTTGCCTTTGCCATCTGTACCGTCTTCTCCATAATGACTGGATCGGAAGCATGATAACCGCAGGCAATGTTCGCAGATGATATATAAGGAAGAACCTCTTCGTCCATACCCAGCGTATACCTTCCAAAGCTTTCTCCTAAATCACAATTTAAATCAATCTGATACATTCATTCACCTCCATATTCGCGTAATAGAACGCAATTAAGCAGCAGTCTATCGGTATGTTATTGCCTCTCTATAGTTTTAATTCTACGTTCCTTACATCGGTAATAAACATATGACCCGGGGCATGAGTTATGGCGAAAGCCGGCTTTATTGCCATGAGTGCCGCCTGAGGTGTTACGCCACAAGGCCAGAATACCGGCACTTCTCCTTCTTTCATTGTTACCGGATCTCCAAAATCCGGGCTGTTAAGGTTATAGATGCCGATTGCTTCCGGATATCCAATCTGTATCGGTGCTCCATGGACTCTGGGCATCGCAGCAGTGACTGAAACCGCTTTGGGAACATCCTTGTGCGG
>JAEZKA010000091.1 GCA_023436225.1 Bacillota bacterium
GAGTGGTAGCTACCCTAATCTCATTCTTTCTTGGGGTTTTTGCAGCAAGGAAGGTGCTTGCGGCAGGCCAGAAGGTTAAGGCAATTGCTGACGGCTTCCTAACCTTAACCTTGGTACTTCCCCCTACGGTTGTAGGTTTTATACTTCTCATAGTGTTCAGCCTGAGAAGGCCATTCGGATCATTCTTATATGGAGCCTTTGATATTAAGGTGGTACAAAGCTGGTTGGGTTGTATTATTGCAGCTACGGTGATTGCATTTCCGCTGATGTATCGCAATGCAAGAGCAGCCTTTGAGCAGGTAGATGTGAATCTGATCTATGCAGCAAGAACACTGGGATTATCGGAGACGAAGGTGTTCTGGAAGGTGGTCATGCCCTCGGCAGGCCCTGGGATCGCGTCGGGAACCATTCTTACCTTTGCCAGAGCTCTGGGTGAATATGGAGCCACCTCCATGCTGGCCGGTAATATTCCGGGTAAGACAGGTACCATATCTCAGCGTATTGCTATGGTCATACAGGACGGGGATTATGGGACGGCAGGCTTTTGGGTCGCAGTAATCAGCCTTATTGCCTTTTTGATTATCGTTGCCATGAATCTGGTGACCGCAAGAAGCTTAAAAAACATGAAACGATGGTAGAGACATATGTCGATTGAAGTTGTGTTAAAGAAAAAATTCAAGGGCTTTACCTTGGAGGTGGAACTGAATAGTGAAAACCAGAAAACCGGAATCTTAGGGGCCTCCGGCTCCGGGAAGAGCCTGACGTTAAAATGCATCGCAGGCATTGAAAAACCGGATTCCGGTCGGATCATTTTAAATAACAGGGTTCTCTTCGATTCCGATAAGAAGATTAATCTTTCTCCACAAAAACGAAGGGTGGGTTATTTGTTTCAAAATTATGCTCTATTTCCAACCATGACAGTGGAAGAAAACATCGGAATTGCAATTATGACCTCCAAGGAAGAGAAACGACTATTGGTCCATGATAAAATGAGGGAGTATCACCTGGAGGAGCTGAAGGGACGCTATCCCTCCGAGCTGTCAGGAGGTCAGCAGCAGAGAGTGGCTTTAGCCAGAATGTTGGTCAGTAATCCGGATATTATCATGCTGGATGAACCCTTCTCCTCATTGGACAGCTACCTGAAGGAGCTTCTTCAACAGCAATTATTAGATACCTTACAGAATTATCGTGGGGATGTACTTCTGGTTACTCATGACCGTGACGAGGCTTACCGTTTCTGTGAACGGTTATTGATGATCTCATATGGAAGCACGATAATCACCGGTGATACTAAAGAATTGTTTGAGCATCCGGTAAGGAAGGAAGCAGCAAGGCTGATCGGCTGTAGGAATATTTCTGCGATCCGCATCCTTGACCGCCATACCATGGAGGCGACAGAATGGGGAATCCGATTATCTACCAAAAGGGAGCTTACAGATAATCTTCATTATGTAGGCATCCATTCTTATGATTTACTACCTGCGTGGGAGCAGCCGGGGAAGAATTATATTCCCTTTACGCTGACCGGAAGTGGGTCTTTGCCCCTGGAAGAGCATTTCTTCTTTCGATCAGCGAACCCGGCTTTTGAGGAAGCCCTTAGCTGGCATGTTCCCAAGGACAAGCTGGAGGTTCTCAGAAAGGGACTGCCTCGTTATTTGCTTTTCCCCGAAGAGAAGCTTTTGCTCTTAGAATAATATATGATAATAAATTAGCCCACTATGTAAGATAATTTTACAAGTGGGCTTTTAAGTCTTTTCTGAATGATTTGTTACAAAGGTCTTATATCGGTTAATTGCTACAAGATAGAATGCTATCTGGTGTACTTCTCAATATCACTTTCCTTTCGACTGGAAGTTCCATCGCCGATATCAACAAAATTAGGATTCTTAGCTAGATCGATTGAATCTGTGGTTCTGGTAAAATGCTCGTCGTAAGAAATAGAATTCATTTTCTTAATCAGTTTTTTAGAAGACTCTTTATTTTCTTTTTTAAACATAATAACCACCTCCATAATTATACTATAACACTTTTTATCATTTGTTTCAATACTTCTAAATTTATGTTAATCTGCTGCTTTTTGCTACACTTTAATCAACTTCCCTTTGGGAAGCTGGATGATCTGCTTGATACAAGGATAGCATAGTTTTTAAAATTATGGATCGGACATTACGCACTAAGCTACGAAAGATATTTACGCACCACAAGGAATTCTCCTAGATTCTTGTGCAGAACAAAGCCCTGCTTTTCATAGAGTAATGCCGGCCCATTCCTCATTATCGGTAAAGGCTACCTTGTCAAAGAATGCAATATAATCCTCTGTCTGCTCCGATGACAGCTTCCTAATCTCAATGCTCATAATTACGCTCCCTTTTCGTTTGTGACCGAACTACCTATAGAATTGAAGTGCTTCAAAATTTGAATATAACTCTTAATGGAATCATAATTCAATTCAATTTAATTTAAAGTGCAACACTAATTATAGCGAATAGTTTGTTTTGTTTTGTGAGATGATGTAGATAGAGCTTATATTATTGATAAGGAAGGTCATTATATGGAAACAAACCACTATCGCTGTCCAATCTGTAACGGAACAAAATTAACACTACGATATGAGGCAAGCTATGTTTATTCATATATTTTGGATGAGGATGCACCTGGTCATAAGAATTCGGAGGAATTTCTATCCTTCTTATATGATAAGCGTGAGCAAACCAATTCAAGAACCTTTATCGAGTGTAACGTATGCCAAACGCAGTATCCATACACCTTTATCAATGGAGTATTGGAATACGGTACAAAGCAGGAGGGTGCTCAGCTTTAAGACTGAGCTATAATAACGAATTCATGAAAAAAGAAAGCCGGTAATGCAGGCTTACTTTTTATGAATTCGTTACAACCACTTGTTAATGCAATAATTTGGTAATTATGATATACTTACCTATATTTTAGAATGAGGAGATGTCCATGCTTGCATTGATTGCTGCAATATCAAAAAATAATGTGATTGGAAATAAAGGCACTATCCCCTGGAGGATTAAAGGGGAACAAAAGCGCTTTAAGGAGCTTACCACAGGAAAAACGGTAATTATGGGGAAACGTTCCTTTGAGGAGATTGGAAAGCCGCTACCGAATCGGAAGACGATAGTGATATCGAATACGACAAATTATGAATATGAGAATTGCATCACCCTAGGATCTCTTACACAGGCGATTGCTTATGTTGGAAATGAGGATGCCTTTGTCGCAGGAGGAGAGCAGCTATACCGGGAAGCCCTTCCTCTCGTTGACGTAATGTATCTTACCATAATTGATCTTGAGGTTGAGGGTGACACCTATTTTCCTCATTTTAATGATGAGGACTTTACCCTTGCTTCGGAAGAAGAATTTCAGGGTGAGATATCTTACAGATATCTTACCTATGTGCGTAAGGATAAGGTAAAGAATAATCCGAAAGATACGGAAGAAAACATTCGGTATGAATATCTTGGTAAGAAAGATGGTATTGCAATCCGATATGCCACACCGGAGGATGCCAAGCAATTATGCATCTGGTGGAATGATGGCAAGGTTATGGCGCATGCAGGATATCCGAATGGGCTTAACACGACGGAAGAAGTTATCCGGGAGCAGATAAGCAGTGAGGATAACAACCGTCGAAGACTTATTCTTGAGGTCGATGAGAAGCCGGTAGGTGAGATGAGCTATCGATTACTTGACAAAGCAGCTGAGATAGGGATTAAGATCTGTGACACCTCGTATCAGGAACGAGGCTTCGGAACAACGGCCTTGAAGCTGTTGATAGGATATTTATTTATGGAAGTCAAGGTGACAAGGATTGTTCTGGATACAAACCTTAAGAATACAAGAGCACAGCATGTCTATGAGAAGCTAGGGTTTGTAAGAACTGACATACATATGGATGGCTGGAGAGACCAGACGGGCCAACTCCAATCCTTTATCGATTATGAACTTTTAAAGGAGAGATATTACGAATGATAAAGCTGCTTGAATACACGATTTCATTGATCGTGATTATGTTCTAGGTCTATTTTATCATATAAAATAATTGTCATGAACGTTGACTTTATACCTATTCTGACATAATATTTTTTATATAGATTTGATGATATCTTCATGGAAGAAGCCATAATATCAAGCTTTTTTTCATGAAGATTTTTTCGTAATAATCAAACCCAGGATAGTAATATGAATAAGGCAGGTAGATTTATGAAGAAAACAGAGTTGTCTAAAGGAGTAATCCAGTATGCATTTGAACCGATCGGGGATAAGAAGTACGGTAACAATGTGATAGCAATTATCAGTGCGGATAGGGCGTTTATCATCGATACAGGATATACTAGTCAGACAGAGGAAGTTGAAAAGGATCTAAAGGATGCCGGAATATCGATTGAAAGTGTTATTGTTTCGCATTTTCATGAGGGTCATATTGGGGGATTAAGAAGGCTGAGGGGCGTTACTATATATGGTAGCATCTGTTATCAGCACACTTTAAATCAATGGATGCCCGTAGAGGAGCAGAAATACTATATACCAACGGTTAAGGTCGATAAAAATCAAAGGATTATATTTGGTGATCATACGTTAGAGTTAATACATAATCCGGGACAATCCCTATGTACACTGCTGATCAAAATCGACGAACAATATCTCTATATTGCTGATGAATTAATGTACGCACCGAATGGGGATCCAATATTACCCAGGGTTACAAAGAATGATATCATTAATCATTATGTTTCGGTACATAATCTTACTAAGTATAGCCAATATATCTTTATTCCGGGACATGGTGAGGCAATTCGGGATCCACATCAAATTGTCAACGACACCAAGAATGTATGTCATTATCTGTGTGAAGTACTAAGTCATGACGATGAAATTACGGTTGACCAGGCGACTAAGGATTGTACCTGCCGTTTTCTCCATACGGATTGGCACAATAATGTATACAAAGCATGATGAATATCAGGGGAATGAAGGGGATAATTTCCCCATGCTAGACCATTTATTTTATAAATTACAAGAAAAAAACATTGACTAATCCTTATTTTAATAGTACACTTTATCCATTAAAAGCGCTAAAGCTTTAAAGCGAAATAGTGTTTATTTGGAAAACTACTGTTAGATTTAGGAGGATTTGTTCGTATGAAGATAAGAAGAATTATCGCTAGTATTTTAATTACCGCTATGTCTACTATTATACTTGCCGGTTGTAGTACCAAGGATGAGGTTTTTAAGATCGGTGTTAGCCAGTTCGTTACACATGATGCTCTGGATGCAAGCTACCAAGGATTTATTGATGCATTGGCGGAGGCAGGATACATAGATGGAGAAAATATTAAGATTGATCTGCAGAATGCACAGGGGGATCAGGCAACAGCCAGCACGATCGCAACCAAGCTGATTAATGATAATAATGATATGATTTTAGCGATTGCAACTCCCTCAGCACAGGCAGTTGCGAATGCGACGAAGGATATACCGATTTTAGTCACCGCAGTGACGGATCCCGCCGGATCTGGTCTGGTTGCTTCAAATGAAGCTCCCGGAGGGAATGTTTCGGGTACCTCGGACCTGACACCAATTAAGAGCCAGATCGAGCTCTTAATGAAATTGGTTCCTGGTGCAAAAAATATCGCAATCCTTTACTGCTCAAGTGAAAGTAACTCTAAGATACAGGCAGAAATTGCGGCAGAAGCTGCAACAGAAGCTGGACTGACAACAGTTGATGCGACCGTATCCAATTCCAATGAGATTCAACAGGTAGTTCAATCCTTAGTTGGTAAGGTGGATGCTATCTATGCGCCGACCGACAATATCATTGCAGCCGGTATGCCTACCGTAGCATTAGTTGCCAATGATAATGGAATTCCAATTATCTGCGGGGAATCAGGAATGGTAGATAATGGAGGACTTGCAACAAACGGAATAGATTATTACAAGCTGGGACGCCTTACCGGTGTTCAGGCGGTAAAAATCATAAAGGGCGAGGCTAAGACAGAAACCATGCCAATTGAATATTTACCGGAAGATCAGTACACCATCAAAATCAATGAAGAAGCAGCGGCTAAGCTGGGAATCACGATTCCTGCCGATTTACAGTCGAAATAATAAGTGATTATGATATAACCAAAGGAAAAGAGATGGATTGGCTCCCTATAATGCACTGTTTGTCGGACAGGAAATGTGCGGCAACTTGTGTGAGGGGAGCTAATTTATCTTTCTTGCAAGGCTAATTCATTATGTGAGAGATCACAGATAACAGACAGGTACTTCTTGTACCTGATAAGAGTACTATATATGAGATTAACAAGAAGGGAACGAAAAATATGATTATGGCTATATTCGGTGCAGCGTCCCAGGGATTGACATGGGCAATACTGGCACTCGGTGTTTATCTCACCTTTCGTATATTAAATTTTGCGGATATGTCCTGTGAGGGAAGCTTTGCTTTAGGAGGCAGCATCTGTGCGATGCTGATGGTGAAGCATCAATGGAATCCTTTTATAACACTTATCATTGCGATATTGGCTGGTATGGCAGCCGGCTTCATCACCGGTTTTCTACATACAAAGCTAAAGATACCCGCGATTCTTTCCGGTATCCTAACCATGATTGGTCTTTATTCGGTTAACTTAAGGGTTATGGGCCAGGCAAATACCTCACTCATCGGACAGAATACAATCATATCAATTTTTAAGGGACTACTCCCGGAAGCAAAGGAAATCGGAATAAAAGATTCTACACTTCAGGTATGGGTTACAATGGGTGTAGGCTTGATTTGTATTATGGCCGTTATCGCAGTTCTTTACTGGTTCTTCGGAACAGAAATCGGCTGCTGCATCCGTGCTACGGGCAATAATGAGAATATGGTCCGCGCCCAGGGAGTGAATACAGATAAAATGAAAATTCTCGGCTTGATTATCAGTAATGGCCTGATTGCATTAGCCGGAGCGTTGGTAACACAGAGCCAGGGCTATGCAGATGTCAATATGGGCGTTGGTGCCATTGTAATCGGGTTAGCTTCCATCGTTATAGGAGAGGTACTGCTTAACCGGGTGAAGAACTTTGCTGCGAAGCTGGTAGCGATCCTTCTTGGTTCGATTATCTACCGAATTATAATTGCAGTAGTATTGCGACTTGGTATGGACACCAATGATATGAAGCTATTAACCGCGGTGGTTGTAGCATTTGCACTATCCATTCCTGTACTCAAACAGAGAAGAATAACTGTTCGAAGGGAGGAAATCTAGCATGCTAAAAATGATGAACATATATAAGACCTTCAACCCCGGAACGGTAAATGAAAAACAAGTATTGAATGGCTTGAATCTTGAACTTGCAAAGGGTGATTTTGTTACTGTTATCGGTGGAAATGGCGCAGGTAAATCTACAATGCTGAACATGATAGCCGGAGTCCATTTTCCGGACTCCGGGCGAATTACATTGGACGGGGAGGATATTACGAAGCTCCCGGAGTATTCCAGAGCAAAGTATCTGGGTAGAGTGTTCCAGGATCCAATGATGGGAACTGCTGCCAATATGGAGATAGAAGAAAATTTGGCGTTAGCCTATCGACGGGGAGCGAAGAGAGGTCTTGGATGGGGTATCACCAAGGAAGAAAAGGATCTATATGTTGATAAATTGAAAATGCTCGATCTGGGGCTGGAGAATAGACTTACAGCAAAGGTCGGTCTTCTATCCGGCGGTCAAAGACAGGCATTGACCCTACTGATGGCAACGTTAAAGCAGCCTAAGCTACTTCTTTTGGATGAGCATACGGCAGCTCTGGATCCTAAGACAGCTGGTAAGGTATTAGAGCTTTCTGAACAGATCATTACAGCGAATTCACTGACCGCATTAATGGTAACCCACAATATGAAGAATGCCATCCAATACGGTAATCGCTTAATTATGATGTATGAAGGTAGAATTATATATGATGTGCACGGTGAAGCCAAGAAGAACCTCCATGTCAGCGACCTCATGGAAAAGTTTGAGAAGGCCAGCGGGGGCGAATTTGCCAATGATCGTATGATCCTTTCATAGAAATATAAAAGGATAATATTGTTTTTTGCATCATAATAGGTTATTATAGTATATAAGTACTAGTAACATATTCTGGATATAATGGCACTCATATGAAGTGGGGGTATGCATGTGCTAAGAAAGCTGGATGGCACCATTAATGCCACGGATAATGTAGAATTACAGAATCTGGAGGCACATTATAAGGAAAATATCAACCGGAGATGTAAATGTCCGGTTGTTAGTGTGTATAAAAAAGCGATTCACATGGGAAGAAGCAGCGAAGTTCCTCCATTGGAACGAACTCCTTGTTCTTCCAGATTGTGTACAGCATCGAAAATGCCAAATGGGTTGTTAGTGTGCAAAGAGATATAAAAGAATACTATAATGCTCTGATTTTACAAGGTATTGGAAGAAGGTTTAATTTATCATGGATATTTCTGGTAGTATGCAAGAGTACAGTCGGTAGAACAATGGTTAAGAAGCCGGACGTTGATAACGTTTGGATTGTAATAGAGTAGAAGTTGAACATTAGGCTTCACAAGGGTATTTGTTATGGTAGCACTTGTTGCAAAGACAGAGGATATGTTGAGGGAATTCTTTGTTCAGCTCTTGATCTGGGGAGAATCAAATGTTTGGGAATAGCAGAAAAACGATTGGTGTATTTATAACGCAGGTATATCAGGAATTCCAGGAGGAATTAAGTAAGGGTATTAGTAATAAAGCAATGGAGCTGGGGTATAATGTTGCTTTCTTTTCCAATTTCCTGGGGTATGGGGGATTCGATTATGAGGCTGGCGAGCGAAGTATTGCTCTGCTTCCCAGATATCAGGATCTGGATGGTATTATTATATTACCGGATACCATGTTCGTACAAGGCTTTGATAAGTGCATTCGCGATCATATAACAAAGTTTGCCAATTGCCCGGTAGTAAGTGTAAGACAAAAAATCGATGATTATTATAATGTGCTTATCGATGATACTTCGGTATTGGATGAGATTATTCATCATTTTATTGACGTGCACGGTTATAAAAAAATAAATTTTTTGACGGGACCAAGGGATAATCAGGTATCACATGTACGGTTGGAAGCCTTCAAACGAATTATGAAGGAGCATAACCTTCCGGTTAATGAGGATCAGACCTTTTTCGGGGACTTCTGGAAGGTAATAGGCTATGATGCAATAAACTACTGGTTTTCAGACCCGGATAAGCGCCCGGAAGCGATTATCTGCGCCAATGATTATATGGCAATGACAGTCTGCGACGCTTTAGCAGAGAGAGGAATCTATGTTCCGGAGGATATTGCTGTATCAGGTTGTGATAATATAGCTATCACTGAAGATTTTTGTCCTACGATTACAACGGCAGGTGTATCTGTTTATGAGATGGGAATGGAAGCGGTTGATAAGATTTATAAGCATAACCAACAAATTCCTCAGGAGAAGGATTGTTACATGACAACCATAACCTCCATTCGAGAATCCTGTGGCTGTAATCCTGCTGCAAAACAGGAGAATATAACATTTCGAAGAAATCGGGTCATAAAGGAGCTCGAGGAAAAAAATAAATCCATTTATAACAATTCTTTTATGTCGGTAGAATTAACGAATGTGACAACAATTGATGAACTTGACCGTAAGCTGGCCACGAATACGTATATGAATGAAAGATTTGCAAGCTTTTATATGTGCTTACATAAGAACTGGGAGCAGATTGGGCTAGAGAACCATGCTGAGGAAGAGTTAACCGATGATATGGTCATGGAGGTTGGGATTAAAGATTCAAAGTGGTTACAGAGGGTTGAATTCAAGAAATCTCAGCTGCTTCCGGTGTTTCAAGCAGAGGAAGAGCCTCAGGTATTCTTCTTCAATATGCTTCATTATCAGAATATATGCTATGGCTATACCGCAATCAGCTTTCACGAGGGACAGGCATACAAATCCTCCTATCAGGGGTGGCTGATTAATGTGTGTAACACGTTGGAGAATATACGAATTCACGGAGTGTTGAATCAATTGGTAAATCGCCTTGAAGACATGTCCATTAAGGATGAGCTGACCGGACTGTATAACCGTCGTGCTTTGGAACAGCTGGGAAGAAAATATCTTGAGCAGTGCATAAGGCGTGAAACAAAGCTTATGGTTTTATCGGCTGATATGGACAAACTTAAGTTTATTAACGATAATTACGGACATGCAAACGGAGACATTGCGATTAAAATGGTTGCGGATGCCCTACTTTTTGCCTCAGAGGATGACGAGCTTTGTATTCGTATCAGCGGAGATGAATTCGCAGTCATTGGAATGGATTATGATCAGTCAAAGATGATGGAATTTATTCATCGTTTCGAAAGTAAGCTGGATCAAATGAATCAAGATGGTTTTAGAGAATATAAGGTATACGTTAGCTATGGATGGTGCATAATTAAGCCAAACGAAAGAACCTCTATCGAGGAATGCCTGATTGTCTCGGATTCCAAAATGTATCAGCAGAAATATCAGAAGGCAGAAATACGCCTTCAGCATCGTGATGAGGTTCCGGATTATTATGTTTAAGGAAAGGCTTGGTAGAATTTGGACAGGCTATATGATAGATTAATTGCATACAGTGAGAAGGGGGATTATCCGATGCATATGCCCGGTCATAAGAGAAATACCAGGCTTTGTGGATCGTTTAATCCCTATGCCATTGATATTACAGAGTTAGAGGGTTTTGATAATCTTCACCAGCCGGAGGAGATATTATCATCTCTGTCGGATCGGATTCGTCGAAATTATGGTTCGAGATGCTCTTATCCGCTGGTGAACGGGAGTACAGCGGGAATACTTGCTGGAATCTCTGCAGCAGTAAAAAAGGGGGATAAGATCTTACTAGCACGCAATAGCCATAAGGCTGTTTATCATGGAGTTATCCTCACCGGAACGATTCCGGTGTATTGTTATCCACAAAATATAGAGGGAATGTCCCCTTATGGTGGAATTCTTCCCGAAGATATAGAGAAGTCGTTGATAGACCATCCCGAGATCAGACTTGTAGTGATAACCTCACCGACCTATGAGGGCGTCGTGTCAGACATAGGTGCAATCGCTCGGATTGTCCATAAGCATGGGGCTTATTTACTTGTGGATGAGGCTCATGGTGCTCATTTTGGTTTTCAGGAGGGGTTTCCAGTAAGCGCAGTAAGACTGGGGGCTGACCTGATCATACAAAGTCTGCATAAGACTTTGCCGGCATTGACCCAGACGGCAGTATTGCATTCCAATGCAGAAGAGTTGAATATGAGAATAAGGAAATATCTTGCGATCTATCAGAGCAGCAGTCCCTCCTATGTATTGATGGCTGGGATCGACCGGTGTATTCAGCTTCTGGAGGAGCAGGCAGGGCAGCTTTTTGAGATTTATGTGAATAGGCTTGAGCAGTTCTATCAAAGGATGAAAAAGCTGAAGGTGCTACAGCTTTTGAGACCGGATATTATTGGACAGTTTGGAGTTTATGATTTTGATCGTTCCAAGCTTACGATATCCGTACAAGGGTCCGGTATAACCGGGCATATGCTACATCAGCTGCTTCATAACAAGTATCATATCATGCTTGAGATGGAAGCAATGGATTATGTTCTGGGCATGACCAGTATCTGTGATACGGAAGAAGGCTTCGACCAGTTGGCGGCTGCACTATTGGAGATTGACGACAGCTTGGTGTTAAGAGCGAAGCAGCCCTTATTTGATGTTCAAAATACAGAGATTAATAAGTCGGTGACAGATCGACAGAAAGCATTGCTGCCAGAACCGAGAATTATGTTATGGCCGAATGAAGCATGGGAAAAACCAGTACGGAATATGGCTTTTCATAAGAGCACTGGACAAGTATCAGCTGCCTTTATCAGCTTGTTTCCTCCGGGGGCACCGATTCTGGTCCCAGGGGAGGAGATATCAGCAGAGCTGATTGATTATGTGCAATCTGCCAGAGGCCAAGGGGTATCGGTCATCGGTCTGACCGGAGAGAATAAGGACGAAATTGAAGTAGTTGATTTATAAAAACAATAATAATAAATAGATATCATGGGTATCAAAAGAGTTAGAAATGAGAAAGGATTAAGGAATGGCTAGGATTTTTATTGTCATGGGCAAAAGCGCTACAGGTAAGGATACCGTATACAAGAAGTTACTAGAGGCAGAGGAGCTTCACCTTAAGACAGCAGTAATGTATACGACCAGACCGATTAGAAGGTCTGAGGAGAATGGTGTAGAATATTATTTTGTGGATGAAGACACCTTGAGAGAGCTTGAGAAGCAGAAGAAGATTATAGAACATCGTGCTTATGAAACCGTACATGGAACCTGGCATTATTTTACCGTGAATGATGGGCAGATTAATCTGGAGGAAGCAGATTATCTGATGATTGGTACGCTTGAAACATATATGCAGATAAGGGAATACTTTGGTAAGGAAAGAGTGATTCCGATTTATCTTGAGCTGGAAGACGGTATCCGATTAATGAGGGCGATAAAACGAGAGCAAAAGCAGGAGCAACCGAAGTATGCTGAGATGTGCAGAAGATTCCTGGCAGATGAAGAGGATTTCTCAGAAGAGAATCTAGCAAAATGCGGTATAGCAAAACGTTATCAGAACCTTGACATTAACATCTGTCTCTATGAGGTCAAGGAGGATATAAAAAAATTACTGTAAAGTAGCAGAATTTTATGATATACTGCGTATATAAGCGAAGCCTGCTACTGAGATAGTCCAAATGGACAGCTCGCTGTCTATATTTCGGATTACCTCAGTAGCAGGCGAGCCAACGCGAGCGAGTGAACTATAGTTCACGAGCTGCTCATATATACGCAGTGCAGAAACCCGAGTAGGAGTGAACTAAAGTTCACGAGCTGCGCTTATATATGCAACTCTTTGGAGGAAATGCTATGGAGATAAAAGTGAACCAAATGCAACCTATAAACCAGGTTGAACAAAAAGCTCCCGTGCCGGAGGCAGATGGTTCTTTTAAATATACACTAATTTCTCATATCGAGGAGCAGGAGCTGAAGACAGTGCTTAACGGCATGCTGGCGGAGATTACCACTCAGGGCAAGAAGCTGGCAAAACGCATGGACCTAAGAGACATGAAGCACTACCGCGAGCTGATCAAAGAATTTATGAACGAAATTGTGAATCGTTCTCATAAGTTCTCCAGAGAGAATTTTCTGGATAGGAAGGGAAGGCATCGTGTCTATACCATGATCAAGCTAGTGGATAAGAATCTGGATGAGCTGGCAGCAGAGCTCATTAAGGATGAGAAGGATCATTTGGCGATACTAAATAAAATTGATGAGATTAGAGGTTTGTTGCTGGACATCCTGACTTAAATCAATTTTAAGGGAGGTTAACTATGCAAGGGTTTGGACAAATTATAGGTCATGAAAGTATTATACACCATCTTCAGAACGCAATTAGTTCGAAGAAGATTTCTCATGCCTATATTTTATACGGGGAAGAAGGCATGGGTAAGAAGCTGCTTGCGAATGCGTTCGCGAAAACCCTGCAATGTGAACAAGAAGGAATCCTTTCCTGCGACCGTTGTAAATCCTGTATGCAGGTGGAATCCGGTAACCATCCAGATGTTATATGGGTGACCCATGAGAAGGCCAGCATCGGAGTAGATGATATCCGTCTTCAGGTAAATGCAGATATTCAAGTGAAGCCATATAACAGTAGATATAAGATTTATATTATTGACGATGCAGACAAGCTTACCGAACAGGCTCAGAATGCGTTACTAAAGACCATCGAGGAACCGCCGGAGTATGCTATTTTGCTTCTTCTGGTCAGCAACATTACCTCTTTATTACCTACGATTTTATCCAGATGCGTCCGGCTTAATCTGAAGCCCGTGGACAAGGCAGCAATCAAGGATTATCTAATGCTCCAGCATCAGATACCGGATTACAATGCAGATATGGCAGCAGCCTTTTCCAGCGGGAATGTAGGAAAGGCAATTAAATATGCTTCATCAGAAGAATTTGAGAAGATGAAGGACAATGTGCTTCACATCTTAAAGTACATCGACGATATGGAATTGCATGAAGTAATATCGGGTCTTAAGGTATTTTCAGCAAATAAGCCCATTATTGAGGATTATATTGATTTAATGATTTTGTGGTACCGAGATGTGGTAATGTATAAAGCAACGATGGATCCAGATCTTTTATTATATAGAGAAGAACTGTCATTTATTAAGCATCAGGCAAATATTAGAAGCTATGATAATATAGAAAAAATCATAAGTGCGATGGAAAAGGCAAAAATAAGGTTAAAGGCTAATGTTAACTTTGACATAGCTATTGAACTTATGCTACTTACTATAAAGGAGAACAGTAATGGTTAATGTAATCGGTGTAAGATTTCGCAAGGCCGGAAAAGTATATTTCTTTGATCCAGCTGGTTATGATATTAAGCAAGGCGACAATGTAATAGTCGAAACAGCACGAGGTATTGAATACGGTTCGGTCGTTCTGGGACCAAGGGATGTGGAGGATGATAAGATTATCCAACCACTGAAGCCGGTGATAAGACAGGCGACAGACGAGGATATCGCAATTGAGAAGCGGAATAAGGAGAAGGAGAAGGAAGCTTTTCAGATCTGCCTCGAGAAAATCCGGAAGCATAATCTTGAGATGAAGCTGATTGATTGTGAGTATACCTTTGATAATAACAAAGTATTATTCTATTTTACTGCAGATGGTCGTATTGATTTTAGAGAGTTGGTTAAGGATCTGGCAAGTGTATTTAAGACTCGTATCGAGCTCAGACAGATCGGTGTGCGTGATGAGACAAAAGTTGTGGGAGGTATTGGCATCTGTGGAAGACCACTATGCTGTCATACCCATCTATCCGAATTTGCACCGGTTTCCATCAAGATGGCGAAGGAACAGAATCTATCCCTGAATCCGACAAAAATCTCTGGGGTATGCGGAAGACTGATGTGCTGCTTAAAGCATGAGGAAGAGGCCTATGAAGAGCTGAACAGCAAGCTTCCCGGCGTAGGTGACTTTGTAACGACAAAGGATAATCTGAAGGGTGAAGTTCAGAGTGTCAGTGTATTAAAGCAGTTGGTTAAGGTGATTGTAACTCTGGAGAACGATGAGAAGGAAGTAAGGGAGTATAAGGTTGAGGATTTACGCTTCAAGCAAAGAAGGCGCAAGGAGAGGAATACATCCTTAGAGGATGAGGAGTTGAGAGTTCTGGAGCTTTTGGAGAAGAAGGAAGGGAAGTCCTTACTGGATGATGAATAATAACCGAAGCGAAAAGGATTATCTTTTGCCCGGTGAACGAGTAGATGATCTGAATCGTAATAATTATAAAATAATTCAAAATACGAAGAAGTTTTGTTTTGGTATGGACGCAGTACTGCTTTCCGGATTTGCTAAGGTGCTTCATGGAGAAAGAGTGTTGGATTTGGGCACTGGAACGGGAATTATTCCAATATTATTAGAGGCAAAGACAGAGGGGAAGCATTTTATCGGACTGGAGATTCAGGAGGATAGTGCGGATATGGCGCGACGAAGTGTCGCCTTGAACGGACTGGAGGATAAAATTGATATTGTAATTGGAGATATCAAGGAAGCCTCTGCTTCTTTTGGATTGGCTACTTTTGATGTTGTTACGAGTAATCCGCCCTATATGAACCATGGGCATGGTCTTGTGAATCCGGGTGATGCGAAAGCGATAGCGAGGCACGAGATACTTTGTTCTTTGGAGGACGTGATACGAGAAGCTAGTCGTCTGCTTAAGACAGGTGGACGCTTTTATTTGGTGCATCGGCCATTCCGTCTGGCGGAAATCATAAATAAGCTGACTGCTTATAAGCTCGAACCAAAGCGGATGAAATTGGTCCATCCATACGTAGATAAGGAACCGAATATGGTACTCATAGAATGTGTTAAGGGTGGTAAATCAATGCTTAAGGTGGAAGCACCGCTGATCGTCTATAAGGAGCCTAAGGTTTATACGGAAGAAATCTATGATATCTACGGATATTAGTGTGAATTATTGAAAAGCATAATTTACACCAAGCGAATGAAATTCGCTTTGACAAGATTTGTGCCTGCGTAATCAAAGTGCATATCGTCTCGCAGGCGAGACGTTACGCACTTGGCACAAACTAACTCAAAGGGAAGGTATGTTAAGTTAGTGAAAGGATATATTATGTCCGGTATGTTATATTTGTGTGCTACACCCATCGGCAACCTGGAGGATATTACCTTCCGTGTCATCCGAACCTTGAAAGAGGTGGATCTGATTGCAGCCGAGGATACCAGGCACAGCATTAAATTATTAAATCATTTTGATATAAAGACACCGATGACCAGCTATCATGAGTTTAATAAGGTAGATAAGGCAAGACATCTGGTGGAGCAGCTTCTGACAGGAATGAATATTGCCCTGATAACCGATGCGGGGACTCCAGGTATTTCCGATCCAGGAGAGGAACTGGTAAAGCAGGCTTACGAGGCTGGAATCAACGTTACTTCTATTCCGGGTGCCTGTGCGGCAGTGACGGCATTAACCCTATCTGGACTTGGAACAAGAAGATTTTGCTTTGAGGCATTCCTGCCCAGCGATAAAAGGGCAAGGCAGCGGGTGCTGAATGAATTGAAAAACGACACAAGAACACTAATCCTATATGAGGCACCTCATAGACTCTGCAAGACTCTGCAGGAGCTACTGGAGGTATTAGGAGACCGAAGAATTTCATTAATCAAGGAATTAACTAAGTTACATGAGAAGGTTTGGCAGACAACTCTTTCCGAGGCTATCCTAGGTTTAAGTGAACAGGAGCCAAGAGGAGAATATGTTCTGGTACTAGAGGGTAAATCTGACTTAGAGCTGGAGGCTGAGAAGCAGGAGCAGTGGGGAGCTATTGCCTTGGCCGAGCACATGAGTATCTATTTGGATCAGGGCTTCGATAAGAAGGAGGCAATGAAGGCTGTCGCGAAGGACAGAGGCGTAAGCAAACGAGATATTTATCAATTGCTTATTAATGAGGAAGCCGAGGATAAGGGGTAACTGTCTTTTGGAGGTGAAATAATGTTGCGTGGGGTATTTCGAACAAAAGAGAGAAAAGTAATTGCGGCGATTCTGGGGATAATAATCTTAATTGGATTTATCATTTTCAATATGGCATCCAAAGCAGGACAGATTGATGAACAGGCAGTTATGGCAGAAAATTACCTTAATGCAGGAAGCTTTGAGCATGCAGTAGAGGCTTATCAAAAAGCGTTATCAATGAAGAATAGTGACCAGGAGAATCTGTCCATCGGACTCTCCAGGGCTTATGTAGGACTAGAGGATTTTGATAAGGCTTTGGAGGTTTTACGCGCCTGTTACCAGAAAAAATCCACAATGAGGCTTGAAAAAGAGATTGAGGAAGTCACATCCGCAAAGCTGGATTACGAATTTCTTCAGTCTATTTCCCGTGCAGATGTTTATTTCTCAAACAAGGAATATGATAAAGCAATTTCGGTATATGAAGAGGCTAAGCTGATTAAGAGTAAGGACAGCACCTCGTATACGAGAATAGCTCAGGCTTATATTGAACAGGGAAAATATGATCTTGCCAGGGAGAAGGTTCTGGAGGGGATAGAGATCAATCGGAATGAGGAGCTGGAGAAGCTCTTAACTACCATTGATACATACCTTTTGAAAGAGGATTATGATCTGATGGTTACACAAGCCGAGGAATATGTATATCAAGAGAATTACGAGGATGGAATTGAGAAATATAAAGAGGCGATCAAACTATTGCCGTCACAAACGAAGGCTTATAAGAATCTGGCTTTAGTTTATCTGGAACGTGAGGAATATGATGAGGCTGTTTCACTCCTTACAGAAGCGGTGGGTCTTACTAAAGATGCAGAGCTACGTGAACTGTTGACCACGGCTATGGAGCAAAAAGAAGCCGAAGAAGAGAAACAGAATGTGCTGGCTGAACTTTACAAAGCTGTACAAGTGCGAAATGTCGATCAGATTATTGCTGTCATGGAGACGAACATTTACCGCAAGCAGATATCGGCAGAAGCACCAGTCTATTATGGTACCAGTGAAGGTGATATCGCTAAGGATGAAGGCTTGATCATCTATAAAGGAGATCAGCTTTATTATGGAGATATTGTCAATGGAGTTAAAAAGGGAGAGGGTATGTATTTTATGCTGACCGAAAATAACTACGGTCAGGGCTATTACTATTACAATGGGGCATGGGATAACGATATTCCAAATGGTGCCGGAAAGGTAATTAATGTAAAACATCAAAAAAAGGAGTCTGGAGATATCATTATCAGTAAGACCGTGACGGAGGGTATCTACTTTAATGCACTAGAAGACGGAACCATGAATAAGTATTTTTATGAGGATGGTAATGAGACAGGAAGAATACGCTACCTTGCTCAGAATGGTATTCCGTTATCTAAGGGTACAACCCAGAGAGTTCCCAGCCCTACACCTGCAACTAAGGCATATAGCATTGGAGAATTATATCATAATGGTAAGAGTACGGGTGAGGACTACCTGGCTGATCCTGATATTGTCTGGGGAGTGGACCCTTTCATTCGTAGTAAGAAAAAATAATATCATTTTTATGCATTCATATTTAACTGTGTAATAAAAAAGAAAGCCGACAGGATATGACCCCTAGAAGTTAGATTGTCTAACTTTTGGGGGTCGGTTCAATAGGCTTTCTTCTTTATATTTGAAAAGGGCTTGTCAAATATATGACAAGCCCTTTTGTCCTAAGTAATCATTACATGTTTCTGTATTCGGCAAGAATACAGTCAAACTTATAATCCGTAATTAATGAAAACCTATGGCATGATTGTCATTAATAAAATGCTTCATAAAAGTTTATAATGTAAATGTTTTGGAATATGTTAATTACTCAATGATTCCTGCAAGTTTAGCAAGTTCAACGATAGTGTCTTTAGAGATTTTCTTTCCTTGATATTCAAGCAAATTGTCTTTATTGCCGTTGAATATATCAGTGGGCTCATATTTCTGAAGGATAATTCTTCCTTCGTCAACAAAAATTTCCAACGGATCTCTCTCGCTAACATCCAAGGTTCTTCTCAACTCAATGGGAAGTGTGATTCTTCCAAGTTCGTCGAGTCTTCTTACGATACCAGTGCTTTTCATAATAGGCCTCCTATTCTTAAGTGTATTGGGGAATAAAATAGATTGCTATCTACAATGAATGAGCATATACATCCTAGCTTACATTATTTGTAATAGCATTAAATAAGATATCATAGGATTTTTTCAAAGTCAACTAAAATAATTGTCATATGATAGCACTATTTAAACAATTATTGTAAATACGATACAATAAATACCATAAAAGTCGAGAAAATAGGGTTATTTCTTCCATAATCAGGAATATAGTTATAATAAATAACCAAAAAGACACAACAAATTTCGTGAAAATTTGACAAATCTAGAAAGGAGAAAAGATGCTTAATTACCTATGGGGAATCATGATTGTTCTGGGAGTAACAGTGGGAGTTCTAAGAGGAGAAATCGGCGAGATCAGTAAAGCTACTATAAATTCCTCCAAGGAGGCAGTTACTTTATGTATTACAATGCTTGGCATTATGGCTATGTGGACTGGAATTATGCAGATAGCGAAGAAAAGTGGGCTGGTTGCATCCTTAACAAAGGCGCTGCGACCGTTTCTTAGGATATTATATCCGAGCATTCCAAAGGATCATGTGGTTAATGAATACATAGCCTCCAATATGATTGCAAATATTCTCGGACTTGGTTGGGCGGCAACCCCTATGGGTCTAATGGCTATGAAGGAGCTGAAGAAGCTGAATCATGATTCGCAGGTAGCTAGCTGTGATATGTGCACACTTTTGATTATTAATATATCCTCGTTGCAGCTTATTCCTGTCAATGTCATAGCCTATCGCAGCCAGTACGGATCGGTAAATCCAGCAGAGATACTGGGAGCCGGGCTGGTTGCCACGTTGTGCTCTACCTGCGTCGGCTTTGCTTTTTCCGTCATAGCAAGAAAGCTCAGTTACCGTAAAGGACACCAATAGGAGGGAGAAGTGTGAGATTTTTAATCTACATATCGGATTACATTATACCGTTTCTGTTTTTTTATATTGTTGGCTTTGGTCTTTTGATGAAGACGAATATTTTTGATGAATTCATTCAAGGCGCAAAGGACGGCTTTAAAGTAGTGCTTGATATTTTACCTACCTTGATTGGTTTGATGGTCGCAATAGGCGTTTTACGAGCTTCAGGGACCCTTACTATCGTGTCGGATCTCCTGCGTCCACTGACGGATCTGCTTCATTTTCCATCCCAGCTGGTACCGGTAGCAATTATTAAGATGTTTTCCTCCTCTGCGGCAACCAGTCTGGTCCTCGACATCTTTAAGGAATACGGACCGGATTCCTACCTAGGACGCCTGGTATCCGTTATGATGAGCAGTACAGAGACGATTTTTTACACCCTGGCGGTATATTTTATGGCAGCTGGTGTCAAGAAGACCAGATACACCTTACTTGGGTGTCTGCTTACAACCCTGACGGGTATTATTGTAAGTGTGATCATGACAAAGCTAGTATTCTAGTAAGTAATCCATCCGAAGGATGGTTAAGATAATAGAAGCTTTAGAAGATGAGATAGAAAAGATCAGGGAATGCATCACATTGACCGAAGCAGTTCTGGCTAAGCTGTATTAAAGCGTAGTGAGCATAGTACGAGAAGGACACTCGTACTGAATGAAAGACACTCGCACTGCAAAAAATGGACACTCTCACTGCGAGCAATATATTAGTTTATGAGGATACATGGATTAACATGTATCCTTTTCTGTTCCTGCTTATTGCATCCTAAGATCAATAGAAAGCCTGCTTCGGAAACGATATATCACCATATAAAGTTGTGTATAAAAGTTCTCCGGGCAGACTCTTTATATGTCGCGTAAAAAGGGATATAATCTAGGTAAGATTGTAATGCTAATTATGGATATCAAATAGTTTCGGAGGTGATTATTATGCCACTAGTTGGTGCATTTATCGTTCCTCATCCGCCGCTCATTGTTCCTGAGGTAGGACGAGGTGAGGAGAAGAAGATAGGTAAGACCATTCAAAGTTATCATGAGGTAGCTAAGAGGATTGCGGAGCTTAAGCCGGATACAATTATCCTTACATCACCGCATTCCATTATGTATTCGGATTATTTTCATATCTCGCCCGGGAAGAGAGCCAAGGGTGACTTTGGTAATTTTAGAGCAAAGGATGTATCCTTTCAGGTAGATTATGATGAGGAATTTGTCAGGGCTTTAGAAGCCTGCGCTGAGCGGGATGGCATAGAAGCTGGTACTCTGGGAGAGAAGAATCCGGAGCTTGATCATGGCACTATGGTGCCGCTTTATTTTATTAATCAGTATGATAAGGATTATAAGCTGGTAAGGATTGGTCTATCCGGTCTGTCTCTTCCGCTTCATTATCGTCTTGGTAAATGCGTAGAGAAGACAGCAGCGAAGCTTAACCGAAGGATTGTATTTGTGGCAAGTGGGGATTTATCGCACAAGCTGAAGGAGGAGGGCCCCTATGGCTTTGCGCAGGAGGGAGTAGAGTTCGATCGGCAGATCGTTGAGGCGATGAAGGAGGGGGATTTCCTGAAATTCCTGGAATTCAATCCTGATTTCTGTGAATCGGCGGCAGAATGCGGTCTGCGATCATTTATTATTATGGCGGGAGCCCTTAGCGGTAAAGCAGTTGAGGCCAATTTTCTGTCCTATGAGGGACCTTTTGGGGTCGGTTATGGGGTATGTGAGTATAAGATTGTCGGGGAAGCCAAGGATCGTAATTTTGATGAGGTATTTACCCAGAAGCAGAGAGAGTTAGCCAGGGAGCTTCAAAAGCACGAGGACCCCTATGTTCATTTAGCTAGGCATTCGCTTGAGACCTATGTCAGTACTGGTAAATATGCTAAGCTTCCCGAGGGACTTCCTGAAGAATTACTTACCTGTAAGGCAGGAGTATTCGTATCATTGAAAAAGCATGGCAGTCTACGCGGCTGCATTGGTACGATTAGCCCGGTTACGGAAAGTATCGCTAAGGAGATCCTTCGTAATGCAGTAAGTGCTGCTGTAGAGGATCCGAGATTTGCTCCTGTGACAGAGGACGAGCTGGATGAACTGATCTACAGTGTGGATGTACTCTCTCCGGCAGAAGCGATTAGCTCTATGGATGATTTGGATGTTAAGCGATATGGTGTCATCGTAACCTCGGGCAGAAAGAGAGGACTGCTCCTTCCGAATCTGGAGGGTGTCGATACCGTTGAACAGCAGATATCAATTGCAAGAAAAAAAGCAGGGATTTATGACAATGAGAAGGTTTCCTTGGAGCGCTTTGAGGTGGTGAGACATAAATGAGAGCAGAATGCAGGATTTGCCCCCACCATTGTAGGATAGAGGAAGGTCATCTGGGACTATGTAAGGCTAGAACAAACCGGAATAATGTAATTATCAGTGATAATTACGGTAAGGTGACAGCAGTAGCCTTGGATCCGATCGAAAAGAAGCCTTTATATCATTTCCATCCCGGTAGTAAGATCCTTTCCATTGGTAGCTATGGATGTAATCTTGACTGTCCCTTCTGCCAGAACTGCGATATCTCCATGGTTGGTGGTAACGAGATAGCGACGGAGGAGGTAACCATAGAAGAATTGGTATTAAAGGCAAAGCTACTTGAGTCTCGTGGAAATATTGGAATTGCTTATACCTATAATGAGCCTTTGATTGGCTTTGAATTTGTTCGGGATTGTTCCATGGCAGTGAAGAGGCAAGGGCTTAAGAACATTGTTGTAACCAATGGTTATATCAGTGAGGAGCCGTTACTGGAGCTCTTGCCTTATATTGATGCATTTAATATCGACTTGAAGGGCTTCACGGAGGAATTCTATCATAAGCTCCGCGGAGATCTAGCCACGGTAAAAAGATCCATCGAGTTGGCGGCAAAGGTCTGTCATGTTGAGGTGACAACGCTCATTATACCGGGAGAGAATGACGGTGAGGAGGAGATGAAAGAGCTCTCCGGATGGCTGGCAAGCTTAAGTCCAGATATTGTGCTTCATATCTCGAGGTTCTTTCCAAGATGGAGGATGCAGGATAGGGGTGCTACGCCAGTCAAGCAGGTATATCACCTTGCCGAGATTGCAAGAGAGAAGCTAAGTTATGTATACGAAGGAAATTGTTAAGGAAGACAGCAGATAGTTAGGGGAATCTGATAATAACACGAGTTGTTAAAAGATATCTTTGATTATTTCATGGTTGATGCTACTGAAACTGTTCAGAAGCTAATCTAATTAATAAATGAGTGTGTAATAGAAAATAACATTAACCTCACATAATATACCAAAAGTGTTCCATACTAATAGTGTCAGAGTGGATGGAATTCTAATTCATTTCATTTGCGTAGGAAGATTGAATTTCACTCAGATAGAAAGGAGACAGTATGGACAAAAAGCAAAACGAGAAGCAGCATCAGAAGAAGGAACAGGATAAGTTCAACAGCGTTACGAGCTCTGTGAAGCCGGAGAATCAGAACCAGACCCATAATGCGCGTAAGGAAGGTGTCGGAAGACAGAACAATAAGTACCGCGATGAGTGATAAGCCTGACTAAACTTGTATGATATATATGGAATAGATTTCACTGACTAAGGAACTCACACATTACTATTGGCAAGGAAATAGGATGGTGGGTTCTTTTGTATTTCATGGAATAGATACCGAAAAATGAATATTCTAAGAAGCTCATTACCATTATATGTAAGATCATGGTATTGACATTTGTTGAAGCAGATGATAACATGGCTTCATCACAATTATCATGAATTAATACAGGAGATAAAGATAATTACGAAAGGCTTTTATTAAAAAATAATTACATAATGATTCATAATAACAAAAAGGAGGGTAGTTACATAGAATAAAATGTGATTGTGATACCGGTACCCATTCACAAGATCAACCCAAGATCTGATTAACAGAAATGTTTATATTAGCGCCATGCACCTTCATTGGGATATGTAGTTTGGAGGTTAACGAGGTAGAGAGTTTAGCGAAGGTTTCGGCGGGTGCTCTCTCGTGCTCTTGGGCATGTGATATGTCGAAAAAAACTATTGGTAACGATAGAACAACAGCGGCATAACCAAGAAAATGAATTAGGTGGAATTCTGACTTTGTACACGGTTACGAAGCTTTATTTTCGCGAAGGTAAGTGAAGGATCAACCAACACCAAATCGGTTGAATACGAGCGCACCCGCGACAACAGGAGAAGCACGATAGCGTTTTTCTTCCGGTTGCACTATGAATTCATAATTAATTGTTTAATACCGAAAAAAAACGGATGATAGAAAATTACGCTAATACTATGCCCATTTTACGGGGCTGTACTTATTATGGCTATTTTTAATACAAGATGAATTGATAAACAATTCACTTGTCATAAATGGAACTGCCAAAAGGCAGGTTGGAGGATTATTATGTGTGGAATTATTGGTTATACAGGAAGCCGCGAGGCTAAGAATATACTTTTAGGAGGCTTATCTGCTCTGGAATACCGTGGGTATGACAGCGCAGGAATTGCACTTTGTGAGCAGGGAGAAGTTCATACGATAAAGACCATTGGTAAGGTGTCGGATCTTGTAGAGAAAGCGACCAAAGCAGATGCTCTGAAAGGTACCTGCGGTATCGGTCATACCAGATGGGCGACTCATGGTGGAGTTACGGATACCAATGCGCACCCCCATACTCATGGGAAGGTGACACTACTTCACAACGGAATTATTGAGAATTATCACAATCTCGAGGTGGAGCTTGCGAAGACAGGCAGATTCCCGATCTCCCAGACGGATACAGAGATTGTTGCAATGCTCCTTGACAGCCTATATGAAGGGGATGCAATCAATGCAATTATAGAAGCCGCGAAGAGAATAGAAGGAGCTTATGCTTTCTGCATTATGTTCGCAGATCAGCCGGAGGTGATCTATTCCTTGCGTAATGCCAGCCCTCTGGTTGCTTCCCATGTGGAGGACGGTTCTATCATTGCTTCTGACCTGGTTGCATTAATGGATTATTCCAAGGATTACTTTGTATTACCGGAGCAACATATTGCTATTCTTACCAAAGAGGCAATTCAAGTTATTAATTTTGATAAAAAGGTTGTTGAACCTACTATGCTCCATGTAAGCTGGGACATTACAGCTGCTCAGAAGAACGGATATCCACACTTCATGCTGAAGGAGATTTATGAGCAGCCGACCTCCATTCGTTCCACCATTACACCTAGAATATCAGCAGATAATACACCGGACTTTACAGTAGATCATATTCCGGATGAGGTTTTTGAGAAGGTAAGCCGTGTGATTATCGCTGCCTGTGGTACTGCAATGCATGCGGGGTTAATAGGAAAGGCTATGATTGAGAAGCTGATCCGTATTCCTGTTGAGGTTGAGATTGCCTCCGAATTCCGTTACAAGGATCCGATTATGGATCGCAATACTTTGGTAATCCTGATCTCTCAGTCTGGAGAGACAGCAGATACGCTTGCGGCACTCCGCCTTGCTAAGGAGGCTGGAGCGACGACTCTCTCTGTAGTTAATGTAAAGGGGTCCACGATAGACCGTGAGAGTGATTATGTATTCTATACCCATGCCGGTCCTGAGATTGCAGTTGCCAGCACCAAGGCATACACCGCACAGCTTTCCTGCTTATATCTACTGGCCTTCAAATTCGCATTGATTCGCAAGACAATCACCGAAGAGGAATGTGCCGGTTATATCAAGGAGCTGAAGGAGGTTATCCCCGCGATCGAGGAGACTTTAGCATTTGATAAGACGGTGGATGATATTTGTAAGCATCTTGTGGATAAAGAGGACTTATTTTTCATCGGTCGTGGATTAGACTATGCATTATGCTGGGAGGGTTCCATTAAGTTAAAGGAAATAAGCTATATTCACTCTGAGGCATATGCTGCCGGTGAGTTAAAGCATGGTACGCTATCCTTGGTTACAGAGGGGGTTCCGGTAGTAGCACTGGCAACCCAGCAAAGGGTATTCTCCAAGATGATATCCAATGTTCGTGAGGTTCGTGCACGAGGAGCCTTTGTTGTGATGATTACGAATGGAAAAGCAGAGGTAGAAGAATCCGCATATGACTATCATATCGAATTACCGAAGACTTCGGATTACTTTACACCCTTCACCTCGGCAATCGTGCTTCAGCTACTGGCATATTATACCTGTGTGCACCGCGGTTTCAATGTAGACCAGCCGAGAAATCTGGCAAAGAGTGTAACGGTAGAGTAAAGGATTAAAGCAGTAGATTGTTTTGTAAAGAAATAATTAAGTTGTGAACTGGATAATAAAGTTATAAATTAGATAATAAAGTTACGAACTGAGCCACCTTTTAATTTTCATAAAAAGGTGGCTCAAATTGTCATATGATTTAAACGAATAAAGTAAAAGATAACATTTCATAAATAATACTAACCTATAATAAATCAAATAGTATACGCATTATCCTTGAATAATTTACAGAATTTGCTATAATTTAAGCGTTAGATAAAGCTACAGATTAGGATAATAAAAAAATAATTAATGTATAAATATAGAATTATGAGGAGAGGGGTGATTTTTATATTAGTATTTATTCTGATATGTTTTCTATTAGGGATTCTTTTCTTTCAAATTGTAAAAAGCATAGGTTCTACATTAAAGTTTTCTAAAATTTTCAAATCGATTAATAATAAATTACCTTTTAGAAATTAATAATTCTCTGAAGCAATATGCAAAAACATCTTTTGCTAATCAAAATAGATGATAATGATACGTTTATTTTAATCAATAGTGATTGAAGTATGGTAATATAAGGTATATTATAAGTAAGATATTTTTATATGAATCTATATTTATGAGAATTCTTTCAGTATAAGTGATAGTTCGCAATCTTAAGAAAGTTAGGAAAATAATAATGAATATCCAAATAGTAATCGTCTTAATTCTAAATCTAATAATTACTATCATAGGGACCTTGGCATATTCGGTCAGGTTAGTCGGTGTAAGAACAGGTAAAATTGCGATAACCTATTCCGTATTTAATATTCTGTCATTAATTTCGAGACTGGCTGTGACGTTCCAAGTCCCAATACTTACGAAATATGTTGAACATAATTCAAATGAAGGCGATTTATTATATATATTCTATTTGATTATTTTGATATCAGGGATAGCAACGGTTATGGGGGCGTTTCTCATACCAACATTCCAAAGAATTTTTTATAGAGGAGTTTTACGCTTTTCAATAGACAAGTCTATCCCCAAACTAATTATTCATAGCTTCTCAAAAACAGGTATCAACTATATGAAGGAATGTATTGCAATCCCGGTACCAACAAATTTTACGAAGATTAAGTTTAAAAAGTTACCAATAAAAATTATTATCTTTAATATAATAGCAGTTTCCCTAATTACTGTCGGTTCCTTAGCCTCAATCTATGCCGGAAAGATTGCACCGGATTTACGGGCAACATGTATGACGCTGTCACCGATAATAAATGGTGCTGCCACTATATTAATGTCAATATTTATTGACCCGCAATTGTCAATTATGACGGATGAAGTGATGGAAGGGAAATGTACAGAAGAAGAGTTTCGGTCATGCGTGGTTGCTATGGTTGGAAGTAAAAGCTTGGGTACCTTTGCTTCCGTATTACTGCTTATTCCATCCTCCTATTTGATCGTCTTGATTGCAAGGGCTATTTAATAAAATAAAACAATGTTACTTCCCTTCACAATTGTGATGGTTTTACGAGTGAATACCTTAAAGACCTGAAAAGAAAGCTATGATTTTTCTTTCAGGTCTTTTTGTATGCAATTTACTAGAGGTTTAACATATTTATCCTATTCATGGAAGATTGTGTAATGTATTTGGATTTTCAACCTTCCGGATAGATATTTCAAGTTGACCAGGGGAAGAAAAGAAGGCTTAATAGTTATAGATTCAATAGTGTAAGATTGATTATGACTTTGGGTTATGTTTACGAGGAGGATGGATTATGGAAAGATTACTGAAAAAAGGTAATGTAGAAGCAAAATCAGCAAAAGATGTGAAAAGCTCTCGCCTTGGATTGGGCTTTGAGAAGTTGGACAGGAATGTTTTTGATCCGGAGAAAGCTTATGACAAGGTTGCACAGTTGGGAGTAAAATGGATCAGAATTCAATCTGGTTGGCAAAGGACAGAAAAAACAAAAGGAATTTACGATTTTGAATGGATCGATAATATAGTAAATAATCTACTGGTACGTGGATTAAAGCCGTGGATTTGTCTTTGCTATGGAAATGGATTATATACAGAAGCAGCAAGAAAAGAGTTTGGTGCAGTGGGGTGCCCGCCAATTCATTCTGCTGAAGAAAAACTGGCATGGAATAACTATGTAAGAGAAACTGCAGCACATTTTAAAGGAAGAGTAGAATACTATGAGGTATGGAATGAACCGGATGGCGATTGGTGCTGGAAACATGGTGCGAATGGTACAGAATACGGAAATTTTGTTATTGATACTTCAAAAGCCCTTAGAAGCGGAGATGCCACAGCCAAGGTAATCGGCGGCTCCATCTGTAGAAGAGATATAAAATTTCTAAATACTGCATTCAAAACCGGTATGGGTGAACATATTGATGCAATTTCCTTTCATGAATATACAGCACGAGAGGAGCTGGTATTCGAGAGAGTAGCAGCTTTGAGGGGGCTGTGTAATGAATACAATCCTCAAGTCAAGATCATTCAAGGAGAATCCGGATCACAGTCCAGAAGTAATGGTAACGGAGCACTCAAGACGGGAGCATGGACACCGAGAAAGCAGGCCAAGCAGTTATTAAGGCATACCTTAGCGGATCTGATTACTGAAGTAGAGTTTACCTCTTATTTTTCTTGTTTGGATATGATTGAAGCTTTACATGGCAAGGTAGATGATAAAAGCAGTTATATGGATTATGGATACTTCGGAGTTTTAGGAGCAGATTTCGATGAAAATGGCTTTGCTACCGGAGATTATACACCCAAAATGTCCTATACAGCGTTGCAAACACTTGCTTCTGTTTTTGCTGAAGATTTTAAGGTATGTAATTTACCCGTCATTTTTGCTCCTCGTGAGTCTCCACGTATCTTTTCTAAAGACTTCGATGGTTTCTCCATTATTAGAGGTGGCTTTAAGAGAAGCAATGGTGCCTCTGCATTTGCTTATTGGAATTCTACGGATTTGATGACAACAGAATTCGAGTCTACCGTGACAATTCAGGTTGCAGCCCTGGATCGAAGAATTAGGTTAATTGATCTTCTGGATGGAAGCATCTATGAAATCCCTTCCAGTATGATGGAAGAGGAAGAAGGATGTATTGTTTTAAAAAATATTCCGATCAAAGATTATCCATTACTTTTAGCCTTTGGAGAGTTTTAATAATTAAAATAAAATCTGCTGCACTGTAATTAACGGTTGCAGCAGATTTACTGTTTTAGGTTTTACTTTGGAATTTCCTTGATTTTCTAATGATTTTTGCAAATAATAGTATATATCATGTTAATTTGTCGTAATATGTATTATAATGGTATTTCTAGATCTTAATGACAGAATGGAAGGGGAGGTACCTGTTGATGATAAAACCTTCACATCATATTCTTTAGGATAGAATCGAAGATGGTGTAAACGAAAAAGCAGCTTTGGCTTACCAGTAACTGCCCTTTCGTTTACATCGTTTTCGATTTGTCCTAATTGAACAAAGTAAGCGTCCGGATAGCCCGTTACTATGGGGATTCAATCTTTGTTCTTTTTATAAAGAATAACACTTTTGGTGGGTAGAGTCTAGATAAATCAATGCTGTTTCATATGTCTTTGAACGACAAATAGACCTCAGTATCTGAGGTTAAAAAATGTATGAAGATGTGGATTAATCTCGTATAAATGTATGTTGTTTAGTGGCACCCATATGACCACCACATGCTTTGCAGACGCAGATATCTATCTTCCAAAGATGCTTCAACATTTCTGGTACAGACATATCTTTTAACTCGGAAATATATTTCTTGCACCCGAGGAGATTTCTGCACAATATCAGTTTCTTTTGTTTTGTACGTGAAGATAAAATCCCATAGTGGCGTATTCTCACAAAATGTTTCGGTGGCACATGCATCAAGAAGCGACGAATAAACTCTATTCCAGTGAGCGTCAATTCCTTCCATTGCCCTTGATTCTTATAATCCTTTACAGAAAAGGTGACTGTAGTATCTGTCACTTGGATAAGTCTATAATTACTGATTGCAATTCGGTGAGTGTATTTTCCAAGATACTGTATAACGGACCCAGCACCATTAATTGTTTCTTTGCTGTAAGGAATCCATTCCTTGTCATAGCAGGAATTAATGAGTTCCTTGAATGCGTAATAATTTCTGTACTTAGATGCTGAACCATGGAATTCCAGTTTTTCATTTTCCCATAGGGCTTTCAGTTCCTCCATATATTTTCTACGAAACTTTTTGGAAAGAACACGAATAGGAAGTAAAAATTTAGAGCCATTGTCTCTCCAGCCATTTTTAGAATCTAAACCACCGCCAAGTACTATGACATGAATATGTGGATGATAATTCATCTCAGACCCCCATGTATGCAGGATGCACATATATCCGATTTTTGCACCAAGGTGTTTTGGGTCAGACGCAAGTTCATCAAGTGTACTAGAAACAGAATGATAAAGTGCATCATACAGAAGTTTCTGATTACTGTAAATGACTGGATTAAGTTCTTCTGGTACAGTAAAAACAACGTGGAAATATGGTGCATCAAGAACATCTTCACGTCTTAAATCCATCCACTTTTCTTTTGGAAGCGATTGGCACATGGGACAGCATCGGTTTCTACATGAATTATAATGAAGTTTGATACTTCCACAATCATCACATACGCTTATGTTGGTGCCATAGGCACCTGTCTTACAGTTGATGATGTTGGTTGCTGCTTTATGCTGCTGAAAGGATGGTGTATATTTATCAAGATAATCCGGATAGAACCTCTGAAAGATGTCTTGGACAGTTAAGTTATTCATGAGATTCGTCATCCTTTCTATCAAAGGGACTCTGAATACCCATGAGTGATTTATTGCTAACATGAAGGTAAACCTCAGTCGATTTTGGATCACGATGTCCGAGTAGCGCTTGTATATTTCGCTGTTCTACTCCGTTCTCCATCAGGTGAGTGGCAAAACTATGACGGAGTGAATGGGGAGTATATCTACCTTCAAGTTCAGCGACAGCAACAGATCTACGCATAACCTGCTCGATTGTGCTTACAGTAAGATAGCCGCTAGTGAATTTATTTGGGAAAAGTATTTCGCAAGGTTTCCCTTTTTGAAACCAGTATTCTGTCAGCAAAGAAAGGTTGCGCTCAGACAGAATAGTATATCTATCCATACGGTTCTTGGTATTTCTCACATGTATCTGCATATTTGTTCTGGATATGTCATTATAATGCAAGTGAATTACCTCAGATACACGCAATCCAGATGAATACATGGTAGAAAGCATTGCTTTGTATTTGATATCATCCGTCGCATCCAGAAGACGTTCAATTTCATTAAGAGAAAGAACCTTTGGAAGTTGATGGTCCTGAATCATCCGAGGAACCACAATATCATCCCAAAGGATATGTAATACGTTGCGATAAAAGAAGCGGATGGCAGAATTGTATAGATTTAGAGTAGTAGCCTTTATGCCAGAATCCTTTTTAATAAGCAGGAAATCACGGACATCTTGGCAGGTAAGGTCTTCAGGTGCCTTGCCAACATAATTCAGAAAATAAGAAACATAGTTTTTATAGCAGGATATTGAACGCTCTCTAAGATTACGAATTTTCCCTGCTTCCTCAAGTTTTAATAAATATTTTTCGTACATAATGAATCCTCCATGTAAAAGTAATAACAATTAGCTGATTACTACCTTACATGGAGGTGCATTTGCATCATAAAAGTGCTTGTCATGGCACTTGTTGAATGTTATTCTTTTCATAGGCAGTAGCTTTCTATATGAAGTTGTTTGGTGTGGTAACTTAACAATACTAAATATCAGAAATATTTTCTACTGCCTCTTATTTTAGATAGAAAAAAATCATCTGCCACAGCCTTGGTAGGCCATCGCGCAGCGATTTTGTTAAATGTCAAAGGATTTTGACAACAAATTTGTATAAAGTAAATGAGCTTTGATAGATAAACTGCAGTAAATGAAGTATATTTCATTCAGATGGAGGTCACATAAATGGAAGTTGGCAAAAAACTAAAAGAGGCGAGACTAAATGCTGGCTTAACACAAGAACATGTTGCTGATAAGATTATGGTCTCAAGACAAACTATTTCAAATTGGGAAAATGGAAAATCGTTGCCGGATATTGTAAGTGTAATGAATATGAGTGATCTTTATCAAATAAGTCTAGACGAATTATTGAAAGGAGATCAAAAAATGAGAGAAAAAGTGGAAAAGGATGTAAAAATCTTCAAGAGTAATAAACGGTTGATACTAACGACTAGTATTATAGTTATGATAGTTACAATAACCTATTTGCTTAGTGTTTACGTAGGTGGTATATTCTATGATTTTTGTGAAGCAGCAATTCCATGGGTATTAATGGGAATTGGTGTTGCGTGTAGTACCACATATTTCAGTCAAAAAGAATAAATACAAATTAGAATTGAACAAAATCGCTTTGCTACAGCCTTGGCAGGCCATCGCGCAGCGATTTTGTTCAAGTACTTTTTATCAATTTCTTAAAACATATATCTTCTTTTTACTGTGTATTCTTATGTCAATGATTCCTTTTTACAGTAGTATCACTTCTTGGAGTACAAATCAGGATTTAGAAAACTATCAAAAACGTTTATCTAATAAAGTTAATTCTTTTGATTCACAGTTCTACACTTTTATTAATCTAATGAATGCTACAAAAACCGATGAACGGTATGGTGAAATTATCAGTCAATATGGTTCCTATAAAACCAACGATTATATGACAATACGGTATGTACAATCTGATTTTCAGCAAAGCTTATTAGCCTATGATATGTTTAAGGATTATGGAATTGTTTATGATAACGGTTTAATTCTTACCCGTAATCGGAATTATCCCAGAGAATCCATTGCGTACAAATATGGAAGCGACTTTTCAGTAGAAGGTTATAGCCATGGAGAGTGGATTTCTTTCTTAGAAAAAACCTCCTTTTCAGGAATGCTTCCATCCAAGTCAATCAGATCTATTGATTTTGGAAGATACGAAGCCTTATTATGGCTGCAGGTTTTAAGTGAGGAAAGCTACAGGGAAGGAACCTTGTACGCGGCACTGGATAAACAAAAATTAATTGATACCTTTATGGAAACTGAGTTTATGGAGAGTGGCTATTTACTTGTTGAAGGCCTTGATAATCAGGATTATCTTAATTATCAGTATTTAGAGGATAATAAAGAGGACTATTATGAATTACAAGATACCAGCAAATATTCCGGTATGACCTTCAGGATAGGAATTAAGAAAGATATTCTTTCCATTAGACTGCGTGTCATATTTACTCTAGTTATATTGTATTCCCTACTGATCATCGCTATCGGTATTATATTAGCAATCTATTTCTCTTACAGGAATAATCGACCCGTCAAGCAAATGGTAAAAATAGCGAGTGATCTAGACGGAAATAATGACAGTCAATCCATGCACCAAAATGAGTATTTATATATCGCAAATAAGATGACTTCACTAAATCAAAGTATTAATTATTTGAATGCATCACTTGCAGTGCAAAAAAAAGAAATGTGTCAGGTTTATCTTGCAGAGGCAGTCTCTGGAAGCATGAATTCTACAACATCAAAATCGAGGTTCCAGGAATTGTATCCTGATTTTCCAGCGACATACCGAGTAGCACTTTTATCGATTATTGATGAAATGCAGCCTTTAGAGACATTAATCTCCAGGCAGGTTATACTAAATCAATTAGTGGGAAGCTGGTTTAAGGATGAGATTCCTACCTGCAATCTATATCCGCACTCAATCGTATTGGTATTACCTCATGATGAAAGAAACTGGCAGGAGTATCTAACAGAGTTTCTTAATTATATTCAAATGGAATCCAGCTGTAAGGTTAAAATCGTACTCAGCGGGCCCTACACAGAGATTCTCCAATTAGCAGATGCTTATACACAGTGTCAGAATATCCTGCACTTAACCATGGGATCTGAGGAAGATATAGTATGGCAAAATGAAAACTTCCCCAATCATATTAAAAAGAATATTTTTGACTTCGCGCTGATGCAGCAATTATATGAGGCACTGTCCGCAGGTGATGAGGAAATAGTTATCCCGCTTTTGAATAAATTTCAGAATTGTATTGCAGTTGATGATTGTGCCGGCCAGATTGATCGATTTATACTATATAATCTCCGATCTGTTCTAGTGCGGGTCAAATTAGAACACTTTGATTTACTTTCCAGTGTGAAAATTCCGATCTCTAATAATCCGCAAAACAATAATTACGCCCCGGAATTAATACTAAAATGCTGTCAACATATTTGCGAAATATTAAATGAGAACGGCTCCGATAAGGATTATTTTGCGAATGAAATCATGGCTTTTATTGATGAACATGTATATGATTCGGATTTTTATACGAAAACAGTCATGAATGCATTTGATATCTCAGAGAATACGTTACAAAAGGTTATAAAGAGAGCAACCTCCAGTACGTTCTTTGAATATGTTGAGGAAAAAAGATTGAAAAAGGCATATCATCTGTTAGAGACGACACGCTTAGTTATTAACGATATTGCAGATCAATGTGGCTTTTCAAACTATAATTCCATGTACAAGTCATTCAAACGCAACTATAATATGTCACCAGGATCGGTAGAACGACCAAAGGCAAAATAAGTCTCGTACGCGAAGGAATCCGAAGCCGATCCGTCCCCTCCTATGTAATATTAATGCTGGAAGACCCGCATTTAATGTTAGATAGGAGTTTTTTATTACATAGAATATCATGTTCAATGTAATAAAATCACTCCGATAGGAGAACACATTTTCTTTTAGGATGACACACCTTTCTAAGAAGCTCTTTGCTCTAAAAAGGCTGATAAAGTGGTCTTTTACAATCGGATATGAGCGATATTCATGGTGCAGATACGGAATTGGAAAGGTCGTTAAAGTACATAAAAAAAGGGATTTCCGTATTTGCAAACAGAGAGTAGGGTTTTTCAAGTAGACATTAAGAGTGAGGGTGTGATGTAATAGCTGTGTAATACGAAACAGAAAAATTATATAACTGAAAGGGGAAAATTTATGAAAAGAACAAAAAAAGTAATTAGTATTCTATTAATTATGAGTATGCTGATTACTGCTCTAACAGGCTGTAGTGGTGGGGAAAAAGAAACAGTACCTAACGAAACAGAACCAAAAACAGAGCAAACGGAGCAGGGTAAAGAAGAAAAAGGCACAGAAGAAGTAGTAAGTACAAACCTTAATGCGGGTGGTGAAAAACCGATTACAAAAGAAGTAGTAACATTAGAAATTGGTGTACCTAACCATGCAAATGTTGAGGATTGGGATACAAATACCATGACTCTTGCATTAGAAGAATACGGATATGATTTAAAATTTAGAACTTATCCTAAAGATGAATACAAGACACAGATCAATTTGGCTGTAGCTGCCGGTGGAGGGGACCTTCCTGATATCTTATTATGTAATGACGGCCAATTTACTGACTCGGATGTATACAGCTGGGCACAGGCGGGGGCACTTGCTTCTTTAACGGAGTATTATGAAAATTCTGCCTATTACTTAACAGAAGCGATCGATAGGACAGGGGTAGACTACTATCCGCAAATCACATCACCGGATGGAAATAAGTATTATGTACCCCGTTATAATCAATCGTTAACCAATGAATACCCCCATAAAATATGGTTGTTCCAACCCTGGTTGGACAAATTAGGATTAAAGACACCAACAACCGTACCTGAGTTACGAGATGTTTTGTATGCGTTTAAAACTCAGGATCCGAATGGAAATGGGAAAGCAGATGAAATTCCGTTAATTTCACAAAGATCGACGGAAGACAAATGGTTCAGAGCGCTTATGACTCCTTTCCAATACATGCAGTTCGGAACCTATGATGTAGTAAATGACGGTAAAGTAAGTGTATGCTACACAACAGATGATTTTAGAAAGGGATTGACCTACATTAAGGGAATGTTTGATGATGGACTGATCGATCCTATGAGCTTTACAGCAGATAATACTACTGTTAATGCATTACTCAACCAGGAAGAAACGATTATAGGTATGCATGTTGCATACGCAATGGATACCGTCAATGCAACGGATATAAGACGTACACAGTACGTTGGTATACCACCGCTTGCAAGAGAGGATGGAACCGTTTTAACCTCCTACGACCCTTCCAAAGCATTAGTTGCTGGTGTAATCTCAAGCTCCTGTAAAGATCCGGAAGCTGCCTTCCGTTTACTGGATTTAATGACAAGTGAAGAATTCTCCATCATGACTCGCTGGGGCGAAGAGGGAGTTGACTGGTCGGGTCCTGCCGCAGGAGACGAAAGTATGTATGCTTCTCTCGGTTATGGTCCGGTAGTTAAGACAATTGCAAATATTTGGGGTGTTCCACAAAACAAGCACTGGTTCCAGACAGGACCCTTTATCCGTCAGTATAGTATAGCATTAGGTGCTGTATGGAGTGGGGATGAGCTTGAAACTGGATATCAGATTTCTAAGATTCAGGCTGCCTACACCGATAATGTTCCGAAAGAGTACATATCTAAATTAGTATATACTGCTGAGGAAGAAGGAGTTGTTGCACAGATTGAAGCAGAATTAAAAACATATGTTGAAGAATCAATCGCAAAATTCTGTATGTCCAACTTAGACATTAATGATGACAGTGTATGGGAGAAGTATCTGGAGCAAATAGAGAATATCGGTTTATCTGAGATGCTTAAAATTAAACAAACAGTATATGACAGAATGAAGTAGTAATAGAATGTAGGTGGGAGGAGTAATCCTCCCACCTGCTAAAAGGAGGATATGTGTGATAAAAAGTAAAATGCTCACAAGCTCATATGAGTTGAAAGCTTCTCCAGGAGGGAAAAAGGGAAACCGTAAATTAATGAAGCGAATTCTATCGAATTGGCAGGTTTATTTATTCTTGTTGTTACCTTTAATCTATATCCTTATATACAATTATTATCCGATGCTGGGACTACAAATAGCATTTAAGGATTTTAATGTAAAAGACGGTATATGGGGTAGTCCGTTTGTTGGTTTTAAACACTTTAAGAAGTTCTTTGAATCCTATCAATTTACCAGAGTGCTTAGAAATACCCTAGTACTATCATTTTATACTATACTTGCAACCTTTCCGCTGCCCATTATCTTTGCTCTTTTACTAAACAGTGTACGAAAGGAACGCTTTAAAAAATTTGTACAGACCGCTACCTATATGCCACATTTTATATCACTTGTAGTTATGGTAGGTATTATGATGCAGATATTTAATTCAAGATCTGGCATTTACGGAACCGTATATGAGTTTATAACGGGAAGTTATCCGTCTGATTTATTTGGTTCAGCAAGTAAATTCCCGCATTTATATGTGTGGTCGGAGGTTTGGCAGAGTTTTGGATGGGGATCAATTGTATATCTGGCTGCACTTACCTCAATAAGTCCGGAGCTTCATGAAGCGGCTGAAATAGACGGTGCTAATCGCTTCCAGAGAGTCCTGCATGTGGATTTACCCGGGATACTACCCACTGCTACCGTTATGTTGATACTTCGTGCTGGTCAGGTCATGAGCATAGGCTTCGAAAAGGTCTATCTTATGCAAAACAGTCTCAATATGTCATCAAGTGAAATTATTTCAACCTATGTATATAAAATTGCAATGGGTATTGACAGTTTGCCGAATTACTCCTATTCAACGGCAATAGGTTTGTTTAACTCCGTTGTAAACCTATGTCTGATTGTATGTGTAAACAGTATTTGTAGAAAACTTAGCGAAACCAGCTTGTGGTAAGGAGGCAGAAGGATGAGTCAACCATTTACAAGAAAGAATAAAATTAGAACAGCTCGTGCAGATAAAATATATTACTGTATTGTATATACTGTAGTTTTGCTTCTGCTAATCGTAGTCTTATATCCGCTGATTTATGTTTTATCAGCTTCCTTTTCTTCACCTCAGGCTGTAACAGCAAACAAGGTAATTCTTTGGCCTGTTGACTTCTCTTTGAGGGGATATAAAGCAGTTTTTGATTATGACAGCGTGTGGATTGGATACCGAAATACTTTATTTTATACCGTAGCAGGTACTTCTCTGAACCTGTTTTTGACAATGAGTGCTGCATATGCGCTGTCCTGTAAGAAGCTTCCTGGAATAAAGATTTTCTCATTTTTATTTACATTTATATTAATCTTCTCAGGAGGATTAGTTCCAACTTATCTATTAATGAAAAACCTCGGGCTTGTTAATACATGGGCTGCGATGATCTTCCCCCATGCAATTAATGTAACCTATCTGATTATTGCCCGTACCTTTCTGAACGGTATTCCTGCAGAATTGTATGAAGCTGCTCAGATTGACGGTTGCTCCTATACTCGATATTTCTTTAAAATTGTCCTGCCCTTGTCCAAAGCAATCATTGCAGTACTGGTATTGTATTATGCAGTGGGTCATTGGAATAGCTATTTCAATGCTTTGATCTACCTGAGTAATAAGATGCTGTTTCCTTTACAGTTATATCTTAGGGAAATACTTGTTATGAACTCAATTGATTCCAGTGCGCTATTAGATCCGGAAGCTTTAGAGGCGATGCAGGGTATGCAAGACCTACTTAAATACTCTCTAATTGTAGTGGCTACTGTTCCCATTTTATGCATTTACCCTTTCCTGCAGAAATATTTTGCAAAGGGTGTTATGGTCGGATCGTTAAAGGGTTAATGAAAATAATCCTTATTAAATATAAGCTAACGATAATAAATATGGTAAAAAGAGTACAATTTCTTGATTATATGATCGAAAAATGAAAGGTTTAGGGGAAAATGAATATTATTGAAAATAACAGAATGCGATATGTCATTGATGAAAACGGAAATATAACTTCCTGCTATAATAAACAGACCTGCCATGAGTATGTCTATATGCCAGGTAATTTGTGGAAGCTAATATACAGTGAAGGGGAACGTCAAGAAATCCCCCTATATTCTAATGGACAGAGCTTCACAGCAATTGTATCAGAAGACAAAAGGAGTATGACACTGAAATATCCGTCTCTTCAGGGAGATGGAAAAGTATTGAATATCGAGCTTTGTCTACAGCTTACATTGCGGGAGGATCATTTATCGGTAACAGCAGCAATAGAAAACAGGGATCTTGTTCCTGTTCAAGAGCTTCAGATTACGGCAGTCTCTGGAGTACGGTCCTTATCCGGGGATTCAAAGAGGGATAAATTAACCTGGCCATTTGATTTGGGAAGAAAGGTTGAGAATCCGGCCTATTCTGATCTTTCAATTTATGCAGGGTTCCGCAAATATGAACGTCATGACCAGTTCCATACGGATATGGATGGACTTTATCCGGGTCGGCAAAGCATGCAGTGGTACGATTTGTATAATGAGGAGGAAGGACTTTATGTTGGTATACATAATGCATCCCATCAGACTGTCTGCCTCCATGTAGAGCGGGATACTAAGCTGAATATTCTGAGATTGGGCGGAATCTTTTATCCGATGACAGAACCAGGTGAGAAGTGGCAAAGTGAGCCAATCGTATACGCTCCACATACGGGTGATTGGCATGTAGGGGCACAAAAATATCGCAGCTGGATTGAGACCACGGGCTGGAGGGCTCCTGCTCAGCCGGATTGGGTGAAACAATTTAAAGGCTGGCTGCGTGTTATCTTAAAACAGCATCATGGGGAACTGAACTGGGACTACAGTGCTATTCCATCCTTATATGATGAAGCAGCGGCAGCAGGAATGGATACGTTATTCTTATTGGGTTGGGAAAAAGGCGGATTTGCCAGAATGTGGCCGGATTATGTGATAGATGAACGTATGGGCGGTAGGAAGGTACTGCAGGAGGGCATTGACTACGTACATTCCAAAGGCGGCAAGGTAGTTATGTTCTTAAGCTATTTACTGATTGATAGACAAAGTGAATTTTATAAAAGCGGCAAGGGAGAGGAAGCTACCATAAAATCCTATTGGGGAACGGAAGTACCATTTTCCGAGACCTATTGTGGTGAAGGTACCTACCGTAAGGTGGCCAATCCTGCAATGCCAATGTATTATGCCTGTCCTTCGTCCGAGGTATGGCAAGAATGTATGATCAAAGCCAGTGAATACTGCTTGGATTTGGGCGCTGACGGTGTGCTTCTTGATTTGGGCGGACATCCTGCATATTTCTGCTATGATAAGCGTCATGGACATAAGAAACCAAACCTTGCTTTTGCCAATAAGGATGAAAAATTCAAGGAAATCCATGAGTATATACGCTCCAGGGGTGAAGATAAAATAATCATGATGGAGGATAATATCGATATATTTGCTCAACATATGGATATTGCCCAGGGAGCCGATACCAGGCCGAAGAAGGATCATATGCTTGAGCTGTACCGATATACCTTCCCGGAATGTATTATGACTAATCGTGAATGCGGAGAAGATGAGAATAATTATCTTACCTATGCAAACCACAGCTTCCTATACGGGTTGCGATTTGATATGACAATTCATCGTTGCTGTGGAAGTCTGTCGGATATTCCGAACTATGCGGCTTATTTAAAATATATTAATAGCCTAAGAGAAAAATATTCTGATTTTCTTTTGAAGGGTAGATTTGTTGATAATGAAGGATTTTCAATTGATAATTCTGAAGTTTTAGGAAAAAGCTACCGCTCCTGTGATGGCCGTTTGGTAGTTGCATTATGGAATCCGACCGAGAAGGCTCAGATTGTTACAGTCTCAGGAAACGGATTGACATGCACAAAACAGATAGGCGCCAATGAGATTGACGTTGCAGAATTATATTAAAAAGATGACAGGCGTATGATATACCGGTTACGATAGATGTTTTAGACCGGAAGAGTAGACTCTAGGAGGTTAAAGTAGATGAGGAAGGAAAGAAAACCTAAAATTGGTTTACTATTAATCGGTTCCCCTCGTTTTAAAGAATTAGGAAAAGGAACCACACATGGAACCTATCAGGAACGCAAATTACAGGAGAGCGAGGATATTGTTCGTTCCTTTCAAGAAATCGGCGACATAGTATACGATGATATTATCTATAAAAGAGAAGATGTAAAGAGCGCGATGGATCTTTTCTACAACGAAAAGGTGGACTGTGTTGTTGCTGCATTTTTATCATGGGCAGAGGATTTTGCGTGGATTCGCTTTTTAAGGGATATGCCAACAGTTCCAATCTTCTTTACAAGTATTATACGAGAGGCAGTAGAGATTACCGATACCAATGACGAGGATCAGTTTGTAGAATTTTTATCGGCTGGAAGTCTGGTAGGCGTTCAGGAAGCATCAGGAGATATGCAGAGATTTAACAGACCCATGAGTAAAACATTTATCGGTGACATGGAGCAGGTAAAGGAAGAACTCAAGATATTTTCCAATGCGGCGAGGGTAAGAAATGCACTGAAGGATACTACATTGGGACTTTTAGCTTCATTTAATGAGGTTATGTGGTCTACCTATATGGACCCTTACAACATTTTCATGAAGATTGGTCCGGAAATCCGGTTCTTATCCGTTTCTCAGCTAGTGGATAAGATTGATACAATTACGGAGGAAGAGCTTTCGGAAGTGACGGATCGAATAAAAAAACAGTATCAATTCTATCCGAATGTGGATATGGTTAAATTCGAAGCTTCTGTCAGAGCATCCATGGCTTTGGAAAAGCTCTCCAAGGAATTTCACCTGGATTTAACCGTGTTGAATGATATTGATCCTGTTCTATTCCAAAAAGTTGGTCTGCGTCCGGGATTTTGCCCAACCAGGGAAGATTTAGATCTTACCGTAGTTCCCGAAGGGGATATCGGAGGTGGCTTAGCTGTCTATATTCTTAAATTATTCAGCGGAAAGAAGGCTAATTTTATTGAACCCTTCTATGTAATCAAACAACGGAATTGCTTTGCAGCAGGGCATGCAGGTCCTAACGACTATACAGGCTGTCAGGAGAATACAATCGTTGCCAGAGATGAACGCTTTGCTAAAACCAATTATAAATATGCAGGAGCACCATTTGCCTGGTATGTGTTCCCAGAGGGAGAGAAAACCATGCTTCATATGTCAGAAAAGGATGGCAGAATGAAGATGGTATGTACCCTTGTCGATGCATTACCAACCAAGCATTATCTTGCTAGCTATTCTCATGCTGAGTTCAGACATAAGACCTTGAGACCGGAGGTGCTGTTCAATCAATTGATTAATGTCGGGGTTACACAGCATTATGGAATTGTTGATGGCGATTATATCAATGAATTACAGCAGCTGGCAGCAATTATGAATTTTGACTTTTATTTCATACATTAACGGAAGAACAGAAAGAGAGGAAAGCACTATGAGTTTTATGTTTAATCCATATCCATATGATGATCCTAACGCATTTAATAAATTGGACAGTGAGGGGATAGATCTTCATCTGGCAGCCAAAGGGACTATGGAATGTGCAATAAAAATTGCTGAAAAAGCTGCAGTAACATTGAAAAATCAAAAGACCTGCGTCATAGGAATCGATGGCTATGCAACCACTCCCCTTGGAACATTTCACAGGATGCTGGAGCAACAGCTGGGCATTCGCAATATTTGTGGCCAATCACTTAATATAGATCAGCTATACCTTGACGAAGAAGACTTGACCAATATGCTGTCTCATGAGTATCTACCGGAGGATAGGGTCAAGGATCCGGTGCTGCTGTATGGCAAGCTTTTTGAAGGCGAATACGAGGACTTAATGGATGGTCATAAGTTATATGAATTGGTTGAAACAATTCAAAACTTTAAAAATACTTCAGAGGGAATTCTGTTGGTCTGGGGCAGCGGTGCCTTCTGTAAAACTCTCCGCAGTCTCTATGATCATAAGGTTTATCTGGATATTACACCGATGAATGCTATGCTGCGTTTGAAACGGGGAGAGTACCTGAATATCGGAACAAAAAAGGCATTGCCATTTAAGATGATGGCTAGGAGATGCTATTATGTGGATTTTGAGTTGGCGGCAAAGCAAAGATTTGATCTGATCCATAACCACCAGCTTGAGGATTATGTAATCGCAAATGATACACAGAATATGACCTTGCTTCCTGTGCAGGTTTTAGAACAGATATTTGAAAAAGCAATGTGTTATCCACTTCGCTGCAAACCGGTCTATCTGGAGGGAGTGTGGGGAGGTTACCACATTCAACGCATCAGAAATCTTCCTAAGGAAATGAAAAATTGTGCTTGGGTGTTTGACATGATTCCGATGGAGGTAAGTATTGTATTAGATTTTAACGGTAACAAATTTGAATTCCCCTTCTTCACCTTGGTACAGAGCCAGGGACAGAAATTGATGGGAAAGGAAAGTGTGGATAAATTCGGTTATTACTTCCCGGTAAGATTTAATTATGACGATACCTATCATGCCAGTGGCAATATGTCCATCCAATGCCATCCGGGAGAGCAATATGTAAAGGAGAATAATGGCGAGCTGGGTCGACAGGATGAAAGCTATTATATCGTAGAGGCTGGACAGGGGGCAAAGACCTATCTGGGCTTCCAAACAGAAACAGCTGGAGATGAGTTCATCGCCGATGCACGCCGTTCAGAAAAGGAAGGTACACCTGTTGATTATGAGAAATATGTGTATGCAGTAGACTCCAAACCGGGAACACAGGTGATGATACCTGCTGGTACTATCCATGCATCCGGGCGAAATCAGGTAATATTGGAAATCGGTAGCCTGACAGTAGGCTCTTACACCTACAAAATGTATGACTATCTACGTAAAGACTTTGATGGTAACCAACGACCAATTCATACTTATCACGGCGATAAGGTACTTGATCGCAGCCGTACTAAGGAATGGGTCAATCAAAACCTCGTAAATGGAGGCAGCAGAGTAGTTCGTTCCGGCGAAGGTTGGGAAGAATTTGTTGTCGGGGAACATGATTTGTTGTATTTCTCCTTAAGGAATATGAGATTTATTAACAAGATTGAAGATAATACCAATGGCGGCTTTCATGTTCTGACTCTGGTAGATGGCGAACAGGTATTAATTCGGTCTAAGGCTCATCCGGAATACAGCTTTATACAGAACTATCTGGATATTGTAGTTGTACCCGCAGCCTTCGGCGAATACGAAATTATCAATCTTAAGCCACAAACTACGATTGTTGAGCATAAGACAATGCTCAAGCCAGAGCTATGATTGGCAGGGGCGACGCAGTATTAGTAATTGATGCCGGAGGTACTTACTTTAAATCTGCTTTGATTGCTAATTGTAAAGATGATCAGTGGTCCATTATTGAAGAAAGTCGGTATTCAATAAGGATAGACTCCAAGGGGATGGCTGAAGCGATTCGTAATGCTTATCAGTCAATTGTGGCAAAGCAACAGGAAAATGCAAAAAGGAATCAGCTTAATATCTTAGGTGTCAGTGTAGATACCCCAGGGCCTTTTGATTTTGACCAATGTATTAGTAAGATGAAACATAAGTTTGAAGCAATTTATGGCATTCCATTAAAGCCATGGATTCAGGAGATTGCAGGCGAGCTGCCGATTCATTTTATTCATGATTCCGCTGCCTTCATGCAAGGAGAAGCTTGGATGAGTGAGGCACAGGGATATCAAAATGCAGCTGGAGTTATGCTGGGAACCGGATTGGGATTTGCATGTATGAAGGATGGAAGAATACTATCCAATGCACAAAAAGGACCCGCAATCCCATTGTATAATAAGCCCTACCGTGACGGTATAGCTGAGGATTACATATCGCGCAGAGGAATAATTCGACGCTACCAGGAGCAAGCACAGGATGGATCGGAAGGCTTGGACGTAGTGGATATAGCAAGGAAAGCAATATCTGGAGACCCTGTATCACAAAGGATTTTTGAGGAAACCGGTAGTATGCTGGGAGAGGTCCTAAAACCGGTCCTGGAGGAGCTTGAAACGGAATGCCTGGTAATGGGTGGACAGATTTCAAAAGCCTATTCCTTATTTGAAGAGAGTTTAAAGGAAAGCTTAAAAGAGGTAGACTCCCTGGTCAAGATATACTGCTCCTCGAATCCGGATGATTCCCATCTGATTGGTTGCGGAAAGGCTTTTCTGGATCAATATTACATAAAGAAGTAAACGGATGAGGAATGGATTGATTTTTTAACGAATCAATCAGGTTGTTAACAGATCCATTCGATTGTTAACTGGTGTAAGAGATATCATATATCTCCTACACCAGTTTTTTGTGATGTGCGCGTAAGCAAATGTGAGAAATGTGAACAAACGCGGTCTATTCACATTCTGCAAGCTTGCTTGTATCTATGAGGACGTATATATGCGAACAATGCCTGAACACAGGCATCTGAGAAATTCGTATAGCGTGCCTCTTCCGGTTTTACAGAGGATCAATCTATTTACGAAAGAAGTGCTGATATAGGAACAAGTCCGCATAAATGATTTGTTATGGTGGCATTTTAAGTATACTTGATTTATAATAGATATACTGTTGAAACAGTATTGTCAGTAAAGGAGAATAATTATGCTTGAATTTCGATATGATACACAATTATTGATTGAAGGAGATAACCTTTCAGAAGATGATATCAATGAATATATCACAAAGAATTTGGAAGGGGATTGCTTACTTGCAGTTGGAGATGAGACATTGATTAAAGTTCATTTTCATACGAACACCCCCTGGAAATTGCTTGAGTATTGCGCTTCCATAGGTGAAATTTATGATATTGTTGTTGAGGATATGGAACGACAGTCCAAGGGGCTTCACGGTTAGTAAAAATCAAACATGTATTTTGCAGACATATTATGAATTATGAACCGGAATAAGTAAGCTTTTTCGATTCCTGTTTACAGACATTGTTCGTATGTATGCGTCAGCAAATGAATAAGAAGTGGTATGTCAATCTCGGAATACCACTTCTTTTGTTACTCCCAGCATGGGCGCGATCTTAAACCTAATAATTTAAGCTATTGCATCCGAATCTGAATATCAGAAAATGCATCCTGACTGGGCTTGATAATAATTCTTCTATGCTGAACGGATCCGTTATTAAAATGGATATCGAGCTTTATAATGGTTTCCTCAATGGAATAGTGATAGGCATCATCATCCCTCGCTGCTATGATTAATCCATATTGAATACTATTCTGATCTTCATAATTAACACTGTAGGTATTACCGATTAATCTAGTTACATTTGCGGTATTTTCCCCCGGAGTATAGTAACCATATAAAGTATCATTGCTATGCTTTATATCGTCAAAATCATCAAGTGGTATGATCATATTCTCCACATAATAGGCAGCGGCACTTGCTCGATTATCTCTGGTTACCTCCTGATCGGAGCAGGTATAGGTAATCGACTTGATATCCTGACCCTCACATCGGAAATTAATATTATAATTGATATAGCAATCGATCTCACTCGATCCGCCATCAAGCGGTAAGGCATTTAATTCGAAGTCAACAAAATCCCTCGATAATTCCATCTCGTTTTCAGCAGCATACGCAGTAACAGTAATTACAGTATTGTGACCGGATAGAGTCACATGTAGTAATAAGTTGATGAATAACAAAGCGATTAATGCATAGGCAAGAGATAATTTCTTTATTCTTGTTTTTTTAGCCCATTTACTGTTTTTTGTCATCAATTCTTCCGCGGTAAATATCCTTATCTTTATTTCGTCCATAGAATTCTTATATTGGCTTATACTCATATTCTACCTCCAAAATGCCTTTCAGCATTTTTCTTCCTCTAAATAATAGTGACCTTATTGTACTTTCTTTTATATTTAGGGCACTGCTTATTTCCTTGGTTGACAGCTCTTCATAATAGTATAGGTGGATGATGAGCCGGTATTTTTGTGGTAAATCCATAACCGCATAAAACACCTCATGTTTTTCCGGATCCTGAAAGGGGTAGATATCCTCTAATGAAACTCTTTTTTTATTCCAAATGGTTCGATAAAATTAATGATTTAGATAAAGAAAAACTAAAAAGATGAAAGTTTTCTTTGAAATAAGAGTATAACAAGATAAAATGAGCATAGTTCCCCTTTCCCCATAAATAGCTTATCGGGAATAATTGAAATATTAAGTTGAAAGGTATTATGTTGGGTGATAGGCATATCTGTTTAACTTTTCACTCATGCAACAAGGACAGAGGAATGCTTTTTTTC